>JAFXQT010000014.1 GCA_017526905.1 Bacteroidaceae bacterium | reverse complement strand
TTTTCACTTTTCACTTCCCATGCACTTTGTCTTGATTCTTTCGCACGAATTCTTTCCAGGAGCGTGCCCCGCCTGATGAGGCTGGGCGTTGGCTCTCGATGAAGTGGCAGTAGGCAGCGGCGAGGCCGTCGGTGGCATCCAGCCAGGGCAGCATTGCCTCCTCGGGGATCTTCAGCATCTGGCGGAGCATGTAGGCCACCTGTTCCTTCGAGGCGGCACCCTGGCCTGTGATGGCCATTTTGATTTGCATGGGGGCATATTCATGTATGGGCACCTGGCGGCTGATGGCGGCTGCCATGGCCACACCTTGGGCCCGTCCCAGCTTCAGCATGGACTGCACGTTCTTTCCGAAGAAGGGCGCCTCGATGGCCAGTTCGTCGGGCAGGTAGCTCTCGATGATGCCCGTTACGCGCTCGAAGATGCGGCCCAGTTTCAGGTAGTGGTCGGCATACTTGCGCAGGTCAATCACGCCCATGGTCACCATTTCAACCTTCCGGCCGGTAACCTTGATGAGGCCATAGCCCTTGTTGGTGGTGCCTGGGTCGATTCCTATGTTGTTGCGTTCTGAAGCGGTGGGGGTGGGGGAGAGCATGAGGCTGATGGGGATGAAGGGGCCTGATGGGCCTGAATGGGAAGGCAGGGCAAATGGCCTGGGGATAGTGGGGTGATGGGGTGAATGGCGCTGATGAAGCCTGATGGGGTGAATGGCGCTGATTAAGGCAGATGGGGCTGCTGGCCGAGGGGGCTATTCCGCATCGATCACTTCCATCATGGTGGAGAAGCCAACCACGCGGTCTTCGAACATGTGGAGCATGTCCTCGTTCAGCTTTTGGCCCTGTTTCACAAACCAGGCATGCAGCAGTGCCGAGCTGTCCACCTCGAACTGAATGGCGAAGCATTCCGATGCCTCCTCCTTGTGCGAGAGGATGCGGCTGAGGCGCCCGTTGCGCAGATGCCCAAACTCGTGCACCTGCGGCAGATATACCTGGTGCGCCCAGATGACGAAGTTGCGGGCATCGGCCTCCGGCATCTGGTAAGTAGTATTGTATATTAGCATATCGGCTGCAAAAGTAGTTAATTCTGTTCACAAAACAGCCAAAAAGGTGTTTAATTTGTTTAAATGTGCTTGTCTTTCGGAAAAAACACCTACTTTTGTCAGCACAAACCAACCAATACATTGACACAATGAAGAAACTACCTCTGATGCTGTTGTTCTGCATGGCTACCCTCCAGGTGCCCGCAGCAACGCAGAACACCGACAAGAACAAGGTCAACAGCACTGCTGTGTTCAAGCAGGAAGACAAGGCTGCTGAGATTAAGTTTGAAACCACCAGCCACGATTTCGGTAAGTTCTCCGAGAAGAATCCCGTGGTTAAGTGCACTTTCACCTTCACCAACACTGGCAACGCCCCGCTGGTCATCCACCAGGCCATGGCATCGTGCGGATGCACTGTGCCCTCCTACACGAAGGACCCCATCAAGCCTGGCCAGAAGGGCACCATCGAGGTGACCTACAACGGCAAGGGCAAGTACCCCGGCAAGTTCAAGAAGAGCATCACCATCCGTTCCAACGCCAAGGAACATGGCATCGTGCGCCTCTTCATCGAGGGCGACATGCTCGAGGCCGAATAACCACTCCTCTCAGCTTATGAAACGACTCACATCCCTTTTCCTGCTGCTGATGCTGGCCCTGGTCACTGTCAGTGCAGCCAAGAAGAAAGCCGAGCCCAACCCGTTGGGCGACGGCCCCAGCGACCGCGCCTACTGGTGCTCGCTGGCCTACAAGATGGCCGCTCCCGTGCTGGAGAACATGGCCAACGGCACGCTTCAGAAGAACATGAAGCTGGAACTCTCGCCCACCTGGGACAACCGCGACAAGAAGGTGGCCTACATGGAGTGCTTCGGACGGCTCATGGCTGGCATCGCACCGTGGCTCACCCTGCCCGACGACGATACACCCGAAGGCAAGCAACGCCGCCAGCTGCGCGAGTGGGCCCTGAAGGCCTACAAGAATGCCGTGGATCCTGAAAGCCCCGACTACCTGGGCTGGACCAGCGGCGGGCAGACGCTCGTTGATGCCGCCTACGTGGTGGAGAGCCTCTTCCGCGGATACAGCGCCCTGTGGGAGCCCCTCGACGAGGTGACCAAACAGCGCTATATCAAGGAACTGCAGGGCCTGCGCCGCTACGACCCGCCCTACACCAACTGGCTGCTGTTCTGCGGCATGGAAGAGTCCTTCCTGATGTATGTGGGCGCCCAGGCCGATGCCTTCCGCATCAAGATGGCCATGAGCAAGGCCGAGGAGTGGTACATCGGCGACGGCCTGTACAGCGACGGCCCCTCCTTTGCCTTTGACTACTACAACGCCTACGTCATCCAGCCCATGTACTCCGAGTGCCTGCAGATGATTGCGGCCCGACAGCCCAACAACAGCTATCTGATCCGCTCGCACGGCGACAAGCGCAACGGAGCCAAGAACCGCCTGGCGGTGGTTACCGAGCGCATGCAGAAGTACGGCGTCATCCTGGAGCGTTTCATCTCGCCCGAAGGCACCTTCCCCGTTGTGGGCCGCAGCATTCCCTACCGTCTGGCTGTGTTGCAGCCGCTGGCCATGTTGGCTTGGCAGAAACAACTGCCCAAGGAACTGCACAACGGCCAGGTGCGTGCTGGTATCACAGCCGTGATGAAGCGCATGTTCGAGGGCAAGGGCCAGACCAACTTCACCGAGGACGGCTACCTCACCATCGGTTTCGTGGGTTCGCATCCCAACGTGGCCGACTGGTACACCAACAACGGCTCGCTCTACATGACCTCGCTGGCTTTCATGCCCTTAGGACTGCCTGCCGACGATCCCTTCTGGACCGATGCGCCCGAGAAGTGGACCAGCAAGAAGGCATGGGAGGGCGACGACTTCCCCAAGGACCACAAGTGGGACATCAACCGCCAAATCCTGTATTGGGAATAACAACTGAAACAACAACTATTGCATCATCATGAAACAAAATGGAATCATCGCAGCTGCACTCCTGGCACTGAGCATCGTTTGCCTGGGGTGGTTCATCAAGGCTGGTATCGACGACCTGGTCAATAAGGACCGTAAGGTCAACGTGAAAGGCTTGGCCGAACAAGAGGTGGAGGCCGACAAGGTGACGTGGCCTATCGTGTCGAAAGAGGTGGGCAATAACTTGCCCGAGCTGTATGAACGCATTGGGGCCACGCAGCAGAAGATAAAGGATTTCCTGATCAGAAACGGGCTCAGCGCCAACGAGCTGGAGGTGAACGCACCTCAGGTATTAGATATGAACGCGCGCGAGTATGGCGACAACCGTCAGCCCTATCGCTACCTCGTCACCTCGTTCATTACCGTCACCTCCACCGATGTGCCCAAGGTGCGCCGCATCATCGCCCGGCAGGGCGACCTGCTCAAGGAGGGTGTGGCCATTGCCGATGGCGGCTATGAGTACCCCATCAAGTACGAGTACGTCAGCTTTCAGCAGATGAAGCCCAAGATGATGCAGCAGGCCATCGAGAATGCCGAGAAGACGGCCCAGCAATTTGCCGAGAACTCGCATTCCAAACTCAACAAGATAGTGAGTGCCGACCAAGGACAGTTCTCTATCGACGACCGCGACTCCAGCACCCCATGGCTGAAGAAGGTGCGCGTGGTCACCACCATTACCTATTCACTTAAAGACTGACTGATTGTATGAACGCACATCGTTTCATCACACTCCTGCTGAGCCTGCTCCTTGTGGCAGGCTCAGCCGTTTCAAACAACAGGCAGAAGGTGGCCAGCCCGCTGGGCGACGGCACTACCGACCGCCAGTACTGGGCCAAGCTGGCCTACCAGATGGCAGCCCCTGTGTTGCAGAACATGGCCAACGGAACGTTGCAGAAGAATTTCCAGCTGGAAACCTCCAAGAGTTGGGACGGACGCGACCCCAAGGTGGCCTACATGGAATGCTTCGGACGCCTCATGGCGGGCATCGCCCCCTGGCTGGCACTGCCCGACGACGGCACCCCCGAAGGTCGTCAGCGCGCCCAGCTGCGGCAGTGGGCCCTCAAAGCCTACAAGAACGCCGTGGATCCAGAAAGCCCCGACTATCTGGGGTGGGAGAGCGGTTCGCAGACGCTGGTGGATGCCGCCTACCTGGTGGAGAGTTTCCTGCGTGCCTACGATGCCCTGTGGGTGCCGTTGGATTCCGTTACCAAAGCACGCTATGTGAAGGAACTGACGGGGCTGCACCGCTATGCACCGCCCTACAGCAACTGGCTCATCTTCGTGGCCATGGAGGAGGCTTTCCTGCTCAAGGTGGGTGCCACCTATGACGAATACCGCGTACATGTGGGTGTGAACAAAATGGAGGAATGGTATGCGGGCGATGGCTGGTACAGCGATGGCCAGGCCTTCGCCTTCGACTACTACAACTCCTTCGTCATTCAGCCCATGTATCAGGAGGTGGTCGATGTGATACGCCAGCAGAAAGGCGATGCCTACCGCCTGCTGCACCGCGTGGGGCCCAACGACGGCGGTAAGCGGCGTGCCGAGCAGATCCTGCAGCGCATGCAGAAGTTCGCCGTCATCCTGGAGCGTTTCATCTCGCCCGAAGGCACCTTCCCTGTGTTCGGCCGCAGCATCCCCTACCGCATGGCCACCATGCAGCCGTTGGCGCTGCTGGCCTGGAAGCAGCAGTTGCCCAAGGAGTTGCACGAAGGGCAGGTGCGCGCAGCCCTCACGGCGGTGATGCACCGCATGTTCGACCATCGCAGCAACTACAACAGCGGCGGTTTCCTCACCATCGGCTTTGTGGGCAACGAGGCACAGACCCCCGTAGATTCCTACACCAACAACGGCTCGCTCTACATGGCCTCGCTGGCCTTCATGCCCCTCGGCCTGCCTGCCGATGCCTCCTTCTGGACGGCGCCAGCAGAGAAGTGGACCAGCAAGAAGGCGTGGGAGGGCGACGACTTCCCCAAAGACCATAAGTGGGACATCAACCGCGAACTCTACCAGTGGAAATAGCCCCCCTGCCGCCATTTAACCAGCCATTCATATGGCTGGTACGGAATGCAGAGAGGAAAGCGTGCCTTTAGGTACGCGACCGCAAATAATATCGCGTACCTAAAGGCACGCTATCCTATAGCATGCAAATTACCAGCCATAGGAATGGCTGGCTACCAATGTCTGATGCCTCGGCATCGCTTCCGAAACTTAAGTACATAAATAGCTTCCTCTGCGGTCAAAATCATTTTTTTCAAATGTACCTGTGTGCGTGCGTAACTGCGTGGCGTTGTCTTTGACCGCTGCCCCGCCTTGGCTTGTATGGCCTTACGTGTGCTTGATGGCCGTGCGCAATGGGGAGCGGGCTCCAATAGCGGGCGTATTCTTTAAAATTCGTGAAAATAGTGCTGAGATACAAAAGAAATGCGTATCTTTGCCGCCTAAAGAAAGTACTGATTATGGGATTTTTTAATTTTTTCAAGAAGGATAAAGAGAAACAGAAGGAAACACTGGACCGTGGCCTGGAGAAGACCAAGGAGAGTTTCTTCGGAAAGCTGACTCGTGCCGTGGCCGGCAAGAGCAAGGTGGACGACGATGTGCTCGACGATCTGGAGGAAGTGCTGGTGACCAGCGATGTGGGCGTGGACACCACGCTGAACATCATCCACCGGATTGAGGAGCGTGTGCAGCGCGACAAGTACGTGGGTACCGACGAGCTGCAACGCATCCTGCGCGAGGAAATTGCCGCACTGCTCATGGAGAACAACACCTCCGACACCGAAGGCTTCATGATTCCCGAGGGGAAGAAGCCCTACGTGATCATGGTGGTGGGTGTGAACGGCGTGGGCAAGACCACCACCATCGGCAAGCTGGCCTGGCAGTTCAAGCAGGCCGGTCTGAAGGTGATGCTCGGTGCTGCCGACACCTTCCGCGCTGCTGCCGTGGAGCAGATTGTCATCTGGGGCGAGCGTGTAGGGGTGCCTGTGGTGAAACAGCAGATGGGTGCCGACCCCGCATCCGTCTCGTTCGACACCCTGCAGAGTGCCTTGGCCAACGACGTGGATGTGGTGCTCATTGACACCGCCGGGCGTCTGCACAACAAGAAGGGGCTGATGGACGAGCTCAGTAAGATCAAGCGCGTGATGCAGAAGCTGGTGCCCGATGCGCCCCACGATGTGATGCTGGTGCTGGACGGCTCGACCGGGCAGAACGCCTTTGAGCAGGCCAAGCAGTTCACCGCTGCTACGGACGTGACGTCCATGGCCATCACCAAACTGGACGGCACGGCCAAGGGCGGGGTGGTGATCGGTATTTCGGATCAGTTCAAGATACCGGTTCGCTACATCGGCCTGGGCGAAGGGATGGAGGATTTGCAGGCTTTCAACCGCAAGGACTTCGTTGATTCGCTTTTCCAACAACACAAGCAGTGAACATGGCAGGATGGTCTGCGTGGTGCGCATGGCATGAACGCAGGCCCCTTGCACTACCCATCAATCAACAAGACATTGAAAGCAGGAGTTATAGATATCATCACGATGGGCTGTTCCAAGAATCTGGTCGATTCGGAACAACTGATGGGCCTGTTGCAGTCCAAGGGCTGGCAGGTGACTCATGACAGCCCCAACCCCGAGGGCGAGGTCTGCATCGTAAATACGTGCGGCTTCATTGGCGACGCGAAGGAGGAGAGCATCAATATGATCCTGGCACAAGGCCAACGAAAGCTCAACGGACAGTTGAAAAAACTGATTGTTATGGGCTGCCTGTCAGAGCGTTATCTGGCCGACCTTGAAGCGGAAATCCCAGAGGTGGATGCCTGGTATGGCAAGTTCGACTGGGCGGGTGTTGCGAATGATTACCTCAAGGACGCAGCCCCCCGCCAGGACAAGCCGGCGGTTGCCGAAGGCGCAGATGCCGAGCCCGCCCCTGTGCAGCGTGTGCTCACCACGCCCCCTCACTATGCCTACGTCAAGATTTCCGAAGGCTGCGACCGCCATTGCGCCTACTGTGCCATCCCCCTCATCACGGGGCACCACAGGAGCCGCCCGATGGAGCAAATCCTGGAGGAGGTGCGACAACTAGTGGCATGCGGCGTGAAGGAGTTCCAGATCATAGCCCAGGAACTGACCTACTATGGCCTGGACCTGTACCACCGCCGTGCCATAGCCGAACTGATCGACCGCATGGCCAACATCCCCGGTGTGTTATGGATACGCCTGCACTACGCCTATCCTACCGACTTCCCCTGGGAACTGCTCGACGTGATGCGCCGGCACGACAATGTGTGCAAGTACCTGGACATTGCCCTGCAGCACATCGCCGACCCGGTGCTCAGTGCCATGCACAGGCACATCAGCAAGGACGAGACCTACGCGCTGGTGGAGCGCATACGGCGTGAAGTGCCTGGCATACACCTGCGCACCACGCTCATGGTGGGCTTTCCGGGCGAGACCGAGGAAGCGTTCCAGGAGTTGCTGGAGTTTGTACGCTGGGCCCGCTTTGAACGGATGGGCGCCTTTGCCTACTCCGAGGAGGACGGCACCTATGGCGCACAGCATTATGCCGACGACATACCCGACGAGGTGAAACAGGCACGCCTGTCGAAGCTGATGCGCGTGCAGCAACGCATCTCGGCCGACGTGCAGGAGGCCAAGGTGGGCAGCCAGATGCTGGTGATGCTGGACCGCAGGGAAGGCGACTACTGGGTGGCCCGGACCGAGTATGACTCGCCCGAGGTGGACCCCGAAGTGCTCATACCCGTGCAGCAGGCCCCGCAGTTGGAGGTGGGCTGCTTCTACCAGGCACAAATCCAGCGGGCCGACGACTTTGATCTTTATGCCAATATCATCCAGACAGATATAGAGATATGAATAACCAATCATTTATCAATGCACTGAGCGCTCGCGTTGGCATGGACCAGCGCTCCACGCAGGTGGCTGTGAATGCTGTGGCTGCGGCCCTGACCGAGTTGCTCACCGCCGATGCCAGCGTGACGGTGCAAGGCTTCGGCACCTTCGATGTGAAGAAAAAAACCGAACGTGTGGTGACCATGCCCGGCGTGGGCAAGCGCCTACTGGTGCCCCCGAAAATCACGGCTACCTTCAAACCAAACATTCAACTCAAGGAACGTCTGCGCGAACATTAAGGTGGGTTCTATAAATTAGCTTTGAATAGCTCTTAGGCTATTTCCGAACAGATTTTGTTTCAAGGCCGCCGGGGCGTAGCGGGCTACGTCCCAAGGACTTGGAGCAAAAGATGTCGGAAAGAGGCAAGAGCAAACAAAGATAATTCATAGAGAATTTATTAATTAATAGAACACACCTTAAGTAACTGTTAAAGCATAAGTTGGTATGATTTAGCTCAGGTTCTTAGTTCGTTTTTGTTTTGCGAAGAAGGTGTTATGCGGGCATAACTACTGATGGGCAAAGCAAAAAGGGGCAAAAGAGGAGCTGGGGGTATCACCATCATAAAACCGTACCAGGTTATTTTTTACGGTTGCTAAGCAGCAAACACAGAACCATTATGATTACAAAAGCCAAAATAGAAGACTTGGCCGATGCTGTGGCCAAGCGGACACAAGTGGCACCCGAGGAGGCACTGAACTTCGTAACGGAAATGTTCAACCTCATAGCCGAGGCGCTGGGCACGGAAAAGCTGGTGAAGGTGAGAGGTATCGGAACCTTCAAACTGCTCATGGTGGACGACCGCGAGAGTGTGGATGTGAACACCGGTCGGCGTATCGTCATTCCCGGACACAATAAGATCTCGTTCACGCCCGACCCTGTGCTGCGCGATGAGGTGAACAAGCCTTTTGCCGACTTTGCCAGCGTTGAGGTGAACGATGGTGCGCCGGTGGAAGCATTGATGGCCGTGCCTGCCGATGAATTGCAGCCGGACGAGGCACCGTTGGACATGGCCGCTGAAGTTCAAAGCCTTGATACAACGGAAACTGTGTTGCCCGAGCCCGAGGCACCCAAGGCTGCTGCCCCGCAGCCTGAAAGGCCACAGGCCGATGTGACTGCCAAAGCCCCGCAAGCAGGAAAAGCACCCGTTAGGGAAAAAGCCGAAGCCTCTGTTGCCCAGGCCGAAAAGATAATGGCTGCAGCGACGCCAGCCAATCAGGTGCAGACGACAGCCCCCGAACCTGCCCCGCAACCGCTTGCAGGGATGACGGAGGCTGCATCGCCGCAGGCAGCCAAACCGGAAGCCGCTGTAACTGATGCCCAGACGGCCATTGAGGCTGAGCCTGTTGCCGCAGAGCCTGCAGCTGCCGCTGAGGCTGCTTCCGCTACTGCTGAGACTCCTGCTGCTGAGACTTCTACCGCTGAGACTCCTACCGCTGAGACTCCTACCGCTGAAGTTGCTAATGCCGGGCCTGACACTACCGCTGCTGCGGCTGCTGAGCCGCTCGCTGTGGCGGGTGACGCTGACAGCACGTCAGCGCCATTCATCCCCTTCCCACCGCAAGAGCGACGGGGCAGTAGGTGCAGCGTGTGCTGGTTCATCCTGTGCAGTATTGTGGCATTGGCCGCAGGCTACTGGCTGGGCAGCGAGTACCCCATTGGATATATGCTGCACGATGTGGCACGCAGCCACCGGAAAGTGGTGGTGGTGAATGGCGACGACAAGGCAGAGCGGGTTCAGCAGCCGAAGGCAAAGGCCAAGGTTCAGGAACAAGCACCATCGGCACAAGCCACACAGCAGGCGCCGGTGGAGCATCCCGCAGCAACCGCAGCCAAAGAAACAACGGCAGCGGGCGACGCCCCGCAACAGGGCACAACGGCCGAAACACAGCCAGCCTCCGCAGAAAAAGCACCGACGGCATGGCCGCAGGTGGAGGGGGGCGACTTCCTCATCGTGGGCGAGATCGGCAAGGACACCATGAAGGTGGGTCGGACACTGCTGAAGATTTCCAAACGCCATTACGGCAGCGACAAATATGTGCCATACATCTGCGCCATGAACGGCATAACCAACCCCGATGTGGTGCCGCTGAACATGGAACTGCGGTTGCCTAAGCTCAAAAAGAAGTGAGTGGTGGGCAAAAACTTGTTAAAAGCAGCCCCCTGATTATAAAACTGTATTAAAAGGCGGCCTGTTTGCAGGCACTTCCTGAGGTTTTTCAAGGGCGAAATGCTACTTTTGCGAGCCCTTTGGGTTCAGAGCCGAGGGCGTGGACGGGCAAGAAGCCCGCTTGAAACCGATTCATAAACTAAATCAACATACAAATATGGCAGAATCCATTGATATCCGCGAACTGAATGAACGCATCGAGCGTCAGAGCGCATTTGTCACCAATCTAATGACGGGTATGGATCAGGTCATCGTGGGTCAGCGCCACTTGGTGGAATCGCTGCTCATCGGCCTGCTCAGCGACGGCCATGTGCTGCTGGAAGGCGTGCCTGGCCTGGCCAAGACACTGGCCATCAAGACCCTCTCGCAGCTCATCGATGCCAAGTTCAGCCGCATACAGTTCACCCCCGACCTCTTGCCAGCCGATGTCGTTGGAACGATGATCTACTCGCAGAAGGAAGAGAAGTTCATGGTGGAACAAGGTCCTGTGTTTGCCAACTTCGTGCTGGCCGACGAAATCAACCGTGCCCCCGCCAAGGTGCAGAGCGCACTGCTCGAAGCCATGCAGGAGCGCGAAGTGACCATTGGCAAGCAAACCTTCAAGTTGCCTGCCCCCTTCCTGGTCATGGCCACGCAGAACCCAATCGAGCAGGAAGGCACTTACCCGCTGCCCGAGGCACAGGTGGACCGTTTCATGCTCAAGGTAGTGATTGACTACCCGAAGCTGGACGAGGAGAAGCGCATCATCCGCCAGAACATCAGCGGCGAACGCACGCAGGTGCGCCCCGTGCTCAGCACCCGCGAGGTGATGGAGGCACGCGATGTGGTGCGCCAGGTGTATCTGGACGAGAAGATAGAGCAGTACATTGCCGACATCGTATTTGCCACCCGCTACCCCGAGAAGTACGGGCTGAAGGAGATGAAGGACTACATCGAGTTCGGTGGCAGCCCGCGTGCCAGCATCAACCTGGCACTGGCAGCCAGGGCCTACGCCTTCATCAAGCACCGTGGCTATGTCATCCCCGAGGATGTGCGCGCCGTGGCTCAAGATGTGCTGCGCCACCGCATCGGCCTGACCTACGAGGCCGAGGCAAACAATATCACTGCCGAAGAAATCGTAAGCAAGATTCTGAACAAGGTGGAGGTGCCCTAACACAGGGGAACCCATAAGCAGCCTTAAACACGAACATGGAGACTTCTGAGATATTAAAGCGCGTAAGGCAGATTGAGATCAAGACCCGCGGCCTGAGCAACAACATCTTTGCAGGCGAGTACCACTCGGCCTTCAAGGGGCGTGGCATGACCTTCTCGGAAGTGCGCGAGTACCAATATGGCGATGATATCCGCGACATTGAATGGAATGTGACGGCGCGCTTCAACAAACCCTACGTCAAGGTGTTTGAGGAAGAGCGCGAGCTGACCGTGATGCTGCTGGTGGATGTGAGCGGAAGTCTGGACTTCGGCACAGCCGTGCAGACCAAGCACCAGATGGTGACGGAAATAGCGGCCACACTGGCCTTCAGTGCCATCCAGAACAATGACAAGATAGGTGTCATATTCTTCTCCGACCACATAGAGAAGTTCATTCCGCCGAAGAAGGGGCGAAAGCATATCCTCTTCATCATCAGGGAACTGATCGACTTCAAACCCGAAAGCAGCCGCACGGATATCCGCCAGGCAGTGGAGTATATGACACAGGTGATCAAGCGCCGATGCACCTGTTTCCTGCTGAGCGACTTCCTGGACGAACAGGACTTCCGCCAAAGCCTTACCATTGCCAACCGCAGGCACGACGTGGTGGCCATACAGGTGTATGACCGACGCGTGGCAGAACTGCCCGACGTGGGGCTGATGCGCGTGCGCGATGCCGAGACGGGGCACCTGCAGTGGATAGACACCAGCAGCCGCAGCGTGCGGCGGGCTCATGCACAGTGGTGGAAGACACGCGCGGCTCTGCTGAAGGACACCTTCACCAGAAGCAATGTGGACGCCGTGGCTGTGCGTACCGACCAGGATTATGTAACGGCCTTGAGAGCCCTCTTTGCAAAACGAAGCTAAAGCAAGTACGAATGAAATCCAACAGACTGAGATATGCAGCGTTGATGCTCGTCATGGCTTGTATGCCATGGGGGCTTTGGGCACAGGTAACCTTTGAGGCACGTATCGATACGCTGGTGCTGCTCATCGGACAGCAGAGAGAACTCACCCTGGAACTGACATGCAACAGCGGGCAGCGCATAGAGATGCCGCAGCTGCAGCCGGAAAGCCCACTGAACGACAAGGTGGAGGTGGTGGAATTGCTCTCGCGCGACACCACGCGGCTGGACGAGGGAAAGCGCCTCATGCTGACCGAGCGTTGGAGCATCACCGCCTTTGATTCGGCACTGGTCTATCTGCAGCCTTTCACGGCGCATGTCGATGGCAAGCCCTATCAGACCAAGTCGCTTGGCCTGAAGGTGCTGACTGTGCCCGTTGACACCGTTCATGTGGATCAGTTCTTCGGCCCAAAGACCATTCAGAACAATCCCTTTGCCTGGGCAGACTGGGCACCCCTCTTCTGGTGGTCGGTCCTGGCTCTGCTGCTCTTCTTCCTGCTGCTTTATGTGGCGTTGCGCTACCACCAGAACAAGCCTATCGTGCGCATCATCAAGCGGGTGGTAAAACTGCCTCCGCACCAGGTAGCTATGGCCGAGATAGAACGAATCAAGGCCGAGCGCAAGTGGGCTGAGGAAGACTCGAAGGAATACTACACCCTACTTACCGATGCCCTGCGCGGCTACATACGCGACCGCTACGGATTCAACGCCACCGAGATGACTTCTGCCGAGATTATCCAGCGGCTGACCCAGGAGCAGGACGAACATGCACTGGACGAGCTGAGGCAGCTGTTCCAGACGGCCGACTTGGTGAAGTTTGCCAAATGGACCACGCTCATCAATGAGAACGACATGAATCTGGTGAATGCCATCGACTTTATCAACCAGACAAAGGTAGAGGTGGATCCCAATGCCAAGCCGGAACCGGAGGAAATCACGGTGGAGGAGAAACAGAACCGCGTGCGCTCCATCACCATGCGCGCTGCCATCGTGTTGCTGACCGTGGCATCCGTGGCGCTTACGGCCTACGTGTGCTGGCGCATTGTTGAACTGATCATTTAGTCAAAACGAAGAATACACATGCAGTTTGCCAATCCATATTTCCTGTTGTTGCTCCTGCTGGCCATACCTTATATAATATGGTATATCCTGAAGTGGGGGCAAAGCGAGGCTGCAATGAAAGTCTCGTCCACGGCGGCATTCCGCTTTGGGCCGGTCAGCTACAAGCAATATCTGCTGCATCTGCCCTTCCTGCTGCGCCTGTTGGCCTACACCATGATTGTGCTGGTGTTGTGTCGGCCCCAGACCAGCAACAGCTGGAGCGACCGCAGCGTGGAGGGCATCGACATCATGCTGTGCATGGATATGAGTACGTCCATGCTGGCCGAGGATTTGCGCCCCAATCGTCTGGAAGCGTCCAAGAAGGTGGCATCGGAGTTCATCAGCGGGCGTCCCAATGACAATATAGGTCTTACAATCTTTGCAGGTGAGTCGTTCACGCAGTGCCCCATGACCACCGATCACGCAGTGCTGCTCAACATGCTGCACGACCTGCGTTGCGACATGGCACAGCAAGGTCTGATTGACGACGGAACGGCCATCGGCATGGGACTGGCCAATGCCATCAGCCGCCTGAAGGACTCAAAGGCCAAGTCGAAAGTAATCATCCTGCTCACCGACGGCTCGAACAATGCCGGCGATATATCACCGATCACGGCGGCAGAGATAGCCAAGAGTTTCGGCATACGCATCTACACCATTGGCGTGGGCACAAACGGCACGGCTCGCTACCCGATGCCTGTGGGCGGACACATCGAATACCTGAATATCCCGGTAGAGATTGATACCAAGACACTGGCATCGATAGCCGGCACCACCAATGGCGAGTTCTACCGCGCCACCAACAACTCGAAATTGCGGGAGGTGTATCAAGAGATAGACCAGCTGGAAAAGACGAAGATGAACGTGAAGAAGTATTCCAAACGTTACGAGGCCTATGGGCTCTTCGCACTTATCGCCTGCCTGGCGCTGCTGCTCGAAATACTCCTGCGTGAGACCATCCTCAAGAAGATTCCCTAATAGCTATGTTTAGATTTGAATATCCCCTTGCCCTATATGCTTTGCTGCTGATTCCACTGCTGGCGCTGATACATTATGCCATGGTGTACAGGCAGCGCAGACGCCTACGCAGATATGGCGACATGGAACTGCTGAAGGAACTGATGCCCGACGTGAGCCGATGGCGCCCTGAACTGAAGTTCTGGCTGGTGACGGCGGCCCTGGCTGCCATGATTGTTTGTCTGGCACGACCGCAGTACGGCACGAAGATGGACACACGCAAGCGTAAGGGTATTGAGGCCATCATCGCCATGGATGTGAGCAACTCCATGCTGGCAGAGGATGTGAGTCCGAGCCGACTGGACAAGTCAAAGATGCTGTTCAGCAATCTGGTGGATCACATGACCGACGATAAGGTGGGGCTGATTGTCTATGCAGGCGATGCCTACACGCAGCTGCCCATCACCAGCGATTATGTATCGGCGCACATGTTCCTGGATAATATCTCCCCGTCGATGGTGAACGTGCAGGGTACGGACATAGCGGCTGCCATCGACCTGGCTACCCGCAGTTTTACCCAGCAGGACGGAGTCGGACGCGCCATCTTTGTCATTACCGATGGCGAGGACAACGAGGGTGGGGCAGTAGAGGCCGCTGCCAACGCTTTGAAGAAGGGCATGCGCGTATTTGTATTGGGCGTAGGCTCGCCCGAAGGGAGCCCCATTCCCATGCCTGGCCGCAGCGGATATATGACCGATAATGCCGGCAATACCGTTGTCTCAAAACTGAACGAGGACATGTGCCGTAAAATAGCATCGGCCGGTGGCGGCGCCTATATCTATGTGGATAACAGCAGCTCGGCACAGTCGGCTCTGCAGAAGCATGTTGACAAGTTGGCCAAGAAGGAGATGGAGAGCACCGTCTATTCAGAGTATGACGAGCATTTCCGCGACTTTGCCTGGATTGCATTGGCATTGCTTGTGCTCGATGTACTGCTGCTGGCACGCAAGAACCACATGTTCCGCAATGTGAGGCTGTTCCGCCCTCGGCGCACCGCCCTTACCTTGCTCATGCTGGTGGTGGCACTCTCTGCCAGCGCCAAGAAGAACGACCGCGACTATATCCGCAGTGGCAACCGCCTGTACCGTGACAGCCTCTTTGCCAAAGCCCAAGTCGATTATCAGAAGGCACTGGAGGTGAACCCGCGCAATGCACAGGCACATTTCAACCTGGGCAATGCATTGCTCATGCAAGGGCAGCCCAAGGAAGCCATGAAGAGCTACGAAGAGGCGGTTAAGTGCAACACAAGCAAGGTGCGCAAAGCCGAATTCTACCATAATGCAGGCGTTATCCTGCAGAGCCAGAAACAGTTTGCTGAGGCTATTGAATGCTACAAGAATGCCTTGAGGCGTAACCCCAACGATGACGAGACGCGCTACAACCTGGCGCTGTGCCAGCATCAGCTGAAGAACCAACAGCAGCAGGGTGACCAAAACAACAAGGATGACAAGCAGGGCAAGGACGACCAGAAAAAGGACGAGCAGCAAAAACAGCAGCAGCAACAACA
>JAFXQT010000013.1 GCA_017526905.1 Bacteroidaceae bacterium | reverse complement strand
CAGAAAACCAAGTTCAAGTTCAATGTCATCGTGGTCGACAACCACTCCACCGATGGCACCACCGAGCTGCTGCGCAGCTATCACGACGAGCGCCTCATCCATATCATCCCCGATCGCTACGACCTGGGCATTGGCGGCTGTTGGAACCTGGCCGTGCACCACCCGCAGTGCGGACGTTTTGTGGTTCAGCTGGACTCTGACGACCTATACAGCGGCCCCGACACGCTGCAGCGCATCGTGGATGCCTTCCGCGAACAACGCGCTGCCATGGTCATCGGCTCTTACCGCATGTGCAACTTCCAGCTGGAGACGCTGCCGCCCGGACTTATCGACCATGCCGAATGGACACCGCAGAACGGGCGCAACAACGCCCTGCGCATCAACGGCTTGGGTGCCCCTCGTGCCTTCTATACGCCCGTGCTGCGACGCATACAGATACCCAACACCAGCTACGGCGAGGACTATGCGCTGGGGCTGATGATCGGACGCCGCTACCGCATCGGCCGCATCTTCGACGAGCTCTATCTGTGCCGACGCTGGGAGGGCAACAGCGATGCCGCCCTCTCGCCCGAAGCCATCAACCGCAACAACCTGTACAAGGACCAGCTACGCACCACCGAGATCCGGGCCCGACAGGCCCTGAACGCCACCTGGCGCAAGACCACAACCGAGGCCGAGGTGGAGGACTTCTTCCGCATGGAGCTGGACACCTGGGCCACCGCCCGCAAGCATTACAACGAACTGCGGAACCAAGTGCAGACAAACGACCTGCATCTTGGCGACGTGGCGCTGCGCGCTCAGTGGAATCCGGCCCGCATCGTGTCCACCGGTGCCAAGACAGACAAGGACACCATTGCCCACCGCCCCTGTTTCCTTTGCAACGAGAACCGCCCACCCGAGCAGCACGCACTGATGATCGAGCACCACTATCAGGTGCTGGTCAACCCCTTCCCTATCCTGCCCCGCCACTTCACCATACCCACGCGGCGGCACAAGCCACAGAGCATCTGGGAACATTTCGGCACCATGCGCAAACTGGCATGGACCATGCCACACCACATTATCTTCTACAACGGACCGCAATGCGGCGCCTCCTGCCCCGACCACATGCACCTGCAGGCCGGCAGCCGCGGCATCGTGCCACTGGAACGCGACTGGGAGCAGTTCGACAGCCAGTTGGAGAAGCTCTACCCACTCACCGGCAGCGAAACTCAAGAGATGGAGGACGCCGGCAACACCTCCGCCCGCTGCGGCCTGTTTATGCTGAAAGGCTGGGTGTGCCCGGCGTTCGTGATCCGTTCGCTGCCCACCGAGACCGACAGCCTGCTGTGCCAGCGCCTGTACCGTGCCCTGCCCATTGTGCAGGGCGAAACCGAGCCACGCATGAACGTGATTTGCTGGCGCCAGGCCGGCAACGAGAGCCGCACGGACGAGATTGTCACCGTGATTTTCCCACGCAAGAAGCACCGGCCCGACTGCTATGCGGCCGCCGACGGGCTGCTGGTCAGTCCCGGAGCGCTGGACATGGGGGGCCTCGTCATCACACCGCGCAAGGAGGACTTCGAGAAACTCACGCCTGAAAGGGCGGCCGAGATCCTGCGCGAAGTGACCATGACCACCGAGGAACTGGCACCCGTCATTGCCACCGTGACCGACCGACCACAACCGCAGCAGCCCGAAATGGCCGACAACGCCCCCGACACGGAACCCACGGTCTGTGTGGGCATACTCACCGCCACCCGCATCACCTTCAACCTGAACGCCGACTATATGGCCAAAGGCGCCATCCGGCGCGGCCCGCAGGAAGTGACCTACGACAACGGTGGTATCCTGTGGAACGGCCAGTTGTACCGTTCGCTCACTTTCTACCCCCAGGCAGCCGATGCCTCCTTCTCACTGCATAGCGTGACCATAGGCAAGCAGTTCCATTGGGAACGGCAGGAAACACAGACCTTCACCGGCATCCTGCGCCTGGTAGTCGATGAGGAGAAGATCGTGTGCATCAACGAGCTTTCGGTCGAAGACTACCTTGTTTCGGTCATCAGCAGCGAGATGAGCGCCCAGTGCAGCCCCGAGTTCCTCAAGGCATCGGCAGTGATCAGCCGCAGCTGGCTATATGCGCAGATACAGAAACGGCAGCAGAATGCCGAAGGGCGCCACGCCTTTTTCGCCTTCACAAAGACCGATTCCGAGTACATACACTGGTGGGACCGCGAGGACCACACTATCTTCGACGTCTGCGCCGACGACCACTGCCAGCGCTATCAGGGCATCACACGTGCCACCCGACCGGCCGTTCGTGCCGCCGTGCAGGCCACCCACGGACAAATCCTCACGCACGACGGCGACGTGTGCGACGCCCGCTTCTCCAAATGTTGCGGTGGCATCACCGAGGAGTTCGAGGCCTGCTGGGAAGATGTGCACAAGCCCTACCTGGAGCCCATTGCCGACGACCACGAGCACACACACCTGCCCGACCTCTCCGACGAGGCAGCAGCCCAACGCTGGATCCGTTCCAACCCGCAGGCCTTCTGCAACACCACCGATGCCGCTATCCTGCAACAGGTGCTGAACACCTACGACCAGGAAACCACCGACTTCTTCCGCTGGCGCGTGGTGCTGACGCAAACCGAGGTGTCGGCATTGCTCAACCACCATTTCGACACCGATTTCGGTCGCATACGCGACTTGGTGCCCGTGCAGCGTGGGCACGGCGGCCATTTGGTCAAGCTGCGCATTGAAGGCACCGAAAAGACACTCACCATCGGCAAGGAACTGGAGATACGCAAGGCACTGAGCAACACACACCTGAAGAGCTCGGCCTTCGTGGTGGACAAGGAGGAGGTTGATGCCGAAGGCATACCCGCCCGCTTTGTGTTGACCGGTGCCGGATGGGGCCACGGCGTGGGCATGTGCCAGATCGGCGCCGCCGTGATGGGCAGCAAGGGCTACAGCTATGAGCAGATACTCAGCCACTACTACCACGGCGCCGAGATTTCAACCATCTATTGATTACCCAACAACCACCCGACCATGAATATCAAAAGCCTGACCACCCTGCTTGCCGCCACCCTGATGGCCGCCCCTTCGGCCGTGGCCCAGCCCAACCTCACCCAATACGTTGACCCGCGCATCGGCACGGGCGACCACGGACACGTTTTCGTAGGCGCCAACGTGCCCTTCGGCATGGTGGATGCCGGCCCCACCCAGCTGGAGACGGGCTGGGACTGGTGTTCCGGCTACCATGAGAGTGGCACGAAAATCGTGGGCTTTGCCCAGACACACCTCAGCGGCACAGGCTGCGGCGACCTGGGCGATGTGGCCATCCTGCCATGTACTGAGCAGCAACACATCAGCCTGACCAGTCAGAACGGCCCCCGCCGCGAGGACCTGGCCACACCCTACTGCCACGCCAACGAGGAGGTACGGCCCGGCTACTACAGCGTGCTGCTGGGCTCGGACCAGCCTGCAGACTCCGTTCAGGCTGCAAAGCTCATCCGCGTGGAGGTGACGGCATCCCTGCGCTATGCCACCTACCGCATCACGTTCCCCCAGGGTGCCAAGCGCAACCGCCTCATCATCGACCTTAAGAACGGTGCCGGCGGCGACCGCACTCTGTCCGCACGCATCTCGCCGCTGAGCGGTGACCGCAACACATACGTGGGCTACCGCATCAGCCATGGCTGGGCCAACGAGCAGCACTGCTACTTTGCCATCCGCTTCTCGCGTCCGGCACCGACCGGAACGATAGCTCCCGGCGGTCAGTTCCGCGAGTTCAACTTCACGCCCAGCACGGAGCCGCTCATCGTCAACGTGGCTCTCAGTCCTGTCTCCGAGATGAACGCGCTGGAGAGCCTGCCTGGCCGACAGGACTTCAACCGAGACCGCAAGCTGGCCGATCAGGCCTGGAACCGCGAGCTCTCGCGCATTCAGGCATCCTTCGCCTCCGAGCGCGACCGCCGCATCTTCTACACCGCCATGTACCACTTCATGGTGGCGCCACAGGTGTGGGACGACTGGAACGGCGACTGGCGCGGAGCCGACAACAAGATCTACCGCGCCGCCAAGCAGCGGCCCGCACCCGCGTTCTATGACATCGTGGACATGGCCTTCCCCTTCATCGCCCCACCCACGCCCGACTCGGGCGACGGCCTCTACCTGACCACCCTGTCCCTGTGGGACACCTACCGCGCCGCCGCACCCCTCTCCACCATCATCCTGCCCGACCTGATGCCCTCGGTGGCCTCGACCTACCTGCGCATCTTCCGCGAGCAGGGCAAACTGCCGGTATGGCACCTGATGTCGCAGGAAACGGACTGCATGGTGGGATGCCCCGCCGTGCCCATCCTGGCTGACCTGCTGCTGAAGGGCTACGTGCGCGACTCGCTGCAGGCCTGGAATGCCATGTACCGCAGCCTCACCATGGACGAGCGCGGTCTGGACGACATGAAACGCTATGGCTACGTGGCCAACGACCACCACGGCGAGGGCCTCTCGCGCTCGCTGGAATATATGCTGGCCGACTGGAGCGCGGCGCAGGCCGGCAAGGCCATCATCGCCGCTGGCAAGGGCACGGAGGCTGTGCTCAAAGGAACGGAGTACCTGGAGCGTCGCGCGCGCGGGTACATTAACTTATACGACGAGCGTGTGGGATTCCTCCGCTCCAAGAACTCCGAGGGCCAGTTCAACCCCATCGAGGGCTTCAACCCCGCCTACCAGACCAAGGACTACACCGAGGGCAACCCCTGGCAGTACCTGTGGCTGGTGCCGCACGACGTGCCTGGACTCATCAGCCTTCTGGGCGGAAAGGATACGTTCGTGCGACGGTTGGACGACCTCTTCAACGCCTCGTCCGAACTGAACGCCGAGGCCAACCCCGACATCAGCGGCCTCATCGGGCAGTATGCCCACGGCAACGAGCCCAGCCACCACATAGCCTATCTCTACGCCATGGCCGGGCAGCCCAAGCAGACGGCCCGCATCGTGCGCCGCATCCTGCGCGAGCTCTACACCGACCAGCCGGCAGGCCTGTGCGGCAACGAGGACGTGGGGCAGATGTCGGCCTGGTACATCCTCTCCGCGCTCGGCTTCTATCAGGTGGAACCCTGCGGCGGACGTTACATCATCGGTTCGCCGCTGGTCAAGGAGGCCGTGCTCCAAGTGGCCGACGGCAAGACCTTCACCATCCGCACCCACGGCGGCAGCGACAAAGCCATCTACGTAAAGAAGGCCGTGCTCAACGGCAAGCCCATCACCGATGGCGTCCTGCACCACGAGGACATCGTGCGCGGCGGCACTCTCGACTTCTACATGGGCAGATAGCAGGCCGGCGGCCCCAGCCAGCACCTTCGGCCGGCACCGCCCACGCCTCAGCACACTTCAGCAAACCTCAGCACACTTACCCTAACCCAACTATAAAAAGATGAAACATTACCTCATAGCCATCGCCCTTTGCACTGCCGCCCTCAGCGCCAGCGCGACCCCCATGGACTCCCTCCGCCCCACCGAGCAGCAGCGCCTGTTCCGAAGCAAGGCCATCGACCAGAAGATCAAACATGTCACAAAGACCATCAACGACCCCGTCCTGGCCTGGATGTTCGAGGGCTGCTTCCCCAACACGCTCGACACCACCATCCATTTCGAGCCCGACGCTGGCAGCGGCGAACCCGACACCTACATCATCACCGGCGATATACCCGCCATGTGGCTGCGCGACAGCGGCGCGCAGGTGTGGCCATACCTGCAATACATGAAGCAGGACCCGCGCCTGCAGCAAATGATTCGTGGCCTTATCCTGCGTCAGTTTGCCTGCATCCGTCTGGACCCCTATGCCAACGCCTTCCTCATCGACGGCACGCAAAAGAGCGAGTGGGCCAAGGACGGCACCACCATGCTGCCCGGCGTGTGGGAACGCAAGTACGAGATCGACTCCCTCTGCTACCCACTCCGCCTGGCCTATGAGTACTGGCGCCTTACGGGCGATGCCAGCATCTTTGACCAGCGCTTCCTGCAAACCCTCACCCTCATCCTGGACACCTTCCAGGAGCAGCAGCGCAAGAACGGGCCCAAGACGTCATACGTATTCACACGGATGACGGTGGCCCTGCACGACACCACCGAGAACTACGGCTACGGCCACCCCGCCAAGGCCTGCGGCCTCATCGCCTCCACCTTCCGCCCGTCGGACGACAGCACTATCCTGCCCTTCCTCATTCCATCCAACTTCTTTGCCGTGTCGGTGCTGGAGAAGGCTGCCGACATCCTGGCCCATGTCACCATCGACACCACTGCCAGCAACACAACAGAAGCCTCCTCGGGGGCCGCAGGGGGGGCCAGCACGACCACAGCTTCGGCCGCCATCCTGCGCCAGCGCTGCCTCGCCATGGCCGACGAAGTCCGGCAGGCCCTGCACAAACACGCCGTGGTGGACACCCCCGACTATGGCAAAGTGTATGCTTTCGAAGTGGACGGCCGCGGCAACGTGCTGCTCATGGACGATGCCAACGCCCCCTCGCTCCTCGCCCTTCCGTACCTGTGCGACGTGCCCGCCACCGACCCCATCTACCAGAACACGCGCCGCATGATTTTCTCCGACAAGAACCCCTACTACTTTGAAGGCAAGCCCATCACCCTGGACGACGGCACCACCGTGACGCCCCGCGGCATCGGCTCCCCCCACACCGGCTACGACCAGATTTGGCCTATGAGCATCATCATGCGCGGCCTCACCAGCAGCGACCCGGCCGAAATCGACGAGTGCCTGCGCATGCTGAAAGCCACCACCGGCGGCACCGGCTTCATACACGAAAGCTTCGACAAGGACAACCCCGCCACCTTCACGCGCGCTTGGTTCTCCTGGGCCAACGGCCTCTTTGCCGAACTGGTCATGAAGCGCTACGCCGACTGAACTGCCGACACCACTTACAGAGGTAACCACAACGAACGGACTATTGGTAACGGCCATGAACGGACGCATCCTTTCCTACATACTCGGACTACTGCTGACAGCCTGCTGCTGGCTGGCTACAGACGCGCACCTGACGGCACCTGACGCTGCCCCGCCCGCCCCGGGACAGTTGTGTGCCGTGCGCCAGATGCGCCAGCCGGGTGTGGCCCCCATGCAGCTCGCCACGACCGTTCCCTTCCGCGTCAACAGCACGCACAGCAGCCGCACCGCTCCGCAGTGGGGTGCCGACGGCTCACGCTTCGGTGCTGCCGCCGCCCTGCTGGCCCGCCACCGCCAGCAAGGCGCATACGCCTATATCGGAAAGGCACGCCTCGGCTCCATGCCTTTCTATTGTTTTCACCCGCGCGACTACTACATCATCGCGCTCAGAAGGATTCTACGTTAGCAGTTGCCCCCGCCCCGCCAGGGGCTCAGGGCCGCGCGGCTCCAGCATGCAAGGGCCGCAAAACACCATATTCTACTAACGTAAAAACTTCTGTCAAAATGGCAAATATCAAATCCATGGAGATGGCCAAAGCCATCTTCGCAATCCCCTATATCGAAAACCGTTCCTCCTTCTTCGGCCTGTCTTCCAGCGTCATCTACAAGCCTACACAGAGCAAGCTGAAAGGGCACACGCTCGACTTCGACGTTGAAACCGGCAAGAAAGTGAAGCGACTACTGGACACACCCAAGGCCGAATGGGCTGCCGAAGCCGCCAAAGTGGGCCGTCTGAAGCCCACCCAGGCCATGGGCAACGTATTGCTGGAACTGGCTGTTTCGATCGACCACCAGTTTGCTGCCGCCCAAGTGCTGCAGTACTCCGACCTGTCCTATCAGCCGGTGGGCGATACCCACTTCTTCGAGGGGCACGATGCCGAGCTGCTCTGCAGCGTGTTCGGCCTGTAAACCCCACACCCGCGCAAGTGCGGCCAGCCGTCGGGCTGCCGCCACCCGCACACACCACGAGCCCCGCCCTGTCATCACGACAAGGCGGGGCCTTTTTACATGTATGTTTAATCAAGGAATATGTTTCGCTCCTTCGGCCTTAGAACTTGTTCAGCCCGCTTGTATCATACTTCGACACGCCGGTCTGGTCCAACTGTACCTCATCGGCCGCACCAGTCAGCACCATCTTGCTGGCGCCGCTATTGCTGGCATGCAGGCGTTTGCACTCCACGTTGATGCGCACCTTGCTGGCACCGCTGTTGCTCGCGCTCACTTCAGCGGCCCGCAGGTCGGCCTGCACCTTCGACGCACCGCTGGTTTCCATCCGCACACGTCCTTTGGTGCTGATGCTGCCCTCCAGTTTGCTGGCCCCGCTGGCTTCCACCTCCACATTGCCCGAAGCACTGATGGCACCTTGCAGGCCCGAGGCGCCCGTCAAGTCGATGTCCAGCCGTGCGCAACTGACGCTGCCCAGCCGCAACTTCGAGGCGCCGCTGGCATCCAGATCAAGATGTCCGTTCAGCGTCAGCTGCTTGATCTCGGCTTTCGAAGCACCGCTCATATCCAGGTCGAAATCGGCCTCGGGCTTCACCGTCTTGGCACTAAATGTGGCCGCACCGCTCAGGTCTAACGTATTCAGCAGCGGAGCCGATACTGTGAACAACACCTTTCCCACATTGTTGCGGTGCTTTTTCTTCAGCTGGATCAGCAGCGTGCCGCCGCTGTTCGCAACCACATATTGGTCTATGTCGTCCTGCTCGCCCACAGCCTGGACTGAGTACTGATTGCCGATGTTATAAACTACCGATGCTGCACCGCTGCACTTGATGGCTGCGAACTGTGCTACCTTGTACGTGCGCTGTTTGGCAGCGCTTGCTGCCACGGCCACAATGAGGGCTGCCGCAAGCATGAAGAATTTCTGTTTCATGTGTCTATTTGTTCTTAATGATGATTGTTACTTTCACGTTGCCGTTGCCATGCGCCGAGGGGGCGTAGTCCAGCATGTAGATACGTGTCTGCTGCTCGCTGCCGCAGGTCAGCACCAGCATCTGGCGGTCGTTGCTGTCGTTGGTGCGCACGCTCTTCTCGTATTTGTCCGAGCGCATCTCCTCTTTGAACAGGCTCACCAGCTTGCTGCCATGGCGTGTTTCCAGCACCTTCACCACCTTCTGCACAGCGCGCGTCTTGGGGTCGCGTTCCACCGCCGATGTAAAGCGGCTGCTGCCCAGTGTCGAATGCTGTTCCACGGCCTTGTCAATGCGGTTCTGTGCCCATGCGTGCGGCTGCGAGACCAACACAAACAGGAGGGCTAATAGATATCGTTTCATCATGGTTCGTATGGTTTTCTGGATTGATGTATGCTTACTCGTTCAGCAGCCGATGCAGTTCCTGCCGGAGGTCCGGGTCATCGATGGCCTCCAGCACCTCGACCTCGGCCTGCCGGATGGGGTCGGGCTGGTGGTCGGCCAGTGCCAGCGTCTGCTCTATCTCGGTGCGGATGCGGCGCAGATCGGTGGTGCGCTGTCCGTCTTGAATCACGTAACTGCCGCCGTAGCGTGCCTCCAGCCACTGCATCTGATAACTGCGATAGCCCCACACGCCCACGGCCATACCAGTCAGCACAGCCGCTGCGCCCAACGCCCGATACAACCAGCGGCGTGGGGCCCGACGACTGCCGCTGTCTGGCCGAGCGGCACCACGGGTGGCACTGCGAAGGCCTCCGGCATCGGAATGGACAGCATCGGGCTGCGCCGTGTGCCGTAGCAACGACCTTGTCGCAGTGGCTGCTTGCCCTTCCTCTAACAGCGCTGTCGCTGGCGAGGCATCCAGCTCGGGCTCGGTCAGCATCAAAATAACACGCGCATCGTCCCGCAGGACTGCCGGACAGTCGGCCTTCCGGAGGAAACTGCGCAGTGCTTCAAGCTCGGCCGGTGAGAGGTCGCTGCTATAGAAGCGGCTGATGAGCGCGCGGGCTTCGTTGAGATCAAAGTTCGTATGCATAATGTCAGTATTTGATTCGTCAGTTTGAGTTCTTGCCTGTGCAAAGATGAACGCGCAACTGGGCCACCGCGCGGGAGAGGATGGCACGGGCGGCCACATCGGTCACGTTCATGGCCAGCGCCACATGGTGCGTGTCCAGCCCTTGGTAGTAGCGCAACGTCACAGCCAGGCGCGAGCGTGGTGTGAGTCGGCCCAGCATCTGCAACAGCCGTCGGCGGTCGTGTTCCAGTTCCTCCATCAGTTCGCGGTCGTCCGTGTCCTCACGATCCAGTTGCGGGCTGAGAGCCGTTGTCCGGCCGCGACGTTCAAGCATGTGCAGGCATACATGGCGAAGCGTGCTGGCAAAGTAGCCTTCGGGGCGCTCCATGGCGGCGAGGCGGTCGGCCTGCTTCCACAGCAGCGCGAATGTCTCCTGCACGGCATCCTTCGCATCGTCAGCATCGCCAAGCAGCACAAAGGCCCGGTTGTACAGGCCGTCGCGCAGGGCAAGGAAGCGGTGTTGGAACGCAGTTTCGTTCATGTGCGAAGTGTGCTTTAGGGCAGATGCTTTGTAAAGATAAGGGACAAGGTCGTAATATGTGACAGGCTTTAACAGTCTTTAACTTCGCACCCCTCCACCCTACCCCCGCCTCTACTCTATCTGCCCACACCTCTACTCTATCTGCCTCACCTCTACTCTATCTGCCTCACCTCCATTCCACCCTCCCCTCCGCTCCTATTCCTCTCCGCCTCCGCCCCCACCACCATTCCTCCATCTCCCCGCTCCTATTCCTCTCAGCCACCACCTCCATTCCTCCATCTCCCCGCTCCTATTCCTCTCCATCACAGGGTATATTTCATTTATTATGGCAGAATAAATAATTATGAGGTTCAAGAAATAAATATAAAATGTGCAGCACAAATATATATTTAGCATATTTTAACTATTTATTTTGGCAGAATATTTGGAAAATAAGCAGTTATATACTATTTTTGCTCCCGAAATAAGCAGAAAGAGCAGAGCCTGCGGCACATTTTCCCGTGGGGAACGCCCAAGAGAGAGAGGCCAACGGCTCGGCTTAACACAGGCGCGCAGCGCAAAAACGTAATGGCTAAGTATATCAGACAACAGGTATCCGACTGCATCGGCGGCAAAAAGACACGCCACTACTACCGCTTGGAAAACAAGGGAATGGTGAGCCTCGACCTGCTGGCCGCCAAAGTAGGAGCACCCGGCTCGGGACTGAGCCGCGGCGAAGTGCTGCAAGTACTGGTGGCACTGCCCGATGTGATTGCCGAACTTTTGGCCGAAGGGCACTCGGTGAAACTGGATGGCATTGGAACTTTCCGCGCTAAGCTGGGTCTGAAGACAGCCGAGGAGGAGAACGACACCGAGAGCGACGACCAAAGTGGGCAGCAGACTGCCGACCAAGACGGCAGCCAAAGCCGACAAACAAACCGCAACGCACGCAGCATCAAAGTAACAGACGTAAACTTCCGCGCCGACAAGGATCTGGTCAGGCTGACACGCAGATACTGCCACCTGACCAAAGGCGCCGACAGCAACATACAGAAATCAGCATTGAATAAGGAGCAGAGAATAGCCAAGGCTATGGAATACCTGGGCACCTACGGCGTTATGCGCGTGCCTACCTATGCCGAACTGACGGGACTCTCGCGCGGCGACGCCTACAAGGAACTGCGCCAACTGAGATACGACCCACACTCGGGCATATCGGGCAACGGCAACAGGGGCACCTTGGTCTATTTCAAGACACCGGAACAATAACATTTGGTAAAAGTGAATATCGAGGTCAAAGTGTTGACCAAACATGTTGAATTCTGAAAAAAATAAGGAGTAAACGCGTGCTTTAGCAGACGCAGAAAGCCGGATCGGGCCGCGATGGCCAGATCCGGCTTTTCGGTGGCAGTGCCGACTGTGCGGCCAACCACACACAGGCCGCCTTGGACAGATGGCCCGTATAAAGAAACAAAGGGTCGCTTCACAGCGACCCAATTGTTCGTCTTTAGGCATTAGTTTGTCTTAAGGTAAAAAGATTGTTTTCAGGATAACGGCAGCAAAGTTAGCATTAAAACGGATATGACTGCCATTATTTAATATGTTATTCAGCATAAAAACGTGAAATATCCAACTTTTCCTTTCCATTTGGCAGGCTAAGGCAGAAGCCGGGACCTTCATTTTGCAATGTCGGGTTAGCAAAACTAAGCCATTAAGACACCTCACGATGCCAAAATCAGGCGTTTCGGTGGTAGCAGCACAACGCGTAGCCGGGTTGCTTCAAGATTCGGCCCACAGAGAGGCCTTCGGCCTGAGCCGCTGCCCGGATTTCGTCCCTGAACTCACAGGCAACGCCCCCTACCAGATGCACAGCCAGGTCGGGGCGGCCATAAGGCAACACATTACGGCGGAAGAAGCGGCGGAAGGCGTCGGTCAGCAATGCGCTGATGGCGGGCTCGTCGCGGTGCTGGGCCAGGAACGGCACGAAGGAAGCCAGCAGGCGGTTGGGCTGCGGACCGCGATAGACGGCCTGAATGACCGCCTCTGTCGTGAGCTGGTACTGCTCAAGGAAGGCATGGCACAATGGGGCGGGCAACTGGCCCTTCAGCACATCGGCCACCAGCGTGCGGCCCAGCACGGCCCCACTGCCCTCGTCGCCCAGGATCCAGCCCAGCGCCGGCACATTGGCCACGATGTCGCGCCCATCGTACAGGCAAGAGTTGGCCCCCGTGCCCAGGATGCAGGCAATGCCTTCCTGACTGCCGCACAACGCACGCGCAGCCCCAAGCATGTCCGAGGCCACATGCACGCGGGCAGCGGGGAAGAAGACCTGCAACAGGCCCTGCATCGTGGGGATGGTGGCGGGCAGGCAGCCAGCTCCGTAGAAATGCACCTCGGCAACCTGGCAGGCCAGGGCCTTGACCCGGTCGGAAAGGTGTATAGGGCCGGCCGGCAGCGGGTCGGCATGCACGCCCAGGATGGTGTCGAAGTGCATTTCCTCCTCGGCTTCAGGCAGCCGTGCACACACACCACCCAGCACGTGGGCTATGGTGTCGCGGTCATCGCGCACGGGGTTGATGCCCGGACTCATGATACTTCCGTCCGACTCATAACAAGCCTCATCGCCTATCAGGCACCACTCGGTCTTGGTCGAACCGCTATCTACAATCAGTCGCATAGTCTGTTTTAATAAATGATGCAAGCAAAGGTAGCATAAAGTAGCGTAAGTGCCAAGCATTTGGCCACTTTTTGGCTGTGGCTCAGCCAAAAGCGTGGCTTTTTGCACATTTTCTTGACACTTTCAAGGCAAAACTCTAAACTTTTCACTACCTTTGCCCCACATTTTATACTTATGAAACACCTTACGCTTCTTCTCGGTGCCATGTTGGCATTGCCCGCCATGGCCCAAAATGCCGTCACTGCACCCGCCAGCGCCGGCATCGGCAGCATCGTTGCCACCTATGCCGACTCGCTGCAGCAACTTGTTGCCAGCCAGCCGCACACCCACCACACGGCCACCCAGCCCAACCGCTACCTGTTCCCTATTATGGGGCCGGGCACGCTCTACGCCAATGCCATCAGCCAGCAAATGGGCATCGGCTACCAGCCAGCCGGCCAGTCGGGCACGCTGCCTGCACTGGGCTCGCTGGACGACAGCCAGCTGCTCACGAGCGAGGCCGTTAATAATATGCTCGCGCGCGCATACACGCAGATACCGCAACTGTTTGCCACGACCCAGGAGGAACTGGAAGAGGGCGGCAAGCTGCGCAACGACCTGGCCGAGACCGTGCAGGAGGACGTCCGACTGGCCGAACGCCTGCAGCCCGAAATGCCCGACGTGGAGGTGGCAGCCGTTGAGCCAGAGGTGAAGAAGCCCAACTTCTGGAAATTCTCCGGCAAGGCCGGCTTGCAGTTCACACAGAACTACTTCTCGAAGAACTGGTACCAAGGCGGTGAGAACGCATACAGCATGCTGGGCAGTCTCATTTTCTATGCCAACTACAACAACCAGAAGCGCACCAAACTGGAGAACACGCTGGAGGCGCAGCTGGGCTTCCAGACCTCGCAGAGCAGCGACCCCAAGTTCCGCCCCACCTCCAACCTGTTGCGACTCACCTCAAACCTGGGCATCAAGGCCGTGGGCAACTGGGACTACTCTGCACAGCTGCAGTTGCAGTCGCAGCCTTACATGAGTTACCAAGGCAGTTCGCGCACGGTTACGGGCGACTTCATATCTCCGCTCTATGTGCGCTCCTCGGTCGGTATGGACTTCAACATCAAGAAGAAGCGCTTCACCGGTAAGCTGCACCTGGCCCCTATCTCCTATGTCATCACCTACGTCGAGCGCAAAGGCCTCATCGGCCGCTACGGCATTCACGAAGGGCATCACAGCAAGCACGAGTGGGGTCCCAACATCGACTTCACCTTCGACTACAAGATTACCAAGGATATCTCCTGGCACAACCGCCTGTACTGGTTCTCCAACCTCAGCCTGACGCGCATCGAGAACGAGCACACCTTCGACTTCCGCGTGAACATGTACATCACAGCCAAGGTGTATCTGTACCCCCGCTACGAGGACGTGAAGTACTACAACCTGAAGCGCGACGAGAACGGCAATCTCACCGAGGACAGCGCACGCGAGACACACTGGATGTTCAAGGAGTTCCTGTCGCTGGGCCTGAGCTACGACTTTTGAACGCTGAATAAAGCTTAAAGCGCATGGAAATAAAATATGCCAACTACCTTGTCAGCAGCGCACTCATCACCCAGTGCCCTGAGCACCGCCAGCCTGAGTACGCCTTCATAGGCCGCAGCAACGTGGGCAAGTCCAGTCTCATCAACATGCTCACGGGCAACAGCAAGCTGGCCAAGACCAGCGCCAAGCCTGGCAAGACAATTCTCATCAACCACTTCGCCATCTTCACCGACAGCCCCGCGGGCGGCGCCAAGAAAAGCGCCTCCACCCCCGACTGGTACCTGGTGGACCTGCCCGGCTACGGCTTCGCACAGCGCAGCAAGACCGAGCGCGACAAGTTGGAGCAAATGATTCGCAGCTACATCCTGCAGCGCGAGCAGATGACCAACCTCTTCCTGCTCATCGACGTAAGGCTGGAGCCGCAGAAGATCGACCTCGAATTCATGCAGTGGCTGGGACAGAGCAGCATCCCCTTCAGCATCGTGTTCACCAAGGCCGACAAGCTGAGCCGCCAGAAACTCACACAGAACGTGAATGCCTACCTTGAGCGTCTCAGCCAGGAGTGGGAACCACTGCCACCCCACTTCGTCACCTCGGCCGAGACAAAGATGGGGCGTTCCGAACTGCTTGACTATATCGACCACATCAACAAAAGCCTGCAGTAGCACGCGCCACGCCACATACGCGTCAGCAAGCACCCATTACAGCGCCCGGCCTTCACACCGCCGGGCCTGCTGATAACATAAAACCCATTATCCGAAAACACACAAAGAACATTACTATACAATGGACAAAAACACAATGTGGGGCTTCATTCTGATGGCCCTCGTACTCATTGGCTTCACCTGGTACAGCCAGCCAAGCAAGGAGCAGCTGCAAGCCCAGCACGAAGCCGATTCCGTAGCCCTGGTGCAGCAAGAACAGGCCAAGAAGGCCGAGCAGCAGCGTCTGGCTGCCGCCCAGGCCCAGGCCCAGGCCGTGCTGCAGGACAGCACCTCCGCCCTCTTCGAGGCACGCCACGGGCAGGAGCAGCGCATCACGCTGCAGAACAAGCTGGTCAAAGTAACCATCAATAGCCACGGCGGTCTGATCGAAGAGGCCGAGCTGCTTAACTACAAGGACCAGCAGAAGCAGAACGTGCGCCTGCTCACCGCCGACGATGCGCACATGTGCCTCTCGCTGGCCGGCAAACAGGAAAACATCATCACCGACCAACTCTACTTCCAGCCCGTGCAGGCCGACGAGCAGCACGTCACCATGCGCCTGCCCCTGGGCACAGGCTCGCTCGACATCGAGTACCGCCTGCATCCCGATGCCTACATGGTCGACATGCTGGTACGGGCCAACGGCATCGGCAACCTGTTCAGCCCCTCCATGCAGCAGCTCGGCATAGCCTGGACTGACCGTGCCCGCCAACTGGAGAAAGGGTTCGACTTTGAGCAGCGCTACGCCTGCATACGCTACCACCGCGAAGACGGCAAGACCAAGAACCTCAGCGAGACATCCGACCAGCAGAAGGACATCGAGGAGGCCCTGGACTGGGTAGCCTTCAAGAACCAGTTCTTCTCGGCTGTGCTCATCGGCCAGCAGCGCTTCACCGACGCGCACTTCCAGTCGCAACTCTACAAGAAAGGGCAAGGCTACCTGAAGAACTACGAAGCCTCCATGCAAACCGCTTTCGACCCCACAGGCCAGCAGCCCACACAACTGCAACTGTACGTGGGACCCAACGACTTCCACACCCTCACGGCCCACAACAAGCTCAGTCTGGACAAGGACAAGGACCTGGAACTGGAGGACCTCGTTTACCTGGGCTGGCCCATCGTGCGGTGGATCAACCGCTGGTTTATCATCTACCTGTTCGACTGGCTCAAGGGCTTCGGCCTGCACATGGGCATTGTGCTGCTGCTGCTCACGCTCATCGTCAAGGCATTGGTCTATCCCGCCACCAAGAAGAGCTATATGGCCAGCGCCCGCATGCGTGTGTTAAAGCCTAAAGTGGACGAGCTCAATGCCAAGTACCCCAAGCAGGAGGATGCCATGAAGAAACAGCAGGAAATGATGCAGCTCTACTCGCAGTACGGTGTGTCGCCCATGGGCGGTTGCCTGCCCATGCTCATACAAATGCCCATCTGGATTGCCTTGTTCAACTTCGTGCCCAACGCCATCGAGCTGCGCGGCCAGAGTTTCCTCTGGGCCGACGACCTCAGTGCCTACGACGACGTAATCCGTTGGGGCAAGGACATCTGGCTCATCGGCGACCATCTCAGCATCTTCTGCGTGCTGTTCTGCCTGATGCAGATAGGCAACACCTGGATCTCGATGAAGCAGCAGCAAAACGCAGTCATGTCGCCCGAGCAGGAGCAGAGCATGAAAATGATGCGCTGGATGATGTACCTGATGCCGCTCATGTTCTTCTTCATGTTCAACACCTATTCGTCCGGCCTGAACTACTACTATTTCCTCTCCGGCCTCACCAGCATCCTCATCATGTGGTTCCTGCGCAAGACCACCGACGACGAGAAACTGCTGGCACAGCTCGAAGCCTACAAGGCCCGCAACGCCAACAACCCCAAGAAGGCATCGGGCATGGCCGCACGCCTTGAAGCCCTGCAGAAGCAGGCCGAGGAGATGCAGCGCATGCAGCGCCAACAACAGCAAAAGAAATAAGGCACCGGCCCGGGCAGACTGCCTGACGCAGTCCGGAGGCCACCGCCCCTAACACCAACCACCCAATGAAAGCAACATTGAAGATTCTTTCTACCTCAGCCCTCCTCGCCACTCTGGCCCCCCTCACCTCTTGCACGGGCGGATCGGACGAGGATATCATCCACCGCCACGAACTCACGCTGGCGTCAGACACCCTCACCCCCGAGGTGCTCTGGGCTATGGGCCGCATCGGTGCCTACGCCGTAGCGCCCAACGGAGGGCAAGTATGCTACCAGGTAACCTACTACAGCGTAGAGCAGAACCGCAGCAACACCCTGCTCTACGTAGCACCGCTCCCCACCGCAGAGGCCACCACCACATCCGAAGCCCCCTCGGGGGCCGTAGGGGGGGCCAGCACCTCGGACGTAGGAACCAACCCCACCCTCCTCGGTCTCGGCTCCAGCCCCGTGTGGCTCTCCGACGATCAGATAGCCTTTGCCGCCAAAGGCGAAGTATGGACGATGGATGCCTCTGGCCGCGGACGCAAGCAACTCACCCACACCGATGGCGCCGTGCAGGACTTCCACTTCTCGCCCGACGGGCAGAAGCTGCTTCTGGTCAAGGCTGTACCCTTCCATGACATTATTCACGAGCGGCCAGCCGACCTGCCCAAGAGCACCGGCATGGTCATCACCGACCTGATGTACCGCCACTGGGACCACTACGTGGAGAGCATCCCCCACCCCTTCGTGCTCGACCTGCAGAGCGGTCAGGAGTACGACCTGCTTGAGGGCCAGCCCTTCGAGTGCCCCATGGAACCTTTCGGCGGCATAGAGCAGCTGGCATGGAGCCCCGACTCCCGCTTCATCGCCTTCACCTGTCGCACCCGGACCGGCGTGGCCCACAGCATCTCCACCGACTCTGACATCTTCCTCTTCGACACCCAGAGCCGCGACCTCGGTGCCGCCCTCAACCTGTGCAAGCCCGGCACCACCTTTGCCGATGCCGTGGCCGCATCGGCCACCTACCTGGACCGCATCGACCCCTCCAAGGCCCTGCGCCACCAGGCCGTGAACCAGCCAGACAACGTGGCCCTGAACAATCCCGGCTACGACCAGAACCCACAGTTCTCGCCCGATGGCCGCTACGTAGCATGGCTCAGCATGGCGCGCGACGGCTATGAAGCCGACCGCCAGCGTCTGTGCGTGCTCGACCTCCAGGCTCCGTCCCACAACAAGACCTACCTGACCGAACAGTTCGACAGCAACGTCGATGCCTTTGTGTGGGGCGCTGACAACCGCACCCTCTACTTCATCGGCGTGTGGCACGGCACTGTCAACCTGTACAGAACCAATATGGAAGGCCAAGTAGCCCAGCTCACCAACCTGCAGGCCGACTGGGGCAGTCTCCAACTGGTGCCCAACACCCCCGCCACCCTCCTTATGGAGCGCCATGACCACTTCCACCCGGCCGACCTCTACCTGGTAACAGCACCATCAGAGAAATCAGAGTACTCAGAGTACTCGGAGAACTCTGAGAACTCTGAAAACTCTGAGTTATCGGAGTTGCCGGAGGCCTCTGTGCACATTGCGCAAGTGACACACGAGAACGACCACCTTCTCAATCAGCTCACACCCGGCAGCGAGGAGGTGCGGTGGTGCCGCACCACCGACGGGCAGCAACTGCACTACTGGGTAGTCAAGCCGCCCCATTTCGACCCCGCTAAGAAATACCCCACCCTGCTCTTCTGCGAGGGTGGTCCCCAAAGCCCCGTGTCACAGTTCTGGAGCTACCGCTGGAACTTCTACATCATGGCCTCGCAAGGCTACGTGCTCATCCTGCCCAACCGCCGCGGCCTGCCCGGCTTCGGCCAGGAGTGGCTGGAGCAGATCTCAGGCGACTGGACGGGCCAGTGCATGAACGACTACCTCAGCGCCATCGACGATGCGTGCGATTCCCTTCCCTACGTCGACCGCGACCGCCTCGGTGCCGTGGGCGCCTCCTTCGGCGGCTTCAGCGTGTATTACCTGGCCGGCCACCACGAGGGCCGCTTCAAGTGCTTCATTGCCCACGACGGCGCATTCAACCTTGAAGCCATGTACACCGAAACAGAGGAGAACTGGTTCAGCAACTGGGAGTACGACGATGCCTACTGGAACCGCGACCGCACGGCCAACGCCGAGCGCACCTACCGCAACTCGCCCCACCAGTTTGTGGACCAGTGGGACACACCCATCCTCTGTATCCACGGCGAGAAGGACTACCGCATCAACGCCACCCAAGGCATGAGCGCCTTCAATGCCGCCCGCATGCGCGGCATCGAAGCCGAGCTGCTGCTCTACCCCGACGAGAACCACTGGGTGCTCAAGCCCCAGAATGGCATCCTATGGCAGCGCACCTACTTCGACTGGCTTGGACGCTGGCTCAAGTAAACCGTCACAGTTCCGCTACAACATGCATGTTCTAAAAGCAGCTTCGGATGATTTATAGCTTCTTTGTAGAACACACCCAAAGCCCCCTCCACCTCATCACGACGTGGCGGGGGCTTCTTGTATCGGCATGCGCCCACAGTTCCAAATGGCCTTATCAGGCTATCTTACAACCTTTCTTCCATTCACTACATAGACGCCTCTGCGAGTAGAATCTGCCCGACGTCCGCTCAGATCGTAGATATGCTCCGTGCCCGTTTCGCCCGAGCCTTGGGCCATGTGTATGCCGGCGGGAGCTTCCTGCATCAATTGCTTGACCTCTGCTTCAGTCAGGCACAGACCATAGATGCGGAAATCGTCCAGCGTACCCACGTAATCCACGTTGCTGTTTCTTGACGATGTGTCCCACCACTGTGTGCGCCCTATATAATTGCGCGTGTCTGCCCCGTTGGCCAGCAGCTGGTAGGGTTCATACTTGATGTCCTTGCTCTGCGCCACCTGCCAGCCATCCACATAGATGGTCGTGGTCAGCATCCTGGCATCGAAGGTCACGGCCACATGCTGCGCCACGCCCACCTGCAGCTCGTCGGCCTTGATGAGTGTAGTGGTCTGCCCGTTGTATTTCAGCCCGGCAGCGAAATTGCCGGCACGCAGGAAGAGACTGTTTGGCGAACCGCTGCCGAAGTCATAGAACCTGGGCAGATTAGACAATGCGGCCGGTGTAGCCGTGAAGCTTACAGTGTAGCTGCGCAACGAATCCAGCAGATGTTCGGGCACCAGCACATAGCCGTTGGTGTCAAAGCCTCCGGCCGTATTCTCAACCAGGTTCAGCCGGCCGTCTATGCGGCACTTTTCATTCATCAGCTTCGCATCGCGTCCGTGGCTGGAGCGGTCGCGCAGCCACCGCTGTGTGCCCTCGGTATAAACATCGTTCTCCTCAAAATCGTAGCGCAGCAACAGCGTCTGCTCCATGCTGCGCGGCATCACCGTAATGTCATGCCGCTCCTCGCGTTCACCATAGTAGGCTGTCAGGCTCACCGTCTGCTCTTCTTCGGCAGGCGATACCAGACCGGTGGCGGTCATGATGCTTTCGTCGGAACTGACCCAGACCACCTCTTCGCCCGACCTCGACGTCTGTGGCAGCAGGATGTCGGCATAGAGCACCTCCGGCACATCCAAGCCCTCGCCGACAGTGTCCTCCAGGCGCACACGGGCCTCCAGGATGCTGTTCCATGCGGTGGTGCTGGCTCCGTTGCAGTAGATACGCACATAGCGGGCCTCCACCGTCTGTGGCAGGCGGTAACGTTCCAGCTGGCTGGTCCAGCCGCTGCTTTGCTGCTTAGTCAGCACATCGGTCCACGACCGCCCGTCGGTCGAGGTCTTTATATCGAAATAGTTGGTGCGCGTGTCGCCAAGGTAGAAAGCAATGTCCACCGCCACCACACGCTCCGTCCGTTTCAGGTCGAACTGTAGCCACTGCCCCGTGCCCTCCTGGCTCCACCGGGTGCCGTAGCTGCCGTCGGCTACGTTCGCTGCCGGGTTGCCGCTCTGTGCGCCGATGGCCGTGATGGCCATATCTACGGTATTGGGAGTCAGCGGCACGGTGCGTATCAGCGTCACGTCGTGGGCGGCAATCTCAGCCCCGTCCATGCTTCGGATGCCTTCCACACGGAACTGGTAGCAGCCATAATCCAGGGGCTTGCCCAGGGTGATGACCACCGTCTTGGCCCCGTCGTATGCTATGTCGGCGGCCTGCACCGGCTCGCCGTCAATCAGGTAGTGGGCAGCATTCTCCAGTCCCTCCGCATCGGGTGCCATGTTGAAGGCGATGCGCAGCACGTTGGCATCGGCCAGCTCCACTGCAGCCACCCGCATCGGCATGGCGCTCTGCTCGCCGGCTGCATAGCGGCTCATCTCCGAGGCAGCCAACAGGAAGGCGCCCACTCCGAAATCGGCCGTCTGGCTGGCCGAGATATAAGTGCCGGGAGCAGCGTTGGAGCCGATGGGCTGCACGTAGCCCACCCTTCCGTCGGCCTGTAGGGCCACGTAGGTCAGGTATTTCCACCCGCGCTGCAGCACCTGGCCGTAGCGGGCTTCGTCCAAGATGCCGTGGTTGATGCCCCATGCAAAGCCAAACACGAACAGCGCCGTGCCACTGGTCTCATAGCCGGGCGCGTAGTCTTCGTCCAGCAGCGAGCGGCACCAGTAGCCGTTGCCCGCAGCATCCACACGCTGGCACTGGCGCAGGCTCTCGGCCATACGCCGGTAGTAGGCTATATATTCCTGGCGGTGCGGGTCGTCGGCAGGCAGTTCGTCCAGCACACGTGCAAAGGCTGCAAAGATCCAGCCGTCGCCACGTGCCCAGAAGTCCTTGCCGCCGGCTGCCGTTTTGTGTTTGGGATAGACGTAGTTGCCATCGCGGTAGTACAGCCCTTCCGCCTCGTCCCACATCAAGTCGGTGCCCCACCGCCAGTACTCGTACATTTTCTCTAAATAGAGCGCGTTGCCGGTAATATTGTACAGCTTCGTCATCACGGGCATCACCATATATAGTCCGTCCACCCACCACAGGTAGCCACTCTCGCTGGTGCTCATTTCATATTCCATCACCTCTCTGGCACGTGCAATCTTCTCCTCGCCTCCCAGCAGGCTGTACAGGTCGGCGTAGATCTGGAAACATATCTGGTTGTCACCGAACAGCACATAGTCGGCACTCTCGCCGTAGCTAAACTTCCAGCGGCTCTTGTCGGTTCCCGTCTGCCCCCAGTAGCGGTTGCGCTCGGCCCAGGCCAGCGAGTAGTCCAGGTATTGCGGGTCGGCCGTCACCTTATAGGCCTCCATGTTGCCAGTGTGATACACAGCACGGTTCCAGAAATGATCGCCGTGGGTGGGATGCCCTTGCTGCCAGTACAGGTTGGCCTTGTTCAGCAGGGCAATGACATCGTCCTTTTGTGGCAGAGGTCCGTCCCACGAGGTCGTGGTGAGGGGGCAGTCCACTTGCGCCTTGAAACGGTCCAAGGCATCGAACCAGTCCTCGTCGCACGTGTATTCGCCCTGCGGGAACGCGCTCCAGCCACCACCAAAGTAATAGGTCAGTTCCGTGCCTGGCGTGTAGTCCACGCACACGCACAAGTGGTGGTCTATCACTTCGGGCAACGCTGTGGCCGATGGCACATAGCAGCCCTGATAGAAGCGGGCACCGGTGCTGGTCACCGACCCTTCGCTCTTGTTTTCGGCCCAACCGGCCAGCCCCACCTGCGTGTCATAACTCACGCCGCCGTGGTTCAGGCCCGACATGTCCGTGTGCTGATACAGCGCCACAGCCAGCCTCAGCGGCTTGCCCGTGCCTGCGTTCACTGGGGTGTAGCACACTGTGGCCTTGTTCAGCAGGCTACCGGCCGTGGTGGTCACATCCAGCGTCTTGGTATAGGCCACGCCATCCACCACCAAATTATGATAGGTCAGGCGGAAACGGCTCTGTAACGCACCGTTCTCCTCCACCACGCACTCGTCGTGGGGCGCGTGCACCACCAGCTTGCCGTTCACCACATGGCTCACGCCTCCGCAGCCCAGCCTCTTTCCGTTCACGCTAAAGGCATCCACGCCGTAGGCACTCTCGGCATGATAGTTGGACAGGCCGTACATGGCATCCACCACGGGCGTGTCCTTCTTCTTGGCCCACAGATCCACGCCGTTGCCCGTGTTAGGTTCATTGGCCAACAGGACCGACGAGTACATACGGAAGGCCGCGCGGTCGTTCTCCCACGCTATGTCGGCGCGCGATGTGGGCGACTTCACGGCGGCATACGTCCGTTTTTCGGGTGCAGGTGCATTGCCGTCGGTGAGCACATACCCCATGGTGGTGCCGTGGGCCACAGACGCCTGGAAGCGGATGCCATGCTGCCCGCATGTCTCGTAGGGAAGCACATGCCCCTGTTCGTCCGCCAGGCGCTTGCCCTTCAGGTCAATATCCGTTGGAATCTCCACCTCCACCGTTTCTGCTGTGCGTGCAAAACCGAGTTCATTTTTCAGCCGGAATGTATAATCCTCGGCCCATGCGCTGGTGGCCAGTCCGGCCAGCATTAAAAAAAGTGATGTCTTCATAAAGTCGTGTTGGGTGTCTTGGGGCAAAGATAACAAACATACCGTAAACCATAACAGAATGCATCCCTTTTTAACTTTCTTTTCGGTAATTCTGACAGGAGAAGTCGATATTGGGAGGGGAGCAGGCAGAACAATCTTAGGGGCTCGTTTTTGCAGAAAGGCACAAAAAAAGGCGGGCAGGCGCATGGGGTTCGCAATAAATTCATACCTTTGCAGCCGAAATGAATATAAACAAAACAAACCTTTCTATTATGACACAAACAATTCAGAAAACGCTACGCGATTCGGCTGCCATGCGCTGGACGGCCCTGCTGCTGCTGGCCTTGGCCATGTTCTGTAGCTACATCTTCATGGATATCCTCTCGCCCATCAAGGACCTGATGCTGTCCGAGCGCGGATGGGACTCCACCGCCTTTGGCACCATGCAGGGTTCGGAGGTGTTCCTCAACGTGTTTGCCTTCTTCCTGATTTTTGCCGGCATTATCCTGGATAAGATGGGCGTGCGCTTCACTGCTGTGCTCTCGGCCGCCGTGATGCTGGTGGGCGCTATTATTAAATGGTATGCCGTGAGCGATGCCTTCATGGGCAGCGGGCTGGAGACTTGGTTCAACACACACCTGAACTACATACCGGTGTTCGACGAGCTGGGCGTGAGCCCCTTCTACGAGGGCATGCCTGCCTCGGCCAAATTTGCCGCCTGCGGCTTCATGGTGTTCGGCTGCGGCTGTGAGATGGCCGGCATCACCGTAAGCCGCGGAATTGTGAAGTGGTTCAAGGGCCGCGAGATGGCGCTGGCCATGGGTTCGGAGATGGCGTTGGCACGCCTGGGCGTGGCCACGGTGATGATTTTCTCGCCCTTCTTTGCCCGTCTGGGCGGGGTGGTGAGTGTGAGTCGCTCGGTGGCCTTCGGCGTGGTACTGATGTGCATTGCGCTGATCATGACCATTGTATATTTCTTCATGGACCGCAAGCTCGACGCACAGACGGGCGAGGCCGAGGAGAAGGACGACCCCTTCCGCATCAGCGACATAGGTCAGATCCTGACTTCCAGCGGTTTCTGGTTGGTGGCACTGCTATGCGTGCTGTATTACTCGGCCATCTTCCCCTTCCAGAAGTATGCCGTGAACATGCTGCAGTGCAACCTGACGCTGACGGCTCCGGCTGCCGACTCGTTCTGGGCCAGCCAGGAGGTAACGTACGTGCAGTACATCATCATGCTTATCGTGGCTGCCGCCGGCTTTGCCAGCAACTTCCAGAAGCGGGCCAGCAGCAAGTACGGTCTGCTGGGCTTGAGCATTGCCGCGCTGGTGGCCTACTGCTACATGGGCTACATGCGGCAGAGCGCCGAGACGGTGTTTGCGGTGTTCCCGCTGCTGGCAGTGCTGATCACGCCCATCCTGGGCGCCTATGTGGATCACAAGGGCAAGGCGGCCTCGATGCTGGTGCTGGGTTCGCTGCTGCTCATTGCCTGCCATCTGACCTTCGCCTTCGTTCTGCCCGCCTTCAAGGGCAATGCGGTGGGCGGCATCTGCATAGCCTACCTGACCATTCTGGTGCTGGGAGCCTCGTTCTCGCTGGTGCCGGCCTCGCTGTGGCCCAGCGTGCCTAAGCTGGTGGATGCCAAGGTGATCGGTTCGGCCTACGCCCTGATCTTCTGGATTCAGAACATCGGCCTGTGGCTGTTCCCGCTGCTCATCGGCAAGGTGCTGGACAAGACCAATCCCGGCGTGACCGACCCCACACAGTACAACTACACCGCCCCGCTGGTGATGCTGGCCGCCCTGGGCGTGTGCGCCCTGGTGCTGGGGCTGGTGCTGAAAGTGGTGGATAAGAAGAAGGGACTGGGCTTGGAAGAGCCCAACATCAAGGAAGGATAAGACCGGACTAAAGAACTATCGAGTAGGAGGTGAAGGGGGCAATGAACTCCTTCACCTCCTTTATTATCCAAAACTGCCAAAACTGCCAAAACTGCCAAACTGCCAATAGTGCCACTTTAGAATTCGCTTTCGGAACATCTATTTATCAACTTGGATATATGTGGTATATTTAATTGATAACAAATATATTACCCATAAATACAGCAAAAAGCCCGTTTCACTTTGGCAGTTTGGCAGTTTTGGCAGTTTCATCATCCCCCCACCCCTCCAGCTCCGCGCCATGCTACTGGCCCACACAGCCACCAGCGCCAGCACCCGATGTGCGAAGACGTAGGCAAGGCAGGCTGAAGACGTACGGCTTGCAGGCTGAAGACGTACGGCTTGCAGGCTGAAGACGTAGGTCTTATCCCGACAAGCCCTCGCTGACCAGACTCCCCATCCACATGAGGCCAAGCCGTGTGAACTGAACAGCCCCCGCAACATCACCACAGTGTTGCGGGGGCTTTGCATATACGCGCGCGGCATCAGCGGACGAGGAACTTGCGGTGGTTCCTGATGTAGATGCCGGGCTTGAGGGACGCAGGCTGACGGGAGGCTGACGGGGTGCCGACGATGCGGCCCTGGAGGTCGAAGACGATGTTGTCCATGGGCGAATCGCCGACGGAAAGGTCATTGATGCCCTCTGGGTCGTACTTCACTTTGTAGGTGAAGGTGGCCACGTCGCTATCGGCATAGCCAGGTGCCACGGCGATGGCTTTGAGGGTAAGGTCGCTGAGCACGGGGACGGGGCCATCATAGCGCTGGCGGTCAGGGCTGTCGCAGGGGCAGGAGCCGTCGGTGGTGTAATAGATGACGGCACCTGGTGTCTGAGTGGTGAGCCTGACGTATGAGCCATAGAGCACTTCTGTGCCGCTGATGCGCGAGGCGGTAGGCTTGCGAGCGATGAGGTCATCGGCGTCCTTGACGCCTACGACGGTGAGTGTCTGCACGTCGGGATCATCGGCAAGGGAAAGGCGCACGGCGGTGGTGCCGTAGCCGCGGCCTTGGATGGTGACGGTGGCCTGCCCGTTCTGATCCAGGGTGAGCTGGGTGGCGGCGATAGAGGCGATGTCGGGGTTGAGGGAACGGACGGTGACCTTCTTGCCACGGGCCACGGCGGCAGGCAGGGCGCTGACGGTGAGGGTGTACTGATCGCCGTGCAGGATGCCGACCACGCTGTCGGCTACCAGCTCACTGACTTGCTGCTGGACGTCGAACTCCTGGGTGTAGTCGTTGACCATGCCTACGTTGGCATAGCTCTCGATGCCGGCCTTGACGGTGAGGCGCACCTGCTGGTTCATCTTGAGCGGCTGGGCGGGTATGAACATGACGCGGCGTGCGAAGGTGCGGGTGGAGTCGGGTGTGTACTCGGCATCCATGAGGCGCAGGGTTCCTTCCAGCTTCTGGCCGCCCAGGGTGAGGAAGATGTTGTCGGTGGTGAGGTGGGCGGGCTTCATGTACTTGTCAAAGCGCAGGTCCACACCCTGCTCGGTGGCCACTACGCGCTGCACGACGGGTGCAGAGGGCTGTTGCAGTTCCAGGTTGACATCGAGCTGTGGCGGCGGCACAGGCAGCCACTCGGACTCGGTGGTGAGGTAGCCGTCCTTGACCACGCGCACCTGCCACAAACCGGCTGGCACGTCCCATCCGTATTCGCCGTTCTCGTCGGTGAGCATGGGGTTGACCTGGTCGAAATTCTCGGCATCCCACATGACAGTCCGCTCATGGGTGTCGCCATACATGTCCTCGTACAGGTCTTTGTAGAAGATGCTGGTGAGGGCGTCGGGCACGCGGTTGGAGCCAACGGCCTCATAGACATAGCCGGAGGGGTCGAGGATGGGTGTGGTTTTGGGGCCAGGAGGTGGCGGGGGGCCAGGACATTGGCCTGGTGAGTTGCCGCCGGAGCGTGCTTTCTGGCATTTGTCGTCGCCACAGGGATTGGGGGTTGGGCTGCCGCCGTTGCCTGAGGAGGCGCCGCCAATCATGCCGAACTCGTTATCCAGGTCGAAACTGATTTTCTTCTGGCAGGGTACGGAGTCGCACTTGAGGGCGTTGATGTCGCGCTCCCAGTCCTTGATCCATTTGTTCCAGTAGTTGTCGGCCACTTTGTTGCCGATGTAGTTGGCCAGGCTGATGCCTGCCGAGAGGGCTACGCCTGCCACGGTGCCGAGTCCGCCGGTGGCTCCGGCAGAGGCGACGCCTGCGATGGTGGCGGCCACTGAGAGGGCGTTGTTGATAAAGGAATAGCCTTTCTGTACCAAGCGTGCTGCGCCCCAGCCCGCGATGGAGTTGGCAATGGCATCGGCCTTGGCCTGTTCGTTCTTGCAGGGATCAGGTATGGAGTAGTAGAGCTCGATAAGCTTGGAGCCGGACTCGATGATGTCGTTTCCGTCAGAGATGAGTCCGACGACGTTGAGAACCATGCCGATGTTGCCGAGTCCCTTGGCTGCTTTTTCGAGGTATCCCTTGGCCTTGCGGAGGCCTTGTATCTTCTCGAGGGCGACGGCGGCCTTGGCGCGCATGACGATGAACTTGTCGTTGTTGACCCATTTGGAGTTGGCTTTCCAGAACTTGTCCCATCCGGCCTGTGTGGCTTGCTGTATCTCGTTGATGCAGCCCTCGCAGATGATGCGTTCGGCCTTGACGATATCGTCGAGCCGCTGTTTGAGGAGATCGATTTCGGAGGATACTTTCAGGATGGCGGCTCCTACTTTGTCCAGGATGCTGGATATTTCGTCGATGAATCCGGCATCGCGTGCGTAGAGGGGCACACGGCTGAGGGCTTCGAGCTGGCGCTGTGCCTGCCTGAGCTGGCGGATGGCGGCTTTGACCTCGGGGTTGATGGCATCGTAGTTGCAGGTGATTTGCAGGTCCTCATCAGGGATGGTGATGACGTAGCCGTTATCACTCAGGCGGTAATAGATGTGCGAGCCGTTTTCGAGGGTCATTTCATATTCCTCTTGGTCTGGGGTGGCGGCGGGGGCCATGCCTTTAGCGCGTGCGGCATAGTACTGGCGTGCGGCGGCGGAGAGCTTGGAGAAGGTGTAACCGCCGAGGACGTTGCCCAGCTGGTTGTAGGGGGTGCGGCTGACATCGAAGAAGCCTTCGGCCTGGAGCTTGTCATAGCCGCTGAGGGCGGCATCGATGGCGGAAAGGGCCTGGTCCATCTCCTGATTCCACTGGCTCTGGGCCTCGGGCGTGTCGGGCAGGGTGTCGTCCGTCCGCACCAGGTCTGGGTTGATGCCGGAGTGGATCATCAGCTGGCGCAGGGCCTCGTCGCCCTCATCCGTGCCGGGTGTGGTGCGCTCCACGTCGGCGATGATGCGCTTGGTCTCCGTGTCCTCGGCCACGTATTCGTCATACATGTTGTCGAGGTAGTGTACGAGCTCGCTGATGGTCTTTTCGCTGATAATCTTGGGCGCGTGTTCTTCGACCACGACGCGCACGGTGGAGGGCAGACCGGTTGAGTTAAAGATGTCGGTGGCTATCCAGGAGCCCGTCTGTTTGTTGTACTTGGGGAGCAGAATGCGGCGCTGGTCACCGTTCATGTAGACGTAGAGCAGGACGTTGTCGATATTGGCGGAGTCGGCAGTGTTCAGCCTGACATCGAAGGTGAACTCCGCCTCGTGGAAGAAGCTGTATGAAGCGGGCGTGCTGGTGTTATTGACCAAGTCGAAGAGGACTGGCTGTTCGGCCTTCATGTACTCGTTGTAGTGGCTCATGCGCACGCTGACGGGGAAGATGCAGTTACGGTCATAGACCACGGTCTTGGGCTCGGTCTTCAAGAGGTAGTCGTCGTTGCCTGCGAACTGTGCATAGACGGTGTACTCGTCCATGTTGTGGGCATCGGTCAGGGACACCACCATGTTCCACTCGCCGTATATGTTGCTGGTTGTGGTGCCTGCCTTCTGGTCGTTGACAAAAACGGTGACGGGCACCTGCGGCAGGGCCGTGCCTATGACCTTGACCTCCTTGCTGGCCGATGGGCTGACGACGCTGATACTGGCTGCGTTGGCCGTGAAGGAGGTCACTGGCAAGGGCTGTTCGCAATTGGTGCCATCGAGCTGGAAGGTGATGCGTGCGCTGACAGTCTGCTCGCCGACGGCATGGGGCACCAGGCAGAAGCGCAGCAGACGGTTCTCGACGAGGGGGACGGTGACCTGCTGCCCGTTGCGGGTGTAGTCCACCTGGGAGTTGTCAACGATGAGCGACCCGTCGATGAAGTTGACACTGTCCGGCAGGGTGAACACGGCCTTGAGCTGGCTGATGCGTCCGCGGTATTCAGGGCGGAACGACACCTTGGCGCTGATGGTCTGATAGGTGCCTATGGTGACGGACTGTTTCTTGGGTGAAACACGGGTAGCTGCCTCGTCGGTGTAGAGGCGGGCATTGCTGCTCATGGCGGGCACGGTTAAGAATTCGGCTTGCGTGCGAATGCCTGAGCCGATGCGGACCTGCTGGGCGACATAGTCTGTGCCATCTGTCAGGAACTTCTCCACGTCGGCCAGCGTGCTCATGGCATTGGCCATGGTGCCGCCCTCCATCAGCACGACGGTGTATGTGCCATCGGGCAGCAAGGGGATATCCTTGACGGTGGCGGCGGCGTTGCCCGAACTGACGAGGGCGCCCTGGGCATCGTACACACGAACGGAGACGCGGCTGCACTCCGAACCGGTGAAGCTGACACGGAGGGTGCCGTAGTCGCTGGTCTGGACATCATAGCTCAGATTGCCCTCGGCATCGGCCTCCGCGCTGAGCACAGCAGGCGCAAATTGGCTGCCACCGCGGTTGCCCAGGGTCAGTTCAACAGTGGTGCCAGGCTCCAGCAGTTCCTGCAGGCGCAGGTTGCCGTTGGGGGTGAATGAGAAGTCGGTAAGGTTGCGGCCGTTGGTGAGGTCGCGCAGGGTGATGGCAGCCTGTGTGGGCTGCATCTGACGGCCGGCATCGGCAGCACCGTCGGCTCCCACGCCATGGTGTGTCCACTTCAGGCTGACCGAGCTCCCCCTGGCCTCGGCCAGTTCGAAGTTGAGCGTCTGGTCGGCATAGAGGCTCAGGTGGCGTGTCACAGTGCCCATGTTGGCCACATCGACGCTGGCCGTGACTTCGTACTCGCCCTCGGGCAACGGCTCCAGAAGGCCGGAGGTGAGTCCGCCGGAGGACATGAGCTGGCTGAAGGACAGCTGGCGCACCAGCTCGCCGCTGCCAGAGCGGTGGATGGTGACGGTGGCCGTCTGCCGGCCGAAGAACTGGCCGTCGGCACGCTTGACAACGGTGGTGAGCCGATGGGTTGGTATGGGTTTGAGCTGATAGCTGAGCACAGGCTGCTGGGGGTTGGGCGTGACGCTGATGGTGTCGCGCTCGCGGAAAGTGGCCTTCAGGGCCTGGTCAGTCAGGATGAGCACGGCCTGGAGGGGCTCGTCCTCGAGGATGCCGTCGATGTTGTTGCCACGACCGAGGATACGCCCTTCGGAATCGGTCCACAGGCATTGGTACTTGTCAGCAGCCACGGCAGCGGTGCCGTCGCTGAGGGCCAGCTGCAGGGCACAAGGGCGGCGGAGGCCGGTTAGCGTCACACTGATATCCTCCTCTTCCAGACGCACGTTCTGCGCCTGGGCCACCACGCTGCCAGTACGGCTGAGCAGCCGCACGTCATAGCTGGTGTACTTGGGCAGGGTCATGAAGGGATAATTGGTGCGGTTGCCGATGAGCATGACGCGCGAGTAGAGGTTCTTTACGTCGCGAATCTCCAGCCTCATGCCGAAATAGGGCGACATGTCGCCGCCAGGGGCCTGCACGTTGACGCTGAGGTTGGCTGCATCCTCGACGATGGGTTCCAGCTCGAAGTCCTTCCACAGGGGGTCGGCCTGGTAGAGGGGGAGCGCCTCAGCAGGCACAAACACCTTCATGCCAGCCGTGGTCGGGAAGGCATTCTGTATGCGCACCATGTTGCCCTGCGCGTCGCGTTCCTCACGGTAGCCCAGCTGGGGAGGCGTGGCGGCAAAGACGGTAAGCTCGTTGAGGAAAGTGCCCTTGAAGGCTTCCGAGCCGATATACACGGTGGAAGGCGGCAGCAGCAATTCCTCCCAAGGACGATTCTTTGCATCGTAGAGGCGTATATTGTCTGTGCTGCTATTATTCTCAGTGCGGCTTATATCCACGCGACGCAGCGAGGGGAACTTCTCGGGAGTAAGCCGTGAAAGGACATCACTTTCGCCATAGTTCTGCCTGCCGCCCACAATGACGGAAGTGACCAGCTCATAGTCCTTGTCGGTCAGGAGCTTATTGAACCATTCGTTGAAGTATTTCTCATTGAGATAGTCTATCACCAGCTTGCCGTCGTCTGGGTACCACCCGTTGGGCATGGGGTTGTCTGGGTTGTCTGGGTTATAGTCCAGAATAAGCGTCAGCGTGACATCCTCGTCGGGCATGTTCAGATAAACTGAATTACCTGAGACATCCAGCTCGACATGGCCTTCCGTGGCACGCCATTCCCTCACCTTCCAGCCGGTGACCAAATGGTTGAGCGAGACGGACACACGGTCGCCGGTAACGATTTGAAACACGTGGCCTGACTTGTAGGTAAAGCCATAACTGTCCCTGGCCATGATGGTGTAATCAGACAAGCCCTGGGGCGAGGTTCTCAGGGTGAGTGTATGTCGCTGCTGCGCAAAGAGTGCCGTCGTGCTTGCCACGAGACACAGGAGGAGCGTGCTCAGTAGTCGTTTCATAGTGTGTATATATTAATAATGTATAATCTTTCCGTTCTTAATGTACAGTCCGCGTGGCAGCTGGCGGGTGGCCGCTTTGTCGTGGGCGATTCGACGTCCCTGGAGGTCGTAGATGGCATCGTCCTGCACAGGCGAGGCATCGGGCGACTGGACTGCAGTCATGTCGCCTGCCAGCTGGAGGACGAAACGGTTGTTCAGCGTACAGGGCTCTGCGACGGTGAAGGTGTAGGTGCCGTCGAGGAGGTCGGTCTGGATGCCGGTCTCCAGGTCGGTGAGCCACAATTGCTGCGGAGCTTGCGTCAGGTCGCCGCGCATGTTGACGGCGAGGGTGTATGTACCTGCCTCCTGCAGGTGCATGCCTATCTCCACATTGGTGGCCACGGGCGGCAACTCGTTCAGGCTGTAGCGCAGTCCGCCGGTACGGCTGTAGAGGGCGGTGGCATCATCGTTCATGGTCAGGAAGGGGGCATCCTGTCCGCGGTCATAACGCTCGGTGGCGCGTGGTGTCTGTACGATACGGGTGCGGGCCAGGAGGCTGTCGCCCTGAGCGGCGTGACGCTGCAACAACGCATCGAACACCAGACGCTGGCGGCGCAAGGCCGCACGACGCACGGCACGAGCGCCGGCAGGAGCCTGGTGGCGCACTACGCGGTCGGCCTGACGGCCCGCGCTGTGGAAGGTGATGGAAGGCTGGGCGGCACTGCGCTGCACCAGGAAGGCGCGCAGGGGATGGAGGATGAAGTCGTCGTCGAGCGGACTGAACACCTCAAAGCTGGTATATGGCTCCTTGTCGGCTACGACAATGGGGCCGTCGGTGTCAATCTCACGTATGTCGAAATAGGCCATGAAGGGGTTGCCTATCAGGTTCCAGCCTTCGTTGTGGGGGAACTCGCCCTTGTATTCCTCCAGCGGGATGGTGACATCGTCGGCCGAGAGCGACAAGGTGCGCAGGGGCGACGATGCCTGCAGATGGAACGTCACATCGTCCGAGGAACTTGTCCAGGCATCGGCCCCAGACGCATAGCGGTAGGTGCCATACTGCAGGATATAGCCGCGGCCGGCCTGGAGGGTGGCATCGGCAGGCACATCCTGCCACACGCGCTGGTGGTTGCCTGCGGCACGCTGGGAGCCGCTGAAGGTGCGCAGCACGAAGGGGGTGCGCGGATCGCTGCACGTCAGGTCGCCGGCTTTCATGTCGAAAGGCGGGGTGAAGAAGAACCAGCGGTCAACTTTGAACTCGAGATTCATCTCCATGGACTGCGCCGTCATCACGCCTTCGTTGATGAGCGTGCCTGTGGTCTGCTCATCCCAGCCGTACCAGCCCAGGCGGTAGTCGTAGCGCAGGTGGCCGACGGGCCACTTCACTTTCTCGCCCACGTGCAGGTGGCCGGAATAGAAGCCGTTGCTCCAATAGGGATTGTAGGCGATGGTGAGGTCGGCATTGTTGACCACGGGGAACCAGACGGAGTCGGTGCTCAAAGGCGTGGCAACCACCACGTTGGCGGGCGAGTAGCCTGTGAGCGGCCTGATGTTGACGAACCCCTCGCTGAAGATACTGTGCTGCCGGTAGGCGTTGAGCGAGGTGGCGGGCACATAGAGAGCGCCGTCGTGCCATGAACGGTAAAGCCCATCACTGCAGGCCGGTGGAACGGGGGCACGCAGCACGATGCTGTCACAGGCCGCGCCGTCGCCCTGGAAAGCCCATGCCTCCATCTGTGCCACGGTGCTGGGGAAATCCACATAACGCAGGTCGGGGCTGTAGAAAGCACGCTCGCCGATGAACTCCACGCCCTCGGGCACTACCACACGGGTGTAGGCTCCTTCGTTGAAGGCGCGGTTTTCGATACGCCGCACGGATGAGGGGATGTTGATCTCCTTGAGCGGGGTTCTGCAGAAAGCCCAGTCACCTATCAGTGTCAGCCCTTCAGGCAGGTCGATATGTGTCAGCTTGGAACATCCGTAGAAAGCATGGCCCTGAATGGCGGTGACGCCCTTGTGCAGGGTGACGCTCTCCAGACTTGTGCAATCATTGCAAATATGATCGGGCGCCTCGTTGATAAGGGGCGGCAGGACGAAGGTCTTCTTCTTCGGATTGTTGTTAAACACCCAGCCGCCCAGGTAGCGCAGGCCTGCCGGCAGGGCCACGTCCTCCAACTGGACACAGGAGTTGAAGGCATCGGCTTGCAGATAGAGCAGTCCGTCCGGCAGCGTGGCGTGGCGCAGGCTGACGCAATCCTCAAAGGCCCCCTGGCAAATCTCTACGACATTGGCCGGCACGTCAACGCGGCTAAGTTGACTACGGCAGAAGCTATACCGACCGATGACCTGCAGCGTCGATGGCAGGGTGATATGATCGAAGCCGGTGTAGGAGAAAGCTCCCTCATCGATGTGCGTCAGCCCCTCGGGCAGCGTGGGAGCAGACAGCTTGTGGCAATTCTTGAACGCTTCCACCTCAATACGTTTGACACGCATGGGGATGTTTACTTCTTCCAACTGCTGGCACTCGGAGAAGGTCCGGGCAGGGATGGTGGTGAGCCCACGGCTCAGATGCACACGGCGCAACTGCTTGCACTCGTAAAACGCCAATTGGTCCAAGGTGGTCACGGCATCGGGCATGTCCAACTCTTCGAGGGCGGAAGCATAGAAGGCATTTGGGCCGATGGTGGTCAGTCCTGCCGGCAGGGTGACCCGCTTCAAGGACGTACAGTCAGCGAAGGCGTAGGAACCGATTGCTTCCGCACTGTCAGGCAGGACAATATTGGTCAGTGCCTTGCAACTATAGAACATGTAGTCACCAATGGTCTTGATACGACGAGGAAGGGTGACACTGGCCAGCTTCTCGCAACCGTTGAACATGCTGCTACCAATCTGGGTGATGCTTTGCGGCAGGGTTACCTTCTGCAGTTGTGTACAATAGAGGAAACAGCTGCCGCCTATAGTCTCCACGCCATCGGGGATGGTGATGGCCTCCAACGCGCTGCAACTGCGAAATACGTCATCGCTGAAGGTTTTCAGGGTAGAAGGGAGGGTGACACTGGTGAGCGACGAACAGCGCTGGAAGCAATACTGAGGCAGTTCGGTCACACCCTCTGGGATGGCAATCTCGCGCAAAGAGGTGCAATCGTGGAACATGGCCCAGGCAAGTTGGGTCACATGATCAGGCCATGTCACCTGCCTAAGCGTTTTACTATTGCCGAAGCCGTATGGAATTACCGTCAGCGTCTTTGGGAAGATGAAATGCTGGATTGAATCTAATGAAGCATTGGAAATCTCCTCGAGCAATTCCTGGGGACCAGGATAGTCGTAGTAATATTGGGAATCGTACCACGCGATACTCTCTTCGTTGTCCTTCACCCCTGAGAGGTCGAGCACCTTGGCCTTCCGCACCAATGCGGCTATGGCTTCCCGCCCGTCACGGTCGGAATCCTCACGGTAAAAGTCGGTGCCTGTGATGCGCAGGTGCGAGATCTCATGCTTCTCAGGCAACTCTTGGTATGTGCAGCCGAATTGTTGCTGGATGAGCTGCGGCACGTCGGCTTTCTTGGCAGGCAGTTCAAAGACTGTCCACTGCTGGGCGCAGGTCGTGGCGGCATAGAGCAGAAACGCCAGGGTTGCAAACAGATGTAGGCCTTTTCGTTTCATAGTTGTCAGTTTATAGGTTTATTTGCGGCAAAGATTAAGATTTAAAAAATATCAGCCAAATTTTTTACCTATTTATATAAGGTGAACTGCAGAATTGTGACTAAACGACACGAAAAGCGGCCCGCAAGCAACAAAACATACCAGACAGGCTATGCGTTTCATAATGACCTTATTGCCTCTCTGGATGTAAATGCCATGCCCGGCCGTCCTCACGACACGTCCTGTGAGATTGTAGAGGTAGATGGCGGTCTGCTTGTGCGTCTGGCATGAGGGCTTGCTACCAACAGGGGCGGTCATAACGCCAGCATTCGAGGTGCGAAGGCGTAGGCAAGGTAGGCCGAAGACGTAGGTCTTATCCCGACAAGCCCCCGCTGGCGGAGCTGGCTTGTGTCAGGCCTTCGGACTGAAAAGAGGAGTGCAGTGAGCCGGTGTGCATCATGAACACTTCCGCAACGGTTGCTTTGCCTCCTTTTTTTGTATCTTTATGAGTATCTGAGGTGATATTTTAACACAAAAAAAGCGGTATCTATCCAAAAATATGTACCTTTGCCCCGACTTTGCTAACTACTTATTGTCGATATAAATGAAACGACTCTTCCTGCTTGCCACAATGGTGCTCAGCGCCATGGCAGCCAACGCCCAAGACTGGGCAGACATCACTAACCAATTCGTCACGAACCCCAACTTCAACACAAGCACCGAAGGCTGGGTGGTGGCCTACGACGGCAGTACGGCTCAGAACTATGGCTACCAGTCGTCCAGTTACTCAAACTACGACACCGACGAATACGTGTACATTTCGAGTTTTGCCGAGGCTTGGCGCGAGAACAACGGCGGCTGGTGGGGCTGGGACGAAGGCCGATCGCTGGGCGACGGCAGCATACACCAAACGTTGGCAGGCGTGCCCGCAGGCACCTTCCGCCTGGAGGCCGACGTGATTGCTGTGGACCAGAGCGGCCGCAACAACCCCGTGTCGGGCTTCTTCCTCTTCATTGCCGACACTCAAGGCGAGGGCACCACCGAAGTGGCCACCAACAATAACAAACCGCAGCACTTCAGCGTGGAATACACCACCACGACCAACGAGATCGTCATCGGCATTCGCACCGAGGGCTGCAACGGCAACTGGCTGGCCATAGACAACGTGAAGCTGTACTGGCAAGGCCAGGAGGTGAAGGCCACCGGCCTCTCCGTGACCCCTAAGAACAAGACTATCAGCGTGGGCGAGAGCTTCACCATCACGCCCACCATCTACCCCGCCAACACCACCTTCAAGACGGTGGAATGGACTACCGATGACAAAACCGTGGCACAGGTGGATGCCAACGGCGTGGTTACGGGCTACGGCTCCGGAACAGCCACCATACGCTGCCGGCTGACAGGCGGCTCGAACAATTTGGCATCGACCTGCATGGTGACGGTGGAACGCATCGCCGCCACTGACAAGGAGGTGGTGGTGAACGAGATACAGGCTGCCAATGTGGACATGTTCATGGACCCCTCGTTCAACTACGGCGGCTGGATTGAACTGTACAACCCAACGGACAAGGGCGTGTCGCTGGGCGGCTGCTACCTGAGCGACGACCCGCAGAACCTGCAGAAGGCCCAGATCGGGCTCTTTGCCGGTGCTCTGCCCGCACACGGATACCTGACGCTGTGGCTGGACCACTACTCGCGCTGGGCACCGACGATGATCGACTTTAAGCTGGACTGCGACGGAGGCACCATCTACATTGCCGACCCGGACGGCAACCTGATCACGTCCTGCTCCTACCCGCCCGCCATCAGCCGCACTTCCTACGCACGCACCACCGACGGCGGCAACCAGTGGAACTACACCGATCAGCCCACGCCCGGCACCACCAACAGCACATCGACCTTCAGCGCCAACCGCCTGGCACCTCCCGCCATCGACCACGACGGTGGCATGATCGAGAGCGGCCTGACGGCACACGTGACCATTCCGCAAGGCACCACCCTGCGCTACACCACCGACGGCTCCACCCCCACCCTGACCAACGGCGAGACGAGCACTGACGGACAGTTCGACATTGAAATGACCACCGTGCTGCGACTGCGCCTGTTCCAGGAGGGCAAGCTGAGCAGCCCCGTGGTGACACGCTCGTTCATCATGCGCGACCGCGACTACACACTGCCCGTGGTGAGCATCGTCACCGCCGACGAACACATCAACGGTCAGGACTATGGCATCTTTGCACGCGGCAATGGCAACGGACGGCCCGGCAACGGACAGAGCACCAGCTGCAACTGGAACATGGACTGGGAACGCCCCGTGAACTTTGAATACTTCACGGCCGACGGACAGCCCGCCGTGAACCTTGAAATGGGTATGGAGGCTGCCGGCGGTTGGAGCCGCGCATGGGCACCACACTCCAGCAACCTGAAGACCAACAAACGCTACGAAGGCGTGAACAAAATTGACTACCCCTTCTTTGCCGACCGCCCATACACCCGCCAGAAGTCGCTGAAGCTGCGCAACGGCGGCAACGACTACAATAACGGACGCATCAAGGACGCCGCCATCCAACAGGTGGTGCGCACCAGCGGCCTGTATGTGGAAACGCAGGGATGGAACCCCGTGCACGAATTCATCAACGGGCAGTACATCGGCCTGCTGAACCTGCGCGAGCCCAACAACAAGCACTACGGCTACTCGGTGTATGGCATCGACACCGACAACATGGACCAGTGGAAGATGAGCCCCGACAGCGGCTACGTGCAGCAGGAAGGCACACGCGATGCCTGGGAGGAACTGCTGCAGCTGTCCAAAAAGGCTTCCAACGCCGAAAACTACGAGCGCATCAAGCAGCTGCTGGACATCGAGGAATACATCAACTACCTGGCCGTGGAGCTGTACATCGGCGGCACCGACTGGCCACAGAACAACGTGAAGGCCTTCCGCGACCGTAACGGCGGACGCTTCCGCTTCGTGCTGTTCGACACCGACGGCGCACTGGCCACCACCAGCCCCTTCACCGCCTTTGCCGGCAAGCAGAACTACACCTTCGACCTGCTGTATGGCGTGGACGACCTCTATCCCTCCCGCCGCATCACCAAGGAGATTGAGTTCGTGACGCTGTTCCTGAACCTACTGCGCAATGCCGAGTTCAAGAAGCAGTTCATCGACCAGTTCTGCATCGTGGCCGGCAGCGTGTTCGACCCAGAACATGTCAAAAGCACCATCAATCAAATGATCAGCCACGTCAGCGCCGGACAGGCCCTGGAAGGGCGCTCGCCCAACTCAGCCTACGATGTAATGAACGCACTGAACAGCTCGCGCCAAAGCACATTGGTGAGCAGCATGCGCTCCTACCTGGCACTGCAAACCAGCCAGAAAGTGGCCCTCTCGTCAGACACCGAGGAGGCACGCCTGCTCATCAACGACCTGCCCGTGCCCACCGGACGCTTCAACGGACAGCTCTTCGCACCCATCACCGTGAAGGCCCTGGCACCCGCCGGCAAGAAATTCATAGGCTGGTACGGGCAGAGCTCCAGCACCGGCAACACGCTGTTTGAAAGCGGCAGCAGCTGGACCTATTACGACCAAGGCTCGCTGGACGGCGACGACTGGACAGCATCCAACTACGACGACAGCTTCTGGCGCGAAGGCTACGCCCCGCTGGGCTACTACACCAGCGACCCCAGCAACGGCCGCGGCTACAAGACCGAGATGGAATACGGGCTTGATGCCAACTACAAGTACCCCACCTACTACTTCCGCAAGAAGGTGAATGTGTCCAAAGCCAAAAGCACCGACAACTACACGCTGAACTGGGTGGCCGACGATGGCTTCGTCATCTACGTGAACGGCACCGAGGCCGGACGCTACTACATGAACAACACGCCGCGGCCCACCTTCTACGACTATGCCGACTCCTACGCACCCGGCAACCCCGAAAGCGGCACGATGACACTGGATGCCAGCCTCTTCCGCGAAGGCATGAACACCATCGCCGTGGAGGTGCACAACAACCAGGGCAACAGCACCGATATATACTGGGATGCCAGCCTGGCACGAGGCACCGAGGAACTGGGCAACCTCGTCTCGACCGAGGCCGAGTACAAACTGCCCACATCGGGCACCGTGACGCTGGTGGCCGCCTATGAACCCCTGTCCGACGAGGAGATGGCACAGTCCGACGCACGCCCCGTGAAGATCAACGAGGTGAGTGCGGCCAACGACACCTATATCAACGACTATCAGAAGAAGGCCGACTGGATCGAGCTGTACAACACCACCGACCAACCCATCGACATTGCCGGCATGTACATCAGCGACAACATCAGCAAACCCGAGAAGGTGCAAATCCCGGCCAACAGCAACGGCGTTCAGACCGTCATTCCGGCACACGGCTTCATCATTATCTGGGCCGACAAGCAGGCCAGCAAGCAGCAACTGCACGTTGACTTTAAGCTGGACGCTGACAGCGGCTGCGTGGTCATCACGGCCGAGGATAAATCGTGGGCCGACACGCTCTTCTACAGCCCCCATGCCATGCAACAGACCGTGGGCCTCTACCCCGACGGCGGAAACATGGTGTACGTGATGGAACAGCCCACCATCGGCACCACCAACCAGCTGAGCATGTACGCAGCCATCTGGGACGAACCCGTCTATGACGACGGCACGGTGGGCATCAAGCAAACCGACTCGGACGGCGGCGAGCAGGACAACATCATCTTTGACATGGCCGGACGCAAGGTGGGGACGCTCAAGAATAGCCGACAGCTGCCAAAGGGCATCTACATCATCAACGGACGTAAAGTACTGAAATGACAACTAATTGTTAGGGCACACCTGTAACAATGACAATTATATATCTGCATGGATTTGCTGGTAGCGGTGCAAGCGGCACTGCTACCAGCATGCGTAACGCCCTGTACGAACAAGGCGTGCAGGTGCTGGCACCGGACATACCCGTGGCACCGGCCGAGGCCCTGCCCTTCCTGAGGCAATACACCGACCAGCACCAGCCCGACCTGATCGTGGGCACCAGCATGGGAGCTATGTATGCCGAGCAACTGCGCGGCTACCGGCGCATCCTCGTGAACCCCTCTTTCCAGATGGCACGCCTGCTCACCTTCATGGGCATGGGGCGCAAGCCCTTCCGCAACCCCAGGGCCGACGGCGCCAAGGACTTCAAGGTGGACAAGGAGCTGATAGCGCAGTTCAAGGAAGTGGAGAAGCACAGCTTCGAGGGCATCACACCCGAGGAACAGGAACTGGTGTATGGCCTGTTCGGCCTGCACGACAAACGCGTGAACTGCCAACCCCTCTTCCTGAAACATTACCTACGAACGCACTTCGACACCTTCGACGGCGACCACTACCTGAACGACACCGTGCTGAAAAAAGCCGTCCTGCCACTTGTGAAGAAACTGTTAGCATTATGATGAACTACTACGCCGCAAAATGGCTCAGACGTGCCGCCAACCTGGCACTGTGTGCACTGGAGGTGGCACTCATAGCTTTTTGGCTGTACCTGCTGGTCCGGCCCGACCAAACGCCCGACGCCACCGCTGCCTTGACCGACAGTTACCTGAGCCGGCAAGTGCTCCGGTATTTCTTTATAACCCTTTTGCTGCTGTTCGGCATCACGCATGCCGTCTGCTTCCTTGCCACCGACCACCAGCTGCTGTGTCGCCATGCACGGGCCGACCAGGTGTTCGGCCGCGCCCTGCACACGCTGCTGCGCTTCTTTGTCACCTCGTGGCTACTCGTGTGGATCACCATCGGCCAGCCCCTGTACTGCATCGGACTGCTGCTGCCCTTCTACCTGCTGTTCGGCACATCCTTGGTTGGTGTGCGCATGCTGCTGTACCACGCCGTGCAGCGCGCCTACCGCCACGGCTGGCAGGGCTTCGTAGCCGATCGGACGCCACAACCGCTGGCCCGATATGGCAACCGGCTGGCCAAACGCACCTTCGACCTGCTGTGTGCAGTGTGCCTGCTGCTCACCGTGTTTCCACTGCTGTTTCTGGTGCTGACCATCGTCAGCAAACTGAAGTATCGCGGCCCGGTCCTGTTCCGCCAGGCATGTGCCGACCGTAACAAGCGCCCGTTCTGGCTGTACGCCTTCGGCATCTGCCAAAGCAGCCGCTGGGCCCGGAAACTGCACCTGGACGCATGGGCCCGGCTGATCAACGTATTCTTCGGACAACTCTCCATCGTGGGCACCAAGCCCGAAATAGCCACTGGGGCCGCCTGGCAACTGCCGCACGACACCGCAAAAGAGTCCACTGCACAGGAGTCCACAGCACAGGACACCGGAGCATCGAACGGCTATGGGCTGGAAGCAGAAACACAGGCTACCGGTGCAGAGACCGTTGATTCGCCAGCCGCAACGCAACAACACACAGCCAAACAACCCACACTGCTGTTTGATGAACCGAGCGAGACTGGCACGGCACCGCAGCCTGCGCCCGCCACGGAACAGCCTCTTGCCGGCAGCACCGACAGTGAAGCCGACACGGAAACACAGCCTGCAACCACCATGGAGCAGCCCGTTGCCTGCAACACCGACACCTTCATGACCATCAATCCCAAGCCGGGCATCATCAACTGGACGGAGGCCATGCAGCCGGTGCTGGGTGCCGATTGCACGGACGAATGGTACCAAGAGCATTGGTCGCTGACGCTCGACCTATATATAATTCTGCAGCAAGTAAGCCGTCCACTTCGTCCAAGAGCGCAAAAACAGCATGATTAAATGAGGCAGGTTATTTTCTTTGTGTTAAAAAAAATTAACTCAATACCTATTCAGTATTTATGTTGTACCTTTGCGCGTGATTTTAGGAGTAAAACAGGACTCCTGAATCACTCAGATGCAGCGGCATCGGCAACTCAACGAATCCTATTCCCTATTCGCCCACAAATGAAAAGAACACTTGCGCTTCTCGGCTTTACCCTCTGCACCATACTGACAGGTTGGGCTCAGGAACCGGAACTGGTCAGACAAAAGTTGGCAACAATGGGGTTTGAGGATTTACGTGTGTGTATCGGCAACGACACCGCCTACGTGTCGGTTGAGGACCACACCTATCGCGGTACCTTCCGCGGCGCGGCAGTTGCAATACAATCCATCGCACAAGAATGCCCTGGAATACGACATCTTGAAGTACTGCTCACAGACTACAGGCAGCCGCAACTCATCGTCCACGCCACCAAAAGCGACACAGGCTGGGACGTGCGCGTGGACCGACAAATGCGGCAGGCCCTGCTGAAACTGCGAGGAGAAGAGACCACGAAACCGTCTGCCGGAAAGATCGACATCACGCTCGTGCCAATGGTCAGCCTCGTCAACAACAAGCTGGACCACCTCTTCGACTACAACGTGCGCATCGCACCAGCCATCGCAACAACACTGTGGAAAGGGGCCAGACTCACCATCCAGCCCATCTTCCCAATACTCAGCAACCTGGACAAGTCGGACAACCAACGCGCCATACAGATTGGACATGCCAACCTGAGGCAGCAAATCCTATCCACCAAACGGTGGCAGGTCACAGCTGCGGCCGGCTTCTTCCATCCCGAGCGGTTGGGCGTTCAAGCCAACATCGGGCTGCACGCCTTCACGGGTCTTGACCTCTACCTGAGCGGAGGCTACACTGCACAGGCCAACTACAGCAAGCAGCACGGCTTCGGCGTGACAAGGAACTCGGACAAAGTGAACTTCATGGCCAAAGCCGACTACTACGAGCATCACAGCAAACTGCAACTGGAGCTGCAGGCTGGCCGATTCCTCTATGGCGACTATGGCGGCCGCTTCGATGTGACACGCCATTTCAGCGAATACGCCATCGGGGTTTACGCCATCCTCACTGGAGGCGAGCACAACTTCGGATTCCACTTTGCCATCCCCATGGGCGGCAAGCGCCAACGCAGGAACGGCTTCGTCAGAGTAAGACTGCCAGAATACTTCAATCTGGAATACTCCATGCAGTCCTACTTCAAGTACTGGCAGGAAAAAATGGGCCGACGTTACAGCACACAACCCGATGAGAACCGATCGGCACACTACTGGGAACCAAAGTTCGTCGAGCAGTATGTTAGCCGCATACTCAACGGGACGTTCAAATAAGCAACAAGACAAATAAAATAAAACCTATCATTCATTAACAAAATCAAAAAAGACAATGAAAAAGTTTCTTCTGACTGCTGGCGTTCTCGCCATTGCAAGCATCAGCCTGTTCACCTCCTGCAAGGACGAGGACGAACCCGCAAACATCAACACCACGACAATTGTTACACCGGCTCTTGACGACTCTGAGATTGCAGATGCACTTGCCCAGGCATTGAAGGACGCAGCAAAGGACGGCACCATCAAAAACACCGATGGCACCACCACTGAGGTCGTTACCGTTGTGAAGACTGACAAGGACGACGACGTGATCGTTACCACCACCAGCACCAACCGCGATGCCAATGGCAACATCACTACTGTCGAGGTTTCTGAGAGCGAATACGACTACACCTATACTGTTGACGGCGTTACTTACAACTCCATGGAGGAAGTTCAGAACGCACTCCGTAACAAGCCCGCCGGCTCTACTGCAACTGTTATCGCAACGCTGGCTCAAACCACCACAACCATCACGAAGGATGCTAACGGCAATCAGATCGGCGACCCCACTACCACCACCAAGTCCACCAAGACGGAGACAACGATAACTATTCCTGGAGTAGGCCAAACTACTACTACCAACGTCCAGATTCCCGTTTCTGTTGAAGATCCCACCAAGACCGTGAACAACACCGTTACCCTGACCACCAAGGAAGTCACTAACAATCACGGTGGTGCCTCTGTAAGCAGCAACTAAGCCAACCTAAACCCCATCATTATAAAGGGATTTATTTGAGAGGGGGCACGCTTCACTGCGTGCCCTCTCTCTTCGTTTATCCGCGCAAACGCTTTATCCCCTCCCAACACTTCCATTCTTTCAATTCAGTCATATATCTACGCAAAAACAATAAAGGAAGGCCTATTTTGACAGGCTGTTGATGGGTTGAAATAGATAACACTTGAGCTATTAAAACCTCCGTGAAAGGCTGATAAGCGCAAATAAGGCCATGTTTCATTGTTTAGCAATCAGTCAAACACTGCCTTCAGCCGACAACAGTTGAAAGAGGCACTATGGGGGCTTATCAAGTTGGGAAAGGCGTAGATGTGGGGGCCAAAAATGTTGGCTTAGCAGTTATAATGGCAAGCCCTTCCCAGCGCTTTCTGAAGCCATCCATACAGCCACTTCCCAACCGCAATCATTCATCGCGGGAAAACCGCGATGCACAATCCCACACAGTGCATCCCTTCGGCAACTCCTATTCTTCACTCTTCAGGCCCCCTATAGTCCCCCGGCGGGGGACACGCGTTTGAGCCAGGGGTGGCCCCCTGTAGTCCCCGGTGGGGGACACTCATTCGAGCCAGAGGTGGCCCCCTGTAGTCCCCCGGTGGGGGACACTCATTCGAGCCAGAGGTAACTTTTATTTTTCACTTTTCATTTTTCTCTATTCACTCTTATCCCCCTCCGGGGGATTATAGGGGGCCTTTCACTTT
>JAFXQT010000104.1 GCA_017526905.1 Bacteroidaceae bacterium | reverse complement strand
TTGCGGAACATGATTATATGTCTGATTAACAGTACAAAGATACGATTTCGATTCCAGACTAACTAATAATCAAACTACTATTTGAGAGTAATAAACAAGTATTAACAATAAAACGTCCGACTTTTTAAAGTGGACTCAATGAGTTGAATTATTGCGTTCTGATTCCAGGTAATCCTTTACCACCGTTTTGTACTTGTGCACTTGCCTTGTGTAAAACACCCGACAGCCATAGCCGGCGAACACCGCCAAGAGGGCCGTCAGCAGCACCACGATGCTACCCAGATAGGCATTGTTGTTGATGGCGTACTGCCCGTGCAGCTGCAGTTCCAGCTGTGTCTGCACCTCTGCATTGGGCATCGGATGGTCGGTATCGGTTGTTCTTTCCATATATATAAATAGGTGTTTGGCTTTGACAAAAAGGCACAAAAAGAAAACGTGGACTTAATACTTCGTCTACGTCTCCTGAGGTATCGCCAAACACCTATACAACCATATACGAGTAAAAGCCCACGCCGATCAGCGTGAGCATCCGTGCTTTTACTCTTGGTTGTCTCTTTTATTTTGGCGAAATTTCAGGAGACAAGAATCTAAGCGGACGCTTCAGTCTGTATGTCTAATATCTGTTTATTGCTTCATAGGCGGTTGTTGGATGTATTTATGATGTTAAAATGTTATTCTTTGTCTTTTGGGACACTGAATCCCACGATGGGCCGTCGGGGAGGACGTGATGTAGTTTGCAATGCAGCCAATGACTGATTGATAAGTTCCAATTGTGCACGAGTATCCTCATTGATGTCATTCTGATTCTCAAGTAACTTGCGTGTACCGCCCCATCTTGAAATTCCAAAATGGAATATCAAGTTAGCTTTCACCTCTTCAAACTCATCCTTGGTCAGTTGGAACATGAAATCAGGAGGGAAACGTCGGATATTTCTCTTTACGGCCTTATTCAAGTTGCCTGTCGTCACTTGATACAATTCCGCCAAGTCAAAATCCAGAATCACGCGTTGACCGCGAATCTCATGAATCTTCTGCTGTATGATTTGTATGTCATTCATCTGGTTCAAAGAGGATATCCACGTCGCTGTCTGGGCGTTCTTAACCCCGTGAGTAGGAAACAAAAAGCCATGCTTTCAGGACGGCTTGAATCTTGAAGTATTCGGCTATTTTCATTGTCATCGCTTCGGTAGTCACGGGCATTCTCATCGGCTTTACGCCACAAAAATAGGGATTAAATCCATAAGCACAAAAGAAAAGGCGATGATTTTAGCATTCGCCCGCAAAAAAGGCTCGTGCTGGTGGCGAGAATGGGAAGTAATGTTATTCCCAGCAATCGATGTCGGCCTCGATGTCGGGCATGGCTGCGCGGTGGAAGGTGGGGATCCGCACGCCACGGCGACGCTGCGTGAGGTAATCGTCCAACAGGCGGAAGGCATAACGGCCCAGGGTGACGATGGCCACGAGGTTGACAGCTGTGAGGCAGGCCATGCAGATGTCAACGAGGGTCCACACGGTGTCGAGCGTGGCCAAAGCGCCGAACATGACCATGACGCCACCGGAGAGCAGGCGGAACACCGTCATCACCCACCGACGAGTGCCCACGTTGCGAATGTATTGCGACAGGTAGCGCACGTTGGCCTCGCCATAATAGTAGTTGCCGATGATGCTGCTGTAGGCAAACAGGAATATGGCCACTGCCACGAACACTGGACCGAGGGCGCCCACCTCGCTCTGCAACGCGGTTTGCGTGAGGTCGATACCGTTCAGCCCTTCGACCTCGTACAAGCCACTGATGAGAATGATGAAGGCGGTGCAGGAACAGACCACCAGCGTGTCGGTGAACACGCCCAACGCCTGAATCAGACCTTGCTTGACCGGGTGCGAGGTGGATGCTGTGGCAGCGGCATTGGGGGCACTGCCCTCGCCGGCCTCGTTGCTGAACAGGCCGCGCTTCACGCCCAGGATGATGGTGGTGCCCAGGGCGCCGCCGGCGAAGGGACGGATGCCGAAAGCACTCTCCACAATGACACGAAGCACATGCGGCACCTTGTCTATATTCATGCCAATGACCACCAGCGCCAGCAACAGGTAGCCAACAGCCATCACGGGCACAACCACCGAACTGACATGCGCCACACGCTGGATGCCGCCAAACACAACCGCCAGCGTCAGGATGACCAACAGCAGGCCCAACATGGTGGGATCCAGGCCGAAAGCACGCTCCATGGCACTGCAGATGGTGTTGCTCTGCACGGAGTTGTTGCTCAGCGCAAACGTGAGGGTGATGAGCACGGCAAACAAGGCACCCATCCAAGGCTTGTGCATGCCCTTGGTGATGTAATAGGCCGGACCGCCGACAAAGGAGTCGTGCGCCCGCTCTTTGAACAGCTGCGCCAGCGTACTCTCGACAAACGAGGTGGCGGCACCCAACAAGGCGATGACCCACATCCAGAACACGGAGCCTGGGCCACCCAAGGCGATGGCGGTGGCCACACCTGCCAGATTGCCCGTGCCCACGCGAGAAGCCAGACTGACGGCGAAGGCCTGAAAACTGGAGATGTGTTTCTCGCCAGGCTGACGCTGACCACCCGACTCGCCTAAAAGACGAATCATCTCGCCCAGCATTCGGAACTGTACAAAACGGGTGCGCACTGTGAACCACACGCCGCAACCCAACAGGGCGGCAAGCAGGATATAGGTCCAAAGGATATCGTTGAGGGAGGTGAGGAAGGACATGGGAGGAGGGAGTCGGCCTGCGGCCGAAGTTGAAAGTTGAAAGTTGAAGGTTGAAAGTTGAAGAATGAAGGGAGGGGGGGGAGGAGTCGGCCTGCGGCCGAAGTTGAAAGTTGAAGGTTGAAAGTTGAAAGATGAAAGATGAAAGGAGGGTCCCCTACAGCCCCCGGCGGGGGGGGGGGGAGGGGGCGCTCGTTCGAGGTGGAGGGGCTACGCCTTGGAGAGGATTTTATCTTTTAACTCTTATCTTTTAACTCTTAACTTTCATCCCCCTCCCCAGGGAGGGGTTGGGGGTGGGTTTTGCTTCTCTACTGGTGGCCCTACTTTGTTCCCTTGCCCACTTGAACAGTTCCAGCGGCAGATGGCAGTAGCCGTCGGGGTTCTTGTCAAGATAGTCCTGATGGCGTTCTTCGGCCGGATAGAAGTTATGCAGGGGCAACACCTCTGTGGCCATGGGCCGCTCATGCTTCTTCGCCTCGGCTTGGAACGAAGCTTGAATGATGGGCAGGTCGGACGGGTCGGCGTAATAGATGCCCGTGCGGTAACGGGTGCCTATGTCATGACCCTGCTGATTCACGCTGGTGGGATCGATGGCATGCCAGTACATATCCAACAGGAAGGCCAGGCTGACCACTTCAGGGTCGTAGGCCACCCGCACGGTCTCGGCAAAGCCCGTGGTATCGGTATATACCTCTTCATAAGTAGGGTTCTCGGTGTGCCCGTTGGCATAGCCCACAGTAGTCTCTGCCACGCCTTGCACTTGTTTGAAGAAATGTTCGGCGCCCCAAAAGCAGCCGCCGGCCAGGAAAATTACTTTTAACATCGTGCTATGAATCGTGTTTTATGAATTATGCGGGCAAAAATAGCAACTTTTTTTGGTAGGAAGCACATAATTCCAAGAAAAAGTTTACCTTTGTGCGCACAATTTACCTTAACACCTACTAAAGCATCAACAATGAAAAAGGTTATACTTTTTGCCTCTTGGCTTTTTGCTCTCTGTGCGATGTGCGCACATGGACAGGTAAAAATCGATTTTGACTTCAACCGCAGAGGCCCTATCGTAACCGACGACCATTACGGCATCTTCTTCGAGGAAATCAACCACGCCGGCGACGGCGGCCTGTATGCCGAACTGGTGCGCAACCGTTCGTTTGAAGAGGACATGAACAACCCCATCTGCTGGACGACACTGGGCAACTCCGAAATCAGCCTGGTCAGCGACAACCTGCTGAACACCGTGCAGCAACGTGCCCTGCGCGTGAACGTCAAGGCGGCCAACAGTGGCATCCGCAACGAAGGCTACTGGGGCATCAATATCGTGAGCGGACGCACTTACACGCTCTCCTTCTGGCTACGGGCCGAGGAAAGCTACAGCGGCACCATCACGGCCGAGTTGCAGAATGGCAGCGGGCAGCGGTTGGGCTATGCCGCCATCCGAACGAATGCCACACAGGAGTGGCAGAAGGTGACGGCCACCATCAAAGCCACCGGCAATGACGGGCACGGCTACTTTGCACTGAGATTCTCGGCCAAAGGCGTGATCTACGTGGACGTGGTGAGCCTGTTCCCGCCCACCTTCAAGAACCGCCCCAACGGGTGCCGCGAGGATCTGGCACAGATGCTGGCCGACCTGCACCCGCGCTTTATGCGCTTCCCCGGCGGATGCTACATCGAAGGAGCCTATGGCGATGGCGCCACCAACCGCTTTGAATGGAAAAAGACCGTGGGCCCCATCGAGCAGCGACCCGGACACATGAACCGCAACTGGGGCTACAAGGTGACCGACGGACTGGGCTATCACGAGTGCTTGCAACTGGCCGAGGACCTGGGCGCAAGCTCGCTGTTCGTGGTGAACATGGGCATCGGACACGAGTGGAAGGTGGACGGGAACAACATAGGCCCCTTCATTCAAGAAGCGCTTGACGCCATTGAATATGCACGAGGATCGGCCACAGAAACCTTCTATGGCAAGATGCGCGCGGCCAACGGCCACCCGGAACCATTCGACCTAAAGTATATGGAGATAGGCAACGAACAGGAGTTCATGCTGAACCGCGACGACTACATGAAACGCTACATGCAGTTCTACCGGGCCATCAAGACCCGCTGGCCGGACATGCACCTGATAGCCGACAGCTACTACTTCGACAACGTGACCGAACCCGTGGAACTGAAGGACGAGCACTACTATGACACACCGGAGTTCTTCATCAACCAATACGGCCGCTACGACAACCAGTCAAATTCGTCCACACGCATCTATGTGGGCGAATATGCCGTGACGAGGGATTGCGGCTGGTGGGGCAACATGAATGCCGCCATCGGCGAAGCCGTGTTTATGGAGGGATGCGAGAACAACAGCGAAGCCGTCACGATGATGAGCTACGCACCCATCTTCACCCACGAGGAGAACTATGCCTGGCACCCTGACATGATCCGCTTCAACGCCTCGCTGAGCTACGGCACACCTTCCTACTACGTGCAGCGCATGTTCAGCAACAACGTGGGCAAGCAGAACATACGCTGGACCGAACGCGACAACAGCCCGGCACAAAACGCCAACAGAGGCAGCATCGGCCTGGGCACCTGGGCCACCAGCGCCACCTTTACAGGACTCAGCGTCACGGCCACCGACACCACATTCCAAGGAAAGGAGCTGAACACAGCCGACTGGACCACCAAAAACGGAGCATGGAACCTCAGCGACGAGACCTTCCGACAGACGAACACCACGGCCACAAACGTCACCTGCACGCTGAACAGCCTCTTCGACAACACCAATGTGGACATGACGGTGCATGCCACGAAGAACGGCGGCTCCGAAGGCTTCCTGATTATCTTCGACTACAAGGATGCCAATAACTACTCCTGGCTGAACCTGGGCGGATGGGGCAACTCTAAACACGCCGTGGAGCAGTGCAAGAACGGTGCAAAATCCACCCTGGCCGACAAGGAGGGACAGTTGGAAACCGGGCATGAATACACCATAAGGGTGCGGAAGGAAGGACAGCATGTGCGCTGCTACCTGGACGGCACGCTCATCCTGGAGACCGACCTGAAACAGTATGCCGACCGCCTGGTTTATACCAGCGCCAATATCGACGATGAGCAGGGCATCTTCTACGTGAAACTGGTCAATCCCAACAACCAGGCCGCAACCGTCACACTCTCGTTCCAGAACGGACGCGTGCTTTCCGGCGAGGCCGAAGTGCTCTCAGCAGCCAACGGCACCGACGAGAACACGGTGACCACACCCTTCTACATCACACCACGCAACAAGAAGGTGAGCGTCGGCACCGACGGCACCATCAGCTATGAAGCGGCAGCCTACTCGGTCAACGTGCTCCGCCTGCGCACCACCGACGTCGGTGTGCCTGTGGCCGAGCCCCTACCCCAGCCTCGCCTGCGCTTCTCGTTTGACAAGGGCACGCCTACTGACGACTCCGGCACCTACGAAGGGAAACTCTATGGCAAGGCTGCGATTGAGCAACAGGCCGACGGCAACTATGTGCTGTCCACCGGCCAACTGGGCGAGAACAGCTATATGGGCCTCCCCATCAAGGCCATACAGGACGCGCTGACCGACGTTACGGAATACTCCATCAGCCTGAACGTGCTGCAACGCATCGGCAACAACACCAACCGCTTCGCCTGGGCACTGGACTTCAGCAACGGCACCAACCAGTACTTCGGCCTTATCAATGCCGGAGGCAACAGCAACTGGTACTGCGAACTGAAGAACAGTTCCGTAACCAATAACATTGCCTCGCAGTCGTGCCTGCGCATAGGCGAGTGGCACAACATCACCTTCACGCAGAAGGACGACATCGCCAGACTCTACGTGGACGGGCAACTGCGTAAGACGCAAAAGATCACCATCGACCTGCCAGCCCTGACCGCCAGCCTCAAGAATGCCAACATCGGCCACTCGCCCTACACGGCCGATGCCGTCATGGAGCATGCACTGTTCGACGACTTCCAGATTTTCGATGTGGCCCTGACCGACCTGCAAGTGCTGGACATGGCCACACAAGCCACCGCCATGCAGGACGATGCACGCTACAAAGGCATCGCCGACCTGCAGGAACTGGAAAACCTGGTCAAGGAGGTGAAAAACTATTTCAGAGATGCCAACAACACTGCGCTCACCCTGGCCTATAACAATGCGGCACGCGTGCTGAGCAACGGCGATGACGCCACCAAACTGCGACGCTACCAAGAGTTGCAGCAGGCCGTGGCCGACTATCAGGCTGAACAGCTCAACCTGGCTCGCACTGGTCAACCGGCCAACCTGACATTCCTGATCCGCAACAGTTCGTTCACCCGCTACAACGTAGGGTGGCAAGGTATCGACCTGCCCACAGCGCTCACCGGCTCGGGCAACAACGCCACCTATGCCGGCTACTCCAACGAGACGGCCGAGCAGTTCTCGCATGGGTTCGACATCTGGCAGGAACTGACAGGTTTGCCCGCAGGTGTCTATATGCTCAGAGCCAACGCTTTCTACCGTGCGGGCGGCATCGAGACGGCCTATGCCGCATGGCAGCAGCAAGACGCCACAACGGAAAACGCGCAGCTGTATCTGGGCGATGCCTACACGCCGCTGCTCAACCTGTACAGCTGCGAGGACTATACCTACAGCCCGTACACCTATCCCGACAACCTCGCCGATGCCTACAAGGCCTTCAACACCAACGGCCGATATGCCGACAACACCGTCACCTTCAAACTGACGGCCGACGGCCAACCGTTGCGCTTAGGCATACGCAAAACTCAGACTGTGGCAGCCGACTGGGTGGCCTACGACCGCTTCCAGCTTCGCTACCTGGGCACAGACACCGGCATCGGGAACCTTCAGAAGAACACTGATGCTCATGCCGACATTTACGACCTGTCCGGAAGGAAACTGAACGGTGTGACTGCCGACCAGCACTCCAGCCTGTCCAAAGGCATCTATATCGTGGGCGGCAAGAAGGTCTTGGTTCACTAAAATCCTAAGCACAGATAGAAAGGGGGGATGTGTCACATGCAGGACACATCCCCCCCCTTTTACTTTGTGTTTAGGTGTGTTCTATTAATTAATAAATTCTCTATGAATTATCTTTGTTTGCTCTTGCCTCTTTCCGCACAGATTTTGCTCCAAGTCCTTGGGACGTTCTTGAAGTGTCAAGCGTCGCAAGCGCCGAGCGGCCCGCTACGCCCCGGCGGCCTTGAAACAAAATCTGTTCGGAAATAGCCTAAAAGCAATTCAAAGCTAATTTATAGAACCCACCTTTAGTGGATGGCGGCAGTAGTTGTCGCCATGACTTCATTCACTCCTGTATATCATCACCGCGAATACTGACACCACCACAAGCACCACAGCCACCAGCAGGATGACGGGCAACAGCACTTGGCGCGTCATAGCCAACGTCAGTACCAGCGGCAGAAAGCCAAGGACAAGTGCCACGACACGCGCAGCACGCACCTTCAGCGCCACCTGCCGCGGCGTGCGCGCAGGCACAATCATGTGTATTGAGTTCGGTGCATAGGCACACAGCATGACGAAGATGGCGATAAAAGAAGTGAGTATCGTTTCCTTATACACATCCTTCACGCTGCCCCACCGCGTCACCTCTCCTGTCAGGTTGAAGTGCAGGGCCACCTGCCCGTCGCAGTGCCGGGCCAGATAGAAGCCAAAGCCGCACGATACCAACAGGATGGCCAGCAGCGTCAGCTCGAAGATGGTGCCTTCCTTGGTGCTGCCTATGAATCGCGACCGTTTGAAACTCTCATAAAACAAACTCATTGTCCGCCTCCTTTCTTTGGCTGGCGCCCCGCTTTGCACAGCGCCTCGTTGATGATCCATTGCAACTGCCCGTTGGTGGAGCGGAACTCGTCGGCCGCCCATCGTTCGATGGCCGCCATCGTGTCCGCATCCACCCGCAGGACGAAACTCTTATTTGCATTTTCTTTTGCCATCACGCTAACATGTGATTCATTATACATTCAAGATGAACCATTCAACTTCCAACATTCAACTTTCACCTCCTCAATTATACAGGCTTCCGGTGTTCACCACAGGCTGAGCGTTGTCGTCGCCGCAGAGCACAACGAGCAAGTTGCTCACCATGGCAGCCTTGCGCTCATCGTCCAGTTCCACCACCTGCTCTGCCGACAGCTTGTCCAGTGCCATCTTCACCATCGACACGGCACCTTCCACAATCTTCTCACGTGCAGCGATGATGGCAGTGGCCTGCTGGCGACGCAGCATCACGGCAGCAATCTCGGGGGCATAGGCCAAGTAATTGATGCGTGCTTCCACCACCTCGATGCCGGCCATCTCCAAACGCTCGCTGATCTTCGTTTCCAGTTCCTCGTTCACTTCCTCAGAACCATCGCGCAGGGTGATGGCACTCTCATCCTCCTCGTTGTCGTAGGCATACTGCCCGGCCACCTGACGCAGTGCGGCGTCGGCCTGGATGCTTACAAAGTTCTGCAGGGCGTTCATAATGATGGCAGCACTGTGGCCATCCTGGTTGGCACCAGCCTTGGCTGCGGCCATGGTCTGCGTGTCCACCTCGAACATAGCTTTGTAGGTGTCGCGCAGTTTCCACACCAGCACCAGGCCGATCATCACCGGGTTGCCTGCCTTGTCGTTCACTTTGATTGGCTCGGCATCGAGGTTGCGTGCACGCAGACTCAGTTTCTTGGTGCTGATGAAGGGATTCACCCAATAGAAACCGGGGGTGGTGAAGGTGCCACGGTACTTTCCAAAGAACATCATCACACGTGCTTCGCCCGGTTCCACCTGAATAAAGCCACACAGCATGACGATAGACAACAGCAACAACAGGATAAAGCCTATGAGCGAGGCCGACCACATTCCGAACTGGCCGTTGCCCAAGGTCTCGGCTTCATCCATATTGATGCCCGACCAAATGATACCCACCACACTACCGATGGACAATGCGATGGAGAGGACTAACATCAGGATACCGTTCAACGATACACCTGCAAAAGCAAATTCTTTCTTTTCCATAGTTCTTATGTATAAAAGGTTATTAAATTGATATCATTTTGATATCGCAAAGGTATTACTATTTTTTACTCATTTCTAAACATTGCCCCATCTTTTATACTTTCTTAACACATAATCCTCCACAAAACATTTACCTTTGCAGTCGAATTGCATAACAAAGCGCACATGGGAAAGAAAATAGCATTGGTCCTGTCCAGCGGCGGAGCCCGCGGGCTGGTACACATCGGCGTGATTGAAGAGCTGTTGGCTCAAGGCTACGAAATCAGTTCGGTGGCCGGCTGCTCCATGGGCGCACTTGTTGGCGGAATCTATGCAACGGGCAAGCTTGAAGCGTTCCGCGAGTGGATGAAAAGCATAGACAAGCGCAAGATGCTGGAGTTGTCGGACCTCTCGCTCAGCCTTAACCATATTGTGAAGGGAGAGCGCATCATCGATGCTATCAAGGAAATAGTGCCCGACGTGAACATCGAGGACCTGTCCATACCCTTTTGCGCCGTCTCGACCGACTGGCTGCATGGCAGCGAGGTGGTGTTCCGCAGCGGCAGTTTGTTCGATGCCATACGTGCCAGCATCTCACTGCCCTCGTTCTTCAACCCCGTGCGGCGCGACGGCATGATCCTCATTGACGGCGGCATCATCAATCCAATACCACTGAACCGGGTGGAACGAACTGAGGGCGACCTGCTCATGGGGGTGGACGTGAGCGGCCACGACTACGAGGGGCAGAGCGAGCTGCAACAAATTCTAAAAGCCCGCCGCCAACACAGCAAGTCGCTGAAGCAGTCCATCCTCAACCACCTTATACCTGAGAACATCGGCTTCAACCATATCACTTTGCTCTCGCGCGCCAGCTCGCTCATGATCAGACAGAACGCCTTGCTGATGGCACAACTCACACATCCCGACATCCTCATCGACATCCAACTGAACCGCTACACCACCTTCGACTTCGACAAATCAGAAAAGCTCATCGCCATAGGCCGCAACCGCGCCCGCCAGGCATTGAAGAAATCTGCCAACGAGCTTCTGCCACCACCACTCGCTCCCCTATAAATCCGCCACCGCACGCGGCCACGACCTCTCAGGCGCTATGCAGAGGGCGCACACATTCATTATTATTATTGGTACGCGTGCGTGCGACAAGAAAGGCCAGCTCCCATGTTACCGGAAGCTGGCCTTTGGCTTTGCCATCCTTGCCCAGTGTTACAGGCTGGCCAAGAGAATTTCCTTGATGTCCTGCTCGGAGAGGGTGGCATAGGCATTCTCCAGACCTTCGTTCACGGCAATGTGATGTGCCATCTCATCAATGCGGCTGTCGTCGATACCTACTTCGCGCAGATGCATCGGAATGTTGATGCTCTCGAAGAAGCGGTAAGTCTCTTCGATGGCCTTCTCGGCTATCTCCTGTTTGGGCAGCGTGGCGTCGATGCCAAACACGTTGATGCCGTACTTCACGAAGCGGTCGAGGGTCTTCTCGTTCAGGATGTGACGCATCCAGCGTGGGGTGATAATGGCCAGCCCCTCGCCGTGGGTGATGTCGTAGTAGGCACTCAAGGCGTGCTCTATGCCGTGGCAGGGCCAGCCCGACGGGCTGTTGCCGAGCGAGAGAATGCCGTTGCAGCCATAGGTGCAGCACAGCATCATCTCAGCACGGGCGGTGTAGTCCTCAGGATTGTCCAGACACTTGCGGGTGTTCACCATGAGGCTCTTCAGCATAGACTCACAGAAGCCGTCGTTGAGCAGCGTGGTGTCGGCAGCAAAGTATTGCTCGATGGTGTGGTTCATGGCATCGGCACAACCGGCAGCGGTCTGCTTCTTGGACACCGTGAAGGTATAGACGGGGTCGAGGATGGAGCAGACGGGGAAGAGCAGTGGATCCATGTAGCCAATCTTGTCATTGGTCTCCGTGCGCGAGATCACACCGCCACAGTCGTACTCCGAGCCGGTGGCCGCCAGCGTCAGGACATCCACAATGGGCAGGGCGGCTTGTGCCTTAGCTTGATAGGTGATTAGGTCCCACACGTCGCCATCGTACTTGGCACCAGCGGCAATGGCTTTGGAACAGTCCAGCACCGAGCCGCCGCCCACAGCCAGGATCACGTCCACCTGCTTCTCTTTGCAGATGCGCACGCCCTCCAGCACGCTGGGGTCGTACTTCGGGTTGGGCTGAATTCCAGCCAGTTCGAAGATATCAAAGTCCTTCAGCAGTTCCTTCACGCGGTCGTAGAGGCCCAGTTTCTTAATGCTGCCGCCACCATAGGTCAGCAACACACGTTTGCCCAGAGGACGCATCACCTCAGGCAGTTTCACTATCGCCTCCTTGCCAAAAATGAGGCGTGTCGGAGTCATGTAATCAAAGTTCTGCATAGTTTTGTGTGTCTTTTTGTTGCTTATTCGGATTCTTATCGAGCGCAAAAGTACGAAGAAAAGCCGAGACAGACTTACAAATCTTACGGATTCATTTACCATTCTTACGGATTTTTTGCTCATGTCACAACGAATACTTACTTTTGCGCACAGAATCAGACTTTAACCACCCGACCACCGCCATGAACAGAAGAACCATCCTCCCGTGCTTCCTGCTGGCACTCGCCCTTTCGGCACAGGCTGCCGACAACCGCCCCGACACGGACCCCGAAACAGACAAGTACGTCAGTTTCCTGTACCAGTACATGCCGCAACCCGACCAGACGGACTACAGCCGCGAGTTCTACGAACAAAACGTGGCGCTGGCTATGCAAGCACGGCAGGAGATGCCGTGGGGTCCTTTGGTGCCCGAACGGGAGTTCCGCCATTTCGTGCTCCCTGTGCGTGTGAACAACGAACATCTTGATAACTCACGGGACGTGTTCTATGCAGAACTAAAGCCGCGCGTGCAACACCTTGGCATGAAGGAGGCCATCCTGGAGGTGAACCACTGGTGCCATGAGAAAGTGACCTACCGCCCCACCGACGCCCGTACCAGTTCGCCACTGGCCAGTGTCAAGACAGCCTATGGACGCTGCGGCGAGGAATCCACATTCCTGGTGGCGGCCCTGCGCGCTGTGGGTATTCCTGCACGGCAGGTTTATACGCCACGCTGGGCACATACCGACGACAACCATGCCTGGGTGGAAGCCTGGGCCGACGGGCAGTGGTGGTTCCTTGGCGCCTGCGAACCGGAGCCGGTGCTGAACTTAGGGTGGTTCAACGGGAGTGCATCCCGCGGCATGCTCATGCACACGCGGGTGTTCGGCCAATACGACGGCCCCGAAGAAGTGATGTCGCGCTCAAATTATTTCACCGAAATCAACGTCACAAGCACTTACGCTCCCACCACACGGGTGGATGTGCAGGTGGTCGATGCGCAGGGACGGCCCGTGCCCGATGCGCTGGTGGAATTCAAGATATACAACTATGCCGAATTTTTCTCGGCCGCACGCAAGCGCACCGACCAAGAGGGCCGTACGTTCCTCACCGCCGGGCGTGGCGACATGCTGATTTGGGCAAGCAAGGACGGAAGCTATGCCTTCCAGAAGGTTTCGTTCGACAAGCCACAGACGGTGACAGTTGCACTCAACTCCGCGATGCCCACCTCCGGCAGTCTGCCACAGCCCAACAAGGGGGATGGCCTTACCCGTTCCTTCGACCTCACCATCACTCCCCCTTCGCCCAGCGCTTCCACCCCACCGGTCACCGACGCGCAAAGGGCAGCAAACGAGCAGCGCAAAGCACAGGAGGATTCCATCCGCGCAGCCTACGAGCGCACCATGCCACGCGAAGAGTGGCGCGGCAACTACGCTGTGATTCAGCAGTTCCTGACCGAACAAGCAGACACGGCCATGGCACGCCACCTGCTGCAAGTGATTTCGGCCAAGGATTTGCGCGACATCAGCCTGGAAGTGCTGCGCGACAACATGCCCATTGGCCCGACGGCAAAGCCTTCCGTTGCCGATGGCAATATTCCCCCAGAAATCTTGTTCCGCTACGTGCTCTCGCCCCGCGTAGAAAACGAGCATCTGGTGCCCTTCAAGCACTACTTTCGACAGGAACTGGCACGCTTTATCGGAAAGCCCGCCAAGACGTTTGCCCAATGGGCACTCAGTTACGTAACCGTGGACAACAGCCGCAACCCCCAAAATCTGCGCATGAGCCCCCTCAGCGTGTATCGCGAACGACGCGCCGACCAACTCTCGCGCAACATCTTCTTCGTCGCCGCCGCACGCAGCATCGGCATCCCGGCACGCATCAACGAGATTAACGGAAAACTGCAGTATTGGGACGGGGATTGGCAGGAAGCCATTATGGAGAGCAGAGAGCGAAGAGCAGAGAGCAAAGAGAAAGATACCTCCGAAAGTAATCATATCTCTAATCCCTCATCTCTTATCTCTACTCTTCGCCTCACCTTCTCCCCCACCCGCTTTATCGACAACCCCAAGTACTACACACATTTCACATTGAGCAAGATTGAGGACGGGCGCCTGCAGTTGCTCAACTACCCCGAAGAGGCCACATGGCAGAACACCTTTGACGGCGGAGTTACGCTGGATGCGGGCAACTATCTGCTGGTCACGGGCACACGCCTGGCCAATGGCAGCGTGTTGGCCAACATGCAGCTTTTCCAGCTACAACCCGGTCGGCCACTCACAATGCCGCTGCTGATGCGCGAGGACGCAGCAGCGCTGCAGGTCATCGGCAGCCTCAATGCCGAGAATCTTTATGTCCCGATAAAGCCAGGCACAGATACCCCCAATTCCACTCCCTCCTCCCTCCTCGCCACCACCGGGCGCGGCTATTACGTGGTGGGTGTCATCGCCCCCAACCAGGAACCTACCAACCACGCCCTGCGCGACATTGCCGCCTGCGCCAAGCAGTTGGAACAATGGGGGCGCAAACTCATTCTGCTTTTCGAGAGCGAGGAGGATGTACGCCGCTTCAATTTCGCCGAGCACAAAGGGCTGCCAGGCACCGTTTGCTGGGGCATCGACAAGGACGGCACCATCCTGCGCGACCTGCAAGCCAACACACCCGTGCTGAGCACTTCGAGCAACGCCTCCCTGCCCGTATTCGTCATTGCCGACTCATTCAACCGCGTGGTGTTTGCCAGCCAAGGATACACCATCGGCCTGGGCGAGCAGTTGATCAAGAACATTAACAAGATTGAAGATTGAAGAAAACCTCCCATCACACTCATCCATTTCGAAACAAACCCGACAAACTATGAAAAAGACTATCGCACTCATGGCGCTCGTGCTCTGCGCCATTGCAGCCCAGGCAGGCCGCATCGTAACCGACAGCATCCGCAGCAAGGTGCTTGGCGCAACTGTCAAGTACAACGTATATCTGCCTTCGGGCTTCGAACGCTCGCAGGACAAACTACCCGTAGTGTACCTGCTGCACGGGCTGACCGACACCTACACCGCGTGGGATCAGAAAGGTGGCATGCGCGAGATTACCGACGAACTCATCGGCAGCGGAGAGGCGGTGCCCATGGTCATCATTATGCCCAATGCCGGCGGCCCCGACGTGAACAACACCTGGAACGGCTACTTCAACATGCCGGGCTGGGCCTATGAGGATTTCTTCTTCACGGAACTCATGCCCACCGTCGAGGCGAAATACCGTGGCATAGGCGACAAGGCACATCGCGCCGTGATGGGCCTCTCCATGGGTGGCGGCGGAAGCGTGGTGTACTGCCAGCGCCATCCCGACAAATTCTCGTCGTGCTATGCCATGAGTCCCTGGCTGAACAGCGGCAGCGGCCGGCCCGGAGTTAACGGCGAGAAAACCAAGATGTACTACACCACCGAGGCCGTGAAGGACCACTCGGCACTTGCGTTCATGGACCAGGCCGACGACGCCACCAAGGCACAACTGCAAACGCTGAAGTGGTTCCTGGATTGCGGCGATGACGACATGCTTATCGGCGACACGTTCGAGCTGTACAAGAAGATGCGCCTGTCGCGCCTGAATGCCGAGTTCCGTGTGCGCAACGGCGCCCACAACTGGGAATACTGGCGCGCAGCCCTGCGCCTGTCGCTACCCTTCGCCTCGCGCAACTTCGGCAAGTGAAGGCTACATAATCCGTATCGCAATGGCAGCACACGCCTCGGCATCGGCCAGGGCATTGTGGTGCCGTGTCAGGTCGAAACCGCAGGCGGCAGCCACCGTCTGCAATTGGTGGTTGGGCAACGTCTTGCCGAAATGGCGTCGTGAGGCCTGCAACGTATCGCGAAACACATAGTCGGGCCACGTCAGTTGGTAAACCCGGAATGCCGCTTTGAGGCAGCCCTGGTCAAAGCGTGCATTGTGTGCCACAAAAGGCACCGCCGGCGGCTCGCAGAAAGGCAGGAGTTCAAAGCTGAACACACGCGCAATCCGCCGTTCCACCTCGGTCCAGACGTCCGGGAAGAGGGGCGCTGTGTCCGTGTCGGTACGACTGAGCCCATGCACACGCTGGCAGAAATAGCTGTAGTAGTTAGGCTCGGGGCGAATCAAGCTATAGAACGAATCGGCCACCAGCCCATGCTGTACAATGACGATGCCCACCGAGCAGACACTGCAGGGCTGCCCGTTGGCAGTCTCGAAATCTATGGCTACAAAATCCTTCATTTCAAACGCTCTTGCTTTTCCTCCACCCTTTCTGCCACCCTATTTATTCAGGAACTTGCGCCCACCGGAAACGAGCACCATGCCGCGCTGGTCACTATTGGCCAGATGCTCGGGCACACGCCGACCTTGAAGGTCGTACACCGTGTGGGCGGCATTGTTTCCGGTCAGGACCGACGCATGTACCTCGCCAATGCTCAGGGGCTTATCCGTACACAAACGAAGGTAGTAGAGGCCACCGGCTATGCTGCCCTGGTGCGCCTGGAAGCGCACACGGACGCTGCGTTTGCCGCGTAGTAGGTTGGCTGGCACAGGGTATTCAACATTCACGAACTCGTTCTTGCCCCCTTTGAGCGTCTCAGTGGCAATAAGTTGGTTGGCCACATAGATATCGAACGTACGGTTGGAATCGCCTCCCCAGTAGCGTGCCATAAGCGTGACGCCCTCGGTGCATCCACCTGTGGAGAGGATATAACCAAACTGCTGTCCGTCACGGTAATACTCGCCCTGATAGCTACCGCTGTTCGATCCGCTGCTCTGCAGATAGTGGTCGGCCTCGCTCTGCTGGGTGCCCGTCACCACGTAGTCGATGGTTCGTGCTTCCAGCGCCAGACGCGCATCCTCGGCTGCCTGCAACTCGGCCCGGATGGTATCCCAGCGCTCGCCTTCCACATTCATCCAGTACATCATATATCGGGCGTCGTGAATGGTGTGGAAGGGCTGCAGACGCAGGTCGGCAAAACGCTCGTCGTTATAATAGCCGTTGATGCGGAAGTGGAGCGAGTCGGGATTTGTCATTTCGACAGCGGCGGCCAGCCCTGCACGGGGCCCGATAAGCAGCGGCGCGCTGTAGATGTCCTTCTGCTGTCCGCTGGCCACGTGTCCCATACGGCTCTCGTTGGCACGAAGCCCCACCAGCTGATCGGTTCCGGTGATGGCCCCCAGCAGCACAGGCCCGTACTTGAAAGCCACATAATCATCCACGTTCGGCAACGGCTCCACACCGACCTTCATAGGCAGCGATACGCTGACCACATCGCCACTCTGCCACTCGCGGTCGATGATTGCATAGCCCCCCACCTCACGTGTCTGAACCGATGTGCCATTAACCTGCAGCGCAAAACCTTCGCACCAAGCTGGATGCCGGACGGCCAACGCAAAACGGCCGCTCCCTTCCACCGTCAGGCGGGTACCGGGTTCGTAGGGGAAGCGGGTGTCCTGAAGCAGACGAATGCCGCGTGCCTTCCATTGAAGTTCGGTTGGCATGAACAGGTTGACGAAGAGTGTATCATTGGTCAGGTTGTGCAGATAAGCGAACTCGGCATACTTGCCATGGTTCTCCATACCTGAACCCACACAGCACCACATGGCCTGGTTCACCTGTGAATAGACACGGTAGTGCTGCGGACGCGCAGAGGTGAAATAAACGTAGCCGCCCGTGACAGGATGCTGCGACGAGAGGATATGATTAATCATCGTGCTCTCAATAAAATCTGTATAGCGACTGTCATGACTGTCGGTAAAGAGGTCGAGCGAGAGTTTCAGCATATTGTACGAATTGCACGTCTCAACACCCTCGATGCTGGTGATGAAGCGTTCGTATTCGTTCTTGGCCGGAAACCACTCGGCCACCGAGTTGCCACCTACGGCGATGGTACGCCGCATGGCCACGTCCTCCCAAAAGAAGCGGGCGGCCAGGCCGTAGCTGCCTGTACGCGACAGTTGGTAGATGCGTTCGAAACCGATGGCTTTCGGCACCTGTGTGTTGGCATGGTTATGATCCAGGAACGTCTTGTTGCGGGTACTCATGCCCGTGAGCAACCACTTGTGGGCGTATTTCTTGGCAGCCACGAGATACTTCTGGTCGCCGGTCATCTGGTAGGCTTCGGCCAGTTCTTCGGACATGCCACCATGCTCATTGCCCAGTATGTTGGCCATCTGGCTGTCGTTGAGGTTGGCCACCAGGTTCACAGCCCAGTCGCACAGTTTGACGAACACCTGCCGTGCCTCTTCATTATGTCCGTAGTACCAGGCATCACGCAGGCCGGCAAAAGTCTTGTGCACGTTGTAGAAAGGCACCCACGAAGCCCAGTACTTATCGAAGTTGCCCCGCGCCAGCGTTGTCCACACGTTGCGGCTCTCCGGCACGCCACCCACATAGCCGTGCATCACCGCATCGGCATCCTGGTCCCACGCATCCTGGCACTCCTTCAGCCGGCTCACAAAGTGATCCATGCGCTGCTTCAGCCGCGCTTTCATCTGTGGGTCACGGCAGGAAGCATAGCTGCTGGCCAAAGCCCCCACGTAGTGCCCGCCCACATGTCCGTCGAGTCCAGCACCGATGCCGCCACTCCAATTCACGTAGGCTCGTCCGCTCTCCTTCAGCCCGGCCTGTTTCTCGAAAGGCTGCAGCAACCGTCCCTCGTCATAGGCCAGCAAGATGCTGTCGTTCAGTTTCTGCGCGTGCAGGAACGGTCCGCCGGTGATAGTCACATCCTCCAGCGAGAAGCGCTGCGGATAGAGTTGCTCAGGCTCGCCGGCAAGTGTCAGTGTCTGTGAATGGGCGCTCGTGGCTAAGAGGGTGGCCATAAGCATGTGGCAAAGATGTTTCATCGTTTTTCGAATAGTTTGATGATGATGTGTTCTGATAAATAGCTTTCCGGTTATCGGCAGGCCTTTTCTTTGAAGCCAAATATTAGGACCCGACAATAACGATGGCGCAAAGATAATTTCTCTGCACCACTTGCTATTCTGTAAACGTCACAAAGACATACGGGAATGTAGCAAGGTACAGCTCAAGAGGCAGTAATCGCACATTTCGGCCCAAAGACAAAAGTCAAATGTAAGGTGTCAAATGTAGCTGAGCGAGCCTAAGATTCACCCTAAACATTAAACATTAAACATTAAGCCTTAAACTTTAAACCTTAAACTTTAATCCCCCCAACCTGCAGCACGTCCTCCTCACGCAGCGGAGCATAAGGGCCATCCTTGGCCTCGAAGATGACGGTAGGCTCGAACACCTCCACTGTGTGCCACGTGCCACGGGGGATATTCAGCGCACAGCATCCCGTGTCTGGGTTCAGATGAAAACGAGCCGTCTCGCGCCCTTCGTCGTCGTAGAACATCTCGTCCATTCGTCCACGCAAGATAATCACCGTCTCGCTCGAAGCCGTGTGTCGGTGTATGGGCAGCACCGTGCCCGGCTCCAGTGCATTAAGCATTCGCTGCGACTGGTCGTCGGCCGAGTTGCGCAGATCCATATTCATCCGCAGCCGCGCGCTCTCCTTGGCACGTGCCTGCAGTTCGTCCATTAGTTTATTATCTATCAGCATTGCCTTTTTGTTTTACTTCCGCCGCAAATGTACACAACTTCTGCGAGGGAACAAAGGAAAAAGCGAAATATCAGAATCTTTATGGCATTTGTAATCACGCACATCAAGACTGCGACAGATAGGATGCGTTCAGATAGCGGTGATTGGATGGCGAGACTTCGCCACTCGCAAAAGAGGCATCTCAGCTGGTGAGAGGTACTGCACTTAGGGTACACGCCCGCGGCCTTCAATAGCCAAAATAGCGGCGACAATACTGCCGCACCAGCGACACGAACTGCCTGGCTTGCCCGGGGTCGCGGCCCAGCATGTGGTCTGAATTTTGGAAAAAGATGAGTTGGTGTGGTACGTGGTTGGCTGTGAGGACGGAGTCGAGTAGGTTGGCATGTACGGGGCGCACTATAGGGTCCTTCCGGCCGTAGGCCATGAGGACCGGGGCCGATTGCGCCGATACGTAACAGACGGGCGAGGCCGCCAGCAGCAGGGAATCGACCGCCTGCTTGGTGTACATATCAGGCGTCATGTGTCGTCCCGACACGTTGAACAGCAGTCCGTCCAGCTCCTTCTGCTTGGGGTGTTCGCGCCCGGCACGGGCATCGGCAGCCACGGCCTGAATCAAGGAATCGGGCACGGCGAAGATCTGCGTTAGGTCCGTGGGGCCGACACGCGAAGCGATGAAAGCGATGGGCAGCGGCGATACATCGGCACATTTCAGACCATACAACAGCGCCAGATGTCCGCCAGCCGATATGCCTGCCACGGCCATGCGGTCTAGCCGGTAGCCTTCGGCCTTGGTATAGGCGACTATGGCAGCGACACAGGAACGGATTTCGCGGAGCATGGACATTAGGCTGGACTCAGGATGATTCTTACCGATGAGGGTGTAGTTCATCGTAGCGGTGAAATAGCCCATCTTGGCATAGCGCCGGCAGGCGAACTCCTGTTCAGACTTGTCACCGCCGGTCCACGAGCCGCCATGTATGAAAAGCATCAGCGCCTGCGGACGTGTCTTGGAGGCTTTGGCGGGGATATAGAGGTCGAAGCGGTTGGACGCGCTGTCGCCATAGGCTAAATCCTTGACTACCTGCCCATCGGTGGCATTCCAGTCCTCGGCATAGCCTGCGTTGGACTGCAGGTGATGGAACCATACTGCGAGGCCGATGCCAGCTATGACCACGAGACCGAGGATGGTGCCGCAACCAATAAGTGATACCTTCACAATCTTTTTCATATTATTCTTCCTAATGTTTCATCTGATAGACGGCAAAGAGGGGCGAAAAGTTGCATGGGCCTGTGCTTTTCGCTGGGGGAAGGAGTTGGAATAATCGGAGTATTCAGAGTATTCAGACTATTCAGAGTATTCAGAGTACTCGGAGTTCTCAGAATTCTCAGAGTTCTCAGAATTCTCGGAGTTCTCAGACTATTCCGAGTAATCCGACCCCCATTTCTTTCGCGATGCTTCAATTGTCAAATGCCAGGGCTTGAAGGATGTCGCGCACTTGGGCGGCATCGGTCTCTTTCCTGCCATCGGGCATAGGGCGGGAGGCGGAGCCATGGATTTCTGTGGTGGCGGTGGCCTGAATGATACGACGAGCATTGCCGCTGTTGACACCGCCACCAGGCAGAATGATGATTCGGCCGGCGGCTTGCTGCACCAGCTGACGCAAGAGCGGGATGCCGGACTCGGCCGTGGAGGCCTGACCGGAAGTGAGGACACGGGCACAACCAAGGTCGATGAGCTGTTCCAGGGCATCCTGAGGCCGGTGGCAGCAGTCGAAAGCCCGGTGGAAGGTGACGGGACGGCCATCAGCAGCAGCCACCCAGCGGCGGGCGGCTTCGAGGTCGATATCGCCGCTATGCGTAAGGGCACCCACAACGATGCCATCGGCCCCGGCACGAACGGCGGCACAAATGTCACGCTCCATCAGCGCCACCTCCTCGGCAGAATAGACGAAGGGACCATCGACCGATCGGACCAGGACATGGATGCAGAGGTCGGGGTAACGCTCGCGGACGGCTTGAAGCAATCCGATGCTGGGCGTGAGGCCATCCAGCGAGAGGGCCTGGCACAACTCTATGCGCCGCGCGCCACCGAGAACGGCCTGACAAGCGCTGTAGAAGGAGCCGCAGCACACCTCGAGGAGAGGGGGGAGGCACCCTATGCTCCCCCGATGGGGGGCGCTCGTTTGTGATTGGAGGGGCGAAGGGTCAAGCGTCCCTTCTTGAAGGGTCAAGCGTCCCTGCGGACCGAGCGCAGGCCGAGCGGGCTTATTGATAACATTGCTCATCTTTTTATATTTCATATTTCCTTCTTGGGGGAACCGAGCGGGGAACCGCTCGGCACGATGGTCTTCACTTTTGCACTTTTCAGCCTTCGCCACTTCGAGCACGAATGAGCGCCCCCCATCGGGGGCCATAGGGGGTCTTTCCCCTCCTCATTCTAACGTGGGGCATGGGGGGCCTCACCCCTTTCTCCCCTATTCCACCCTCACCACCCTATCCAGTGCGGGTGCCATGCCGCTGAGGTGAATGGTGAGTTCGGCTTTCTTCTTGTTATAGGCAAAGGGAAGGGGCTGGTGGGTTATGAAGTCCGTCACTCTCCGGGGCTTCTTGGCCATGGGCAACGTGATGGTGGTGGCTGTGGTGTCCAGGACGTGGGCAAAGGTAGTGCCCCCTGCGGCTCCCCGACGGGGCGTGCTGGTTGATTGCTTGGAGCTTTTATCCCCCACCAGGGGATTATAGGGGGTCTGGATGGTGGTGACTCCCCACGGCAGGTCATCGC
>JAFXQT010000103.1 GCA_017526905.1 Bacteroidaceae bacterium | reverse complement strand
GAATTATCTTTGTTTGCTCTTGCCTCTTTCCGGCATCTTTTGTTCCAAGTCCTTGGGACGTTCTTGAAGTGTCAAGCGTCGCAAGCGCCGAGCGGCCCGCTACGCCCCGGCGGCCTTGAAACACAATCTGCTCGGAAATAGCCTAAGAGCAATTCAAAGCTAATTTATAGAACCCACCTATATATATTGTTTTAACCCGAATCGGTCATAAACAGTCTAATGACCGATTTTGGTTTAATGCAAAGCCCGCAAAAACGCTAAAGTGTTTACCACACGTGCGTCTTTGCGGGCTTCATTTTTGCGCTTTCAGCCTCAGCGCATCACCTTCTTGCCGTTATGGATGAAGATCCCGTGCTGTGGAGCGCGGTTCAGGCGTTGGCCGCTCAGCGTATATATGCCTTCTGTCCGTCGTGGCACGATGGGGGTTATCGGGTTGACACCCACGGTGATAATCTTCTCCATTGCCTCTGCCAGTGCTGAGTTGGTGTCATAGCCGGGCACCTTTACAAGTTGCCATTGGCATCCGCTGTCGGTAACGGTCCACTGTGCCACAGGTTTAGCTGCGTTTTGCGGAGCTGCACACATAAAACCTTTCTCGTCCTGGCTGCCTTGTCTGCGGAAACTGAACCCGTTGGCTTGCTGTGCCACTTCCAGTCCGAAAGGCTCGTCCTGGAACGTACACGGCTGGCTTACTACGTCGAATGCCGGTATGCACAGGAACTGCTTGCGCCCGATGTTGTACAGAAGGTGCTGTCCGGCATGTTCGATCAGGAGCCACATGCTGTTTTCCGAGAAGCGGTTGACGGCTGCAGCAAATGTTTCATTGCTGCTCTCGCCAAGCCACACATTGGATTGATTCGGGTTGCTGTAAATAACGCCGAGGCCAGAACTGTTTTTGATGGTATATGCCTGATCGTTGGCCACCTCGGAGAGCGAGGAAACCGTGTTGGCTATATCGAACCCTTCCTTGTCTGCTGCAAAATCCACCATCGCATTCGCTGTGGCATAGGCGTGCTGAGCATCGGCCATCGGTACGGTGACCAGTTGCCAGGTCGAGCCGTTGTCCGTATTGGTCCAGTCGCACACGGGGGTGCCGCTGAGCTGTGGCGAGGCACACAGCCAGGCTTTCTCGTGTGTTTGTCCTTCCAGCCTGAAGCAGAACACGCCCTGGCCATCGCATGTAATCTCTACGGGCAGGGGCTCGGCGCTGAACGAGGCCGGCTTGCTGCCCGACACGAACTCTGGCAACTTGGCAAACTCCTTTCGGCCTGCATTGTACATATACCACTTGTCGTTCTTCTGCATGATGACCCACGAGGCGTCCTCGCTGTCGTGGTCCACCTGTTGGCTCATTGCGGCATGGCTGCTCTCGCCCAGCCACAGGTTGGTCTGTGCCGGATTGCTGTACAGAATGCCTAATCCTTTGGTGTTGATGATGTTCAGCGCCTTTCGGTTGGCAATCAACTCTTCCATCGTCTTTATGCCGACGGGTTCCTCCATGATTCCGCCTTGATCCTCGGGATCAGGGGTTGCCACAGGGCCTTTTGTGTCCTGCTCGGGCGCAGCGGCTTGTCTGGAAGCAGCCACCGTCTCGATGAGCGGATGCACGTTAGCATTGATCACATACGAGCATCGGCGAGCCATGGAGCGGTCGTTGTTCGAGGCCAAGTCGTTGCACATGTCCCAGTACATAATGCCAGCCAGGTCGTTGTCGCGTGCATAGCGCGTACGTTCCACCACCTGGTTCAGCGAGTTCATCACATAATTGCTGCCGTTATATACAAACTCATCTTGGTTGTCGGCTATGTTCCCTGCGTTCCAGTTGTAGCCGATTGTACCGGCACCGCCGCCGTTGTTGCTGATGGTGGCATAGGAGGGCAGCAGCTTCTCGCGTGGAACGCCCCAGTTAATGATGTTGTTCACGTTGTTGACGAACGTGCTGTAGTAGGAATGGGTGGCTTGAGGGCCGTACTGCTGAATGTTGAAGAAGTCCACATATTGCATCAGGTCCCGCGGGAAGTTGTAGGTCACGTTGTGCATGCTCACGGAGATGATTTTCCCCTTCTGCAGCAGCGGCCTCAGTTCCTTCAGCATCAGGCCGATGTTACGCCATCCGCTCTCGTTGTACATCCACTCGAAATCGATGTCGATGCCGTCAATGCCCTCCTCGTTGGCACATGCCGCCAGCGCCTTGGCCATGCGCTTGCGGTTGGCATCGCTGCCCACGGCTGTGTTCAGCGAACCGTCGGAAGGCTGTATGGCAGTGACGACCCAGCGCTGTCCGCGCAAGTTTCCGGCAGTGTTGCGCATGTAGTCCAGGTATCCGGGCAGCGAGTAGGAATCAAAGCCAAGGTTTGCAGGCTTCTCAAAGCGGTAGAAACCGATTTTGTTGTAGAAACTCCAGGCGTCGATGGACACGCCCGGGGCCGGCATCTCCGGGCTCTTGCGGTCGCTCACGATCTGCTGCTCGGTGCGGGTGATGTTCCATGTGGCCACATTGTCCAGCTTGCACTTCAGCCCTTCGCCCAGCACCATGGGTGCGGCACCCAGCCCGATGGGGTTCCCTTCCAGCATGGGGAAGTCATCCTGCGTCAGCGAGAAGAAGTACCAGTACGTGCCCGTGCGGAACACCGACACCATGCCTGTGCCGTTCCAAGCCGACAGGCCTTTCTTTGTGCCGCCATTGTGTTGCAGATAGATGCGGCCGGAGGCGCCATCGGCATTGGTCTCACCTAATGTAATCTCGATGAAGTTCTTGTCGTCCACACGTTTAGACAGTACTTTGGCGCCTTCCTTCCACTCGTCGATGCTCAGCCAGAATTCCAGCGTGAAATTGGTGGCATCGGCCGGAATCACGTTTTGGGGCAACGTCAGCGTAGCCGCTTCGGTGGCGAGGTGCAACAGACCGGTGCGTTTGTTGCTCGATTTGCCAAACGACTCCAGGTACTCGGCCCCGTCGCTTACGGTGCCGTGCTGCACGGCGGCATTGAACCACGCATTCCCGTTCTTGTCCGTGCTGATGCCCAGCATGCCGATAAAGTTGCTCAGACAACCGTAGTGGTCGCTGTCGTAAGCCCTCCTGAACGTATGTTCCAGGTTGTCGTAGGCCATGTGGATGCGGTACTTCATCTGTGGGTTGTCGGCATACTTCACCTTCTGCACGCCGGCTGCCGACATCGTGCCATGCAGCCCGTTGGTTGCCTCGGTGCCCTGAACGGTCTCGTACCTGAAGTTGACCACGTTGGCACACCGCTCCTGGTCCACCTTCCAGTAGCCCACCAGCGATGCCCACTGGGGGTGCAACTTGTTGATGGTGTTGTTGTAGAAACTTTCGTAGTCGGTAGGAAGCAGCGTGTCCCACAAGCGTATCTCGTCCATTCGTCCACTAAATTCGCCGCCAAGCCACAGCGAGTGTTGCCTGGCCGGGAGCGAGAGATACTGTCCGTGTGTGAAGGTCTTTGCGTTGTTCAGCGTTACGCTGGTCTGGTTGCCGGCCTTGTTTGCACGCATGGTCACATGGCACCACTTGCCCTGCCCGATGCGGCTGTCGGTAATGGCAAAGTGGTTCACGCCGTCGTTGAACACAAGCGAGTGGTCGTTGCCAAGCTTGATGCTGAACGTGTTGCTGCGAACAAGTGCCGCCTTGGGTGTCCATGCAGAAGGGCAGAACCAGAACTGCAGCGTATAGTCATCCTCTGCCGAGGGCAGGGCACTCATATTGCCAAGATTCACGATGCCCGAGGGGCTGAACTCCAAGCAGTAGTTATCTACCTGGGCCTTTGCTGTGGTGCCCACCAGCAGGAAGAGTGCAAAAAGAAGCCGTTTCATCAGGTTATGTTTTGGTTAGGTTCGTCTGTCGGATCTCTCCTCGTTCTGAGAGTCATGCCTGTGCCGCGCTGCCTGGTGAGTGGCATAGGGGCAGAAAGCATTGCGGCGGAAGCGTGAATGCTTGATCAACGCTCACCGCCGCAAAGATAGCGAAACATTTTAAGATGCCAATGTTTTTTCCGTCAAAATATGCACGAAGGTTGTGCTGTGCCGCTAAAAGGTGCCCGGCTTGCGCCACACCTTCCTGAAGGTTCCGTCGGGGCGGCGCTCTATAGTGAAGCCGTTCGGGCGGGTGATGCGGCGCCCGCTGAGGTCGTAGAGGGAGGCTGGGGCTGCCTTACTGGCCTGCGCCGGTGCCTGGATGCCATCCCCGTCGCGTGCAATCTTGAAGATGTACGTGTTCAGGCTTCGTGCAGGCATGGGAACGATAAGGTCCCGCGTGGGCTCGGCTATGTCGAGGTCGCTCTGCTGGCACAGGTTCTCGTTGGAGGTGGACAGCAGGTGGATGCCGCTCTTTACCTTGTAGGGCAGGCGCAGCCGCAGGTCGTACTCGGTGGCGGTGGTGTCGATGGCCATGACGATGAGCGAGTCGCCTTTGATGTAGGCCGATGTCTCGAAGAACGAGTTGGTGCCTGTGGTTACGCTTGACGTGAGCCCAAGCCGTGTTGAGCCTGTGACATGCTTTGAGAAATGCGACATGACGAAGGCCCGTGGCAGCAGCGTGTTCTTGGTGTTGCCTGGGTTGTACTTCTCCTCGCCGGTGCCTACGAAGGCCCAGTGCGCGCGCATGTACCAATAAATATAGCCGGTGCAGCCTGCCAGCATGCACTCGTTCAGTTCCTCGGCAAAGATCAGTTGCTCGTGCCAGTTGGGCAGGCGGTCGATGTAGTCGGTCACGGAGTGTTCCGTCATCCACACCTCCTTGCCGTACTTGGCAGCCAGCACGGCCGCGTCCTTCATGTTGCCTTTCTCCAGCGGTGCGTGGCCGTAGAGATGGCCTGCTATGATGTCAATCTGCTCGCGTGCCACGGGGTCGTTGAGCAGCATGTCGGAATAGTTCTGGGTGAAGCCAAGCGGCTCGGCGCTGATCAGGCGCACCCCGCGGTAGCGCTCGCGGTCCAGCATGTGGGCATAGTTCTTTACCAGATTCAGCTGCTGCTGAGGGCTGTACAGGCAGCCTGAGTAGTCCACCCACCAGTCGGGTTCGTTCTGTATGGACACGGCATCGACGAACACGCCGTTGCTGCGCATGTATTCCAGGAAGGTGTTCAGCCAGGGGAAGAACTTGTCGTAGCAGTCCTCGCGCAGCTGGCCCCGTTGGTTGCCTTGGCTGTCCGAGTTGCCGCCCTGCGCCGTGCCGTTGGTCTTGTATTCGCCTGGGGGCGACCATGGCGTTCCGAACACGATGCCGCCGCGCTGTTTCACGATTTTGGCCGAGGGCAGCGAGCCGTGCCAGTCGTAGGGCGTATCCCAACCGATATCGGCCGCATTGATGTCGCCCTTGAAGTTGGGCGATATCTCCATGCGCATGATGTTAAGGCCTATTTTTGAGGTCCGGCCATAAAGCAGTTTCACCGGCTGTGTGTCGTTGCCGAAAGGGCACATGGCACCGTCGCAACAGGCGGCGCCGAATCCGGTGATGGTCTGGTAGCGGGTGCTGTTCACCGCCACCGTGATGGTCTTTGCCGAGGCTGACGCCGCCAGCGTCAGGGCAAAGAGTAGGAGAGGGGCTCGTTTCATAAATATAGAACTTTGAAGATTAACGTTGTAGGTCGCGTTTGCAGTAACTCTTGTCTTTCACTTTACACTTTTTATTCAAGTTTCGCAAGCGATGCCGTAGGCATTAGATATTGGTTCTTCGAAGTGTCGAAGCGACCAAAGGTCGAGCGGCCAGCCATTCCTATGGCTGGTAATGTGCATGTTAGAGGATAGCGTGCCTTTAGGTACGAGATATCATTTGCGGTCGCATACCTAAAGGCATGCTTTATGTTGCCGCCATTTAACCAGCCATAGGAATGGCTGGCTACCAATGTCAAGCCCCTCTGGGGCTTTGGTTCACAGCGAATTAGCATACTT
>JAFXQT010000012.1 GCA_017526905.1 Bacteroidaceae bacterium | reverse complement strand
GTTACGATCTCCATCGTCTGACGGCCGCCCCATGACAATCCTGCCATGGCCCGATGGTCGCGATCTGTCTTTGTACGGAATGTCTTATCTATCATAGGTATCAAGTCTTGAATCATTACTTCATAGAAAGTCTTGCCGAAATCAGCAAAGCCAGCAAAGGGGTTGGGATCTCCTGGCTTTGAGGCAGGTCGGTTTATGTCACCACTTTCCATTACTACTATCATCGGAACACATTCCTTGGCTCCAATCAGATTATCCATTATGTTATGCATCAGGCCTGCACGTGTCCAACTCGTTTCGTCCTCACTCATCCCGTGTTGCAAATAAAGGACTGGATAACGTTTCTTGCTATTCGTTTCATACTCTGCGGGAGTATAGACCAATGCCCGTCTCCACTCTTTGGTAGATTCTGCATAATACTGTACACTGCGAACCTGTCCCTTGGCAATGCCGCGCTGCGGGCGGTAATAATTGCCCTCTTCACCTTCTTCTATCTCAATGCCACTAACCGGGTGATTCGTAAAGTAGGTATAAGTAGAGGGGTCAGGAACTGAGGCACCGTCAATTACCAGGGAATAGTAATGCAAGCCAACAGGCAGGGGGGTAGTCTTTCCTGTCCAAACTCCGAGAGAATCTTTTTGCAAATCCAAAGGCAGGATGCCAGCCACCGCCACTTGCACCTTGTGCGCATCTGGAGCAGTCACTTTGAAATATGCGCAATGTTGGTCGTCGTAACGTGGAAAATCACTTTCAGGCACGCAGGTTGATGACCGCTTAGTATTTTCGGGCAGCTTGTTATTCTGCGCCAGCAGCAAATAAGGAAGGACTAATGCCAGTAAAATAAAAAGTTTCTTCATGTATTTCTCAAATCATTTAATTGTTGTATCTTTACCTTTTACACATTAATGTCACAAAGGTATAACAAACTATCAACGATACCAAACGCCGCAGGTGGAATGAGACAGATTGGGGTAAAAGTCGCCTACGAGAATGCCTCGCGGATGATGCCCGCCATCTCGGCTGGGCTTTCCTTGAAGTCGCGGACAATCCACTCCTGCAAGATGCCGAAGAGTGAGTAGGCGAAAATGGAGGCTTTGTACGCCTCGCGCGGTTCTTCACGATGATGAGCATAGAGGATGGCGGTAAACGACTTGCAGATATCGCCCATCAAACCACGGTGATAGAGCAGGCGTGTCGTGTCGCGAATCTCGTAGTTGTATTGGAAGAAAGCATCAGCATTGTCGAGCGTGAACTCGTCGCGTACAGTCACTCCGTGCGCCTCGGCCCACACTTGCCACTGCCGTATCATCTTGTACGTCACCGACTCATGCTTCGATCGGAAAGCACGGAACCACGATGAACGATGGTACCCGCTGACATCACATATCTGCTTCACCTGTATCTCATTTAGAGGATATTTCTCCAGCAACCGTATGACAGCATCTGCCATACAGTCCTTCAAGAACTCTGACGGTATATTCTTCTCACTCTTCATCCACTTTGATTTTTTATTGCAAAGATACGAGATCCCCATCATGAAACGGCAATGCCCTTCGAAGTCTTCACTTCGGCTTTCATCACATCGCCCCTGCAGCCTATCAAGGCCGTTAGGAATAGATCAGTATGGGCAATAATCGTTTCCTTCTGCTTCCGGAACGAGGGCTTTCTCGAACTTTCTCACTACCTTCGGCCGCAAAGATAGTGAAAAATCCGCATTTACGCTTCCCTTTGAGGTCAAAATCTCCAAGAACAACGGAATTTGCGGTTGCTTTTGCCTAATCGTACTTACCCTGCTCATCCCGCACCCACGCACGGCCAAGGCTATTTCCGAACAGATTTTGTTTCAAGGCCGCCGGGGCGTAGCGGGCCGCTCGGCGCTTGCGACGCTTGACACTTCAAGAACGTCCCAAGGACTTGGAGCAAAAGATGCTGGAAAGAGGCAAGAGCGAACAAAGATAATTCATAGAGAATTTATTAATTAATAGAACACACCTTTAAGTTAGCAGCGCAAAAGTAATCAAAAAGATTGGTTCCGCTACGCTCGGAGGGCTAATAATTGCATCGAAAGCCCAAGCACCGCCACATGCAACAACGGTGTCAACGGCTGCGTGCCCCACGGCGCGGATATAAGTTTTCCTGCCTTGTGAGCATTTTTATTCGGAAAAGTATTACTTTTGCACCCGCAACAAATCAATAACAGTATCAAAAGCTATGCAAAAAGACAACGAAGCCCGCGCCAACCTGTCGGCACTGGGACACAAAACCGACTACAACTTCGGCTACACTCCTGAAGTGCTGGAAACATTCGAGAACAAGCACCCCGACAACGACTACTGGGTGCGTTTCAACTGCCCCGAGTTCACCAGCCTGTGCCCCATCACCGGACAGCCCGACTTTGCCGAGATACGCATCAACTACCTGCCCGGCCAGCGCATGGTCGAGTCCAAGTCGCTGAAGCTGTACCTGTTCAGTTTCCGCAACCACGGCGACTTCCACGAGGACTGCGTAAACACCATCATGAAGGACCTCATCAAGCTGATGGATCCCAAGTACATCGAAGTGATCGGCCTGTTCACCCCCCGCGGCGGCATCAGCATCTACCCTTATGCCAACTACGGCCGCCCTGGCACGAAGTACGAGCAGATGGCTGAATTCCGCCTGCTGCACCACGACCTTTAGGCTGCTTAGAGCCACAGGGACAACTCTTCGGAAGCCCTGCTTGGCAGATAGAGCAAACAGAGCTTCCGAACCTTAGTAACCGTTTAAAAATAACTTGGTACGATTTATGATGGTGATACCTCGAGCTAAATCATACCAACTTATTTTTTAACGGTTATTGAATCAGCCTATCGGCGCGTAGTATTGTTCGGGGCTTTCAGCATCGCACATCTCTTGAATGAGGTGTGCGTATTTTTGTGCCACGGCCTGTGCAAAGCGCGCCCCTTTCTGTGCCGTGGCCCGGCGCGGATCGCCAATGCCGGTGTCGTGGCTCACCATGTCCCACCGGCGCGGAATCCAAGCCACGCCCTCGCGCAGCGAAGGCAAAGCCCATCCGCCGGCCGTGCCAGGTCCGGCCATGCTCAAGTCCACCAGCTCGGGGTGGTAATGCATCATCACGCTCGTTTCCAGCTCGTCGGCATGGTCGCCCGGCGCCTCAAAGAAGTCCTTGGCCGACAGCACCTTGAACCACTCCGAGGTGGCAATGACGAAGTCGGGGTAGTCCACGCTCAGGTCGCGAATCATGTTCTTGAACGAGTTGCCGCCGTGGCCGTTCACAATCAGCAGGCGCCGCAAGCCCTGGTGGTGCAGCGAGGCCACGATGTCGGTCAGCATGGCGCGTTGCGTCTCATAGCGGGCATGCACGCAGAATTTCAGCTCGCGCTGACCGGGATTCTGGCTGCCCATATACACAGGCGGCATCACCATGCAGCGCTTTCCAAACTGTGCCAGCGCCAGCTCAGCGGCCTCCACCGCCACATCGTGGCTCAGAATGGCATCCGTCAGATAGGGCAAATGCAGGTTGTGTGGTTCGGTGGCCCCCCACGGCAGGATAGCCATATCATATTCCAGTTCGCGGGCGAAGCCATAGGCACTCACCATCATGTCTAATGTACGGTTCATAAGCAATCGTTTTGGTTTGCGCCGCAAAGATAAGGCTTTTTTGCCGAACCCGTGCATGCAACCACACCTTTTATATATACGCATGCCATTTAGATAGGGGGTGTAGGAACACGGGGAAGTGTGAATAAAGTATAAAAAGAAGGGCTCAACAAAAAAAAGTCGGTCCTTTTGTGTGCCAGTTCGGCAGAAATGCCTACCTTTGCAGCCGCAAACGAGGAGGTAACCCCTACGGCATGCAAACAGGAGCGTAGCTCAGTTGGTTCAGAGCGCTTCAGTCACATTGAAGAGGTCATCGGTTCGAGCCCGATCGTTCCTACAAACGAAGAGACACGGCCACAAAGCCGTGTTTCTTTCGTTTAGGGAAAATCCCCCCACGATTAGGGATTTGCCATTTGTGAGGCCACCGGAAAGCAATACCTTTGCGCTGTGATTCGATACGACACCGTTTCGGACACACACAGAACAAAGAAAGTATTCACCTCTAAACGTTACACCACTATGACAACGCTACGTTATACCCTCAGCTCGCTTCTGCTCGTGGTCATGTCGGCTTTCATGCTGACCAGCTGCGACGAAGACGCCTACATCGGCAGCACGCTCACCAATATCGAAGGCCGGTGGTTCGGCGACCTGGACATGTACGTCAACGGGCAGAAGGCCCGCGGATCGGACATCCAATTCATCCCCTACAACTACCGCAGCACCCGCGGACGCGGCATCGAGTACGACTACTACGGTCGCTATGGCACCTACACCGTTCGCCACGACTTCGAGTGGGAAGTGCTCGACGGCATCATCCACCTCTACTTCGACGATGAGGCGCTGGATTGCACCATCCGCCAGTACTCGCTCAACAGCCGCTACTTCACCGGCTGGCTCGATGGCTGGGACTCGTCCACCTACTTCGAACTGTACAGCTACGACTACTACTGGGACGACTACGGCTATGCCAGCTATGACTACGGCTACGAATGGTACGACTACTACCGCGTGAAAGGCCAGACGGCTGCCGCCGACAGCACACAGGCACTGACCGCTACCCGCGCTGCCGCACAGGCCGACAACCAGGCCGAAGCCGATGGCCAGCAGGACACCACACAGGCTGTGACATGCCGCCGCGGCGTGAACACGAAGCGCGCACAATGAAGACAAACACTTTACCCATAAAAATGAGAAAGAGCATACTCACTTTAGCCATCACGCTCATAAGCGTGGTGGCTATGTCGCAATCAAAGGTGTACTTCACCCGCGACATCAGCCCGGAATCCCTCCTGCGCATCTACGAGGCACTCGGCGTCAAGCCCCAAGGCCACGTGGCCGTGAAGATATCCAGCGGCGAGGGCGGCAACAAGCACTACCTTAAGCCCACACTCATCCGCCAGCTGGTGGAACACGTAAACGGCACCATCGTGGAGTGCTGCACGGCCTATGGCGGCACACGCCAGGATGTGAAGCAGCACTGGAAGACCATCCACGAGCACGGCTTCGACTCCATCTTTGCAGTGGATATCATGGACGAGTTCGGGCAGATGCGCATCCCCGTCAAGGACCGCAAGCACATCAAAAACAACATCGTGGGGCAGCACCTGGCCAACTACGACTTCATGATCAACCTGGCCCACTTCAAGGGCCACCAGATGGGCGGCTTCGGCGGCGTGCTGAAGAATGCCAGCATCGGCGTGGCCAGCACCGCAGGCAAATGGAACATACACTCGGCCGGCGTGTCGCAGGACCACTGGGTAACGGCTCCGCAGGACGATTTCCTGGAGAGCATGGCCGCTGCCGCACAGTCCGTGCACGAGTACATGGGCGGACGGGTCGTTTACATCAATGTGATGAACAACATGAGCGTGGACTGCGACTGCGACGGCAACCCTGCCGCCCCCGAGCTGAAGGACATGGGCATCGTGGCATCGCTCGACCCCGTGGCTGCCGACCAGGCCTGCCTCGACATGGTGTTCAGCCACAAGGCTACGCCGGGCGATGACAACAAGCCCCTCATCCAACGCATCAACCGCCAGCACGGCACCTACATCACCGACTATGCCGAACAGATCGGACTCGGCTCAAAGAAATACACACTCGTCAACTTAGACAAATAATTCAACTCATCTTTCGCAAGTAATAGATACTGAAGGAGATAAAAGACGCTTCTATTGCAAATATGCAACGCATGCTTCTCCATCTCCGTGGCTGATGAGCGGGATAGCTTCCCTTGCTTCCTCTATCTGCCAAACAGGCAGCGCTTGCGAACCTTAAATAAAAAGACAAATGGCTGGATATCTCGTTGAAGATGCGCGCAAAGTAACCACGCATCGGCTCTACGAAATGAAGCAGAAAGGCAAGAAGATTGCCATGCTTACCTCTTACGACTACACCATGGCCCGCATCGTTGACGGGGCCGGCGTGGATGTCATCCTCGTGGGCGACAGCGCCTCAAACACCATGGCTGGCAACGTAACCACGCTGCCCATCACCCTGGACCAAATGATCTACCACGCCCGTTCGGTGGTGCGTGGCGTGTCGCGTGCGCTCGTGGTGTGCGACATGCCCTTCGGCACCTATCAGGTCGATCCGCAGGATGCCGTGCGCAATGCCGTGCGCATCATGCAGGAAACAGGGTGCGACGCACTGAAGCTGGAAGGGGGCGTCGAAATCATTCCTGCCATCAAGCTGATTCTCGAGGCCGGCATACCCGTGTGCGGACACCTGGGACTGACGCCGCAAAGCATCAACAAATTCGGCACCTACGCCGTGCGCGCCAAGGAGGAAGCCGAGGCCAACAAGCTGCGCTCCGATGCCAAGGCCCTGGCCGAGGCCGGCTGCTTCGCCATCGTGCTGGAGAAGATTCCTGCCGCGCTGGCCGAGGAGGTGACCAAGAGCGTGAACGTGCCCATCATCGGCATCGGCGCCGGCGGCGCCTGCGACGGACAGGTGCTCGTGGTACACGACATGCTGGGTATGAACCAGGGCTTCTCGCCCAAGTTCCTGCGTCGCTATGCCAACCTCTACGAAATCATGACCGATGCCATCGGCCAGTACGTGACCGACGTGAAGAGCTGCGACTTCCCCAACCAGGACGAGCAGTACTGATGCCCGCGGCCCCATCAGCCGCCCACAGTCCGGCCGGCCGCATTGACACCTGACTTGCATAGACACCAGACTTGCACAAGCCACTCCCCCATCCCACTCAGCCCCGACACCTGCACACGGTTTCCTCCAAGCCAGCAAGTGCCGGGGCTGATGCTCTTTCATGTAGTTTTCCCGAATTTTCCTTCACTTCCTTCACTTTTGGGCTTAACACGCTTCGTAGCAGCGTATTAGCAAGTGAAGGAAACGGTGAAGGAAGTGAAGGAAATGGGCAAAAAGTGAAGGAAATGCAAGAGCCATAGCACATACTTGAGCCCACCATATACCATTGCCGCACACGCCCCGACTTGCGGCCGTCGGAGGCTCGCCTTGCGCCAGGCCAGCGCTCGCCTTGCGCCAGTCCGGCACCTTGCCACCCGCAGGCTTCCCACCGCCACCCTACACGCCATCCGTCCGCCCGCCCAGTGCCGGCACAATCAAGGTTAACCTCAACTATTTGGGTACCCAAAAGCAACCCGTACGCTTTGCAGCCATAACCCGTACGCCTTACAGCCGTAACCCGTACGCCTTACAGCCGTAACCCGTACGCTTTGCAGCCGTAACCCGTACGCTTTGCAGCCGTAACCCGTACGCTTTACAGCCGTAACCCGTACGCTTTGCAGTCGTACAGGAAGCATTTGAGGAGAATGTGTACTGCCTCAGGAAGGAAATCAGACAAGAGTGCACTACATCAGTAAGCATAGGTAACAAAGTGTGTACCTGTTTCAGGTAAAGTCAGGTTTTTCTTTAGCCGCCACTACCCTTTTCTTCAAAAAAGATTTGCTATTCCATATTTATGCCGTACATTTGCGCCACCAGAACCCGCCAATCCTCTCCGCCTGACCTATGGTTGTTTCCATAGCAAGAACGATGGAATACGAGAACGAGGAGTTCCAGCTTCAGGGCAGCGTGGTAACGAACAATGGCTATTCCGATTTGGCCACAGCGGCCAGATGAAGGTAAACTCGACAAATCGGCAACCTGTAAGGAACACTTACAGAGGGCCACAGGACAGTGAAACAAATTCAGAAGTTTAGCGAATAGAGAAATGAAACCACTTATCGTCATATTTCCCCTGTCACTTATATTATTCTTTTCGTGTGGTTTAGGCCATCCCGATAAAAGGGTTACGGCAGAAAACGCTTACGAGGGAGTAAACAAATATTGCCATGACGTCTATGACTGGAGTGCCGCTAAGGAAATTCCCTCCATTATGTATGTCGAGATGGGAGCAGAATCGGATTCTGCTTATGAAGTGGTATTCCGCAGTTATACCGGAGCAACGGTTCATTTTTACGTTGACAAGGCAACTGGTAAGACAAGGATTGTGGAGAAAGTACCACTTCTTAATATTGAAAATGAGGCAGGAACAATAGATTTGTTAGAGTACTTAGAGAAGAAAGAGAACTAAAAAGCAAGTAACTTCCAATTTAGTAATCAACAGACAAAATGAAAAAAGTAATAGTCATTTCCACGAGCCTTCGTCATGGCTCAAACAGCGATATGCTCGCTGAGAAGTTTATAGAAGGTGCCAAAGCAGCTGGACACGAAGTGGAGAAGGTTTCCCTGACGGGTAAGAACATCCAGTTCTGCAAAGGTTGCATGGCTTGTCAGAAACTGGGGCGTTGCGTTATCAAGGACGATGTAAACGACATCATGGTCAAGGTGCTGAAGGCCGATGTGGTGGTGTGGGCCACACCCATCTACTACTATGAAATGAGCGGACAGATGAAGACGCTCATCGACCGTATGAATGCCATGTACGAGCAAGACTACCAATTCCGTGAGGTCTATCTGCTTACAACGGCTGCGGAAGATGAAGACGGGACCCCGAAGCGGGCCGAGATGGGGCTGACAGGCTGGATAGACTGCTATCCCAAAAGCCGCTTGGCAGGCACGCTTTTCTGCGGCGGCGTGAACGATGCCCGCGAGATTGAAGGCAATCCCAAATTGCAAGAGGCTTACGAGCTTGGCAAGCGTGTGTGAGGGCAATATGGAATACAAGACGCTGAACAACGGAGTTAAGATGCCAATATTGGGTATTGGCGTCTATGACATTCCGGAACGGGAGACTCAACGGGTGGTTGAAGATGCCGTCGGTGTGGGCTATCGGAGCATCGACACGGCAGCCATGTACTATAATGAGCGAGGTGTTGGCGATGCGGTGCGCGCATGTGGCGTTCCGAGGGAAGAACTCTTTGTGACCACCAAGATTTGCGATTCGTGCTACACTCGGGAAGAAACGCTCCGTTCGGTCGGCCACTCCATGAAACTGCTGGGACTTGACTACGTGGATCTGATGCTTATTCATTGGCCCGTGGGCAACCCTACGGTGATGTGGCAGACACTCGAAGAACTCTACCACCAAGGATTATTCCGTGCTATTGGCGTATCAAACTTCTATCCCAACACTTTCCCAAAGATAGTCAGCGGTGCCAAGGTGATGCCCGTAGTGAATCAATGTGAGGCCCATGTGTTCTACCAACAGCGCAAGATGCTGGAGTATTTGAAACCATACGGTGTGGAGTTAGAGGCCTGGAGTCCGTTGGCTGAAGGTAAACACGGTATCTTTAAGGAGCCCACCTTGGCGGCTATTGGCGAAAAGAATGGCAAGACAGCTGCTCAGATAGCCCTGAAGTTCCTCGTACAAAACGGCATCATTGCCATTCCAAAGACCACCCACAAGGAGCGGATGCAGGAAAACATCAATCTTTTCGACTTTACCCTCTCGGATGATGACATGCAAGCCATCCATCGCCTCGACACCGGCCACAATGTGACGGGATGGCCGTCGGATGCGTTGACGTATAAAGCAACAGACAGATGAATCGGAATTTATGGAAATCAATAAT
>JAFXQT010000102.1 GCA_017526905.1 Bacteroidaceae bacterium | reverse complement strand
CCTTTAGCGTGAATAGATGCACAGATTAAGCATAAAAGCAATAATTGCATGAAATAAATTCTGCGTAGCATAGTGTTCTTGTTTTATACAATAACTCCGTTTTCAATTTGTAAGACCACCCCTTCTTGAATATCAAAAGGGCCGTTTTTGATAAAACGTCTCACTTCTTACAGCAGCCAATCCCCTCTTTCGCGCTTTCCGCGTTTTTAGATGTAACTCTTCAGTGGCAAAGTATCTTTACTCTCTTATCTTGAATATACATGCCCCGTGCGGGCGGTGCTGAGAGGCGGCGGCCCTGGAGGTCGTAGAAGGATGACGGCTGGGCATCGGGCTGAGAGGGTGACTGGGGGATGTTGCGGATGGCGGTTGTGAAGTCGGCAGCTGTGAAGATGCATTTGCCGTTTTCGTAGCAGGACAACAGATAGGTATAGTCGTCCTGTGGTTGTGCTTCGTGAACAGGGCTTTCCACACCGCTGTATTGTGAACCAACACCCTCAATCCATATCTCATGCCAGACGTCATCGCCATCGTCAATATGTGTGAGCAAGCCTTCCGTGCCACCTTGAATGGTCTTTTGAAAGAAGGTGAGCCGACGGAACTTCATATCATTCACCATGATGGTGTCGATAGAGTGTAGCATCCAATAGACACGGCCGCGACCGTATTGGGAAGCCCACTCATAGACACGACCTATATCATCTCGTTCAAACTGATAGTGGTATTGCCAATAGTTGCTGCCCGCATACCTCACAAGAAACGTCCGCCCAATTTCATTCATCATGCCGATATATGTCTCGCCTGATGAGTCTTGCCGATAAAGTTTTCTGTATGGGAAGCGCTCAGCAACCAGCGTATCGCCCTTGACCACATACGCAAAAGGCTCATCATGCACGCCGTTCTCATCCACATAATGGTGAATATAATTCCAAGTTTTCCCCTCAACTGCCATCTCATGATAGCCCGGAGCCACCTCCTTAGACGGTTTCCACTGATACAGCGTATCACCATTCACTTCGCAAGTCTTTAGTGTGTTATATAGTCCAAAGCCTATGTATGTGAGCAGATTCCCTGTTCCGCCGACACCTTCCAGCCAGGTGAATGAATAAAGTTCTGCCTGTTCTGGGGAGTCATCATCCCTTGCAGGAGCCAACAGGATGGAACGATATGTTCCTCTGTCATCAGTTATTGTATCAATGCTGAGCACATGCGCTTTGAACTTTTCTTGCAACAGCAACTCCTCACCTATGGAACAGTCGAAGTCATATAGGAGCATCGGATCTGTCTTTCCGGGTTGAAACCAGAACACCTTTTTCTCAGTTTCAACAAGCGCGCCTGCATACTGGACTGCTCCCCCGTTATATTCATTCTCCACATACAGCTTTAGGCATTCTTGCCCTGCTATCGTTGTATCACCTTGAAGATAATACCAAAAGAAGTAATTCCGATTCGGCACAGACTCGCTCAAGAAATGATCATACGTCCACCGCTTGCCCTCTTCCACTAACGGACGGTAATTATCCTCTTGCTGGGCATGTAGGCCAAATATGAAAAAGGAAAGAATGTAATATAGAATTAAGCGTTTCATTGTAGTAAGGTTTTTGATTAGTGTGGCAAATTTAGTTATTCTTCTTCTATGCGCAAAGAAAAACCGAAGAATTCTTATTGTATTTCTCCTTCGTCCAGGTCTAAGGATATTCCATCGAAAACTAATCCCGATGGAATCGGCTAAAATGAAGGTTAGAGTTCGATTTCACCGACGAAAGTCTGGCTGCCACGGGTCACCTCGATGGTGTAGGTGCCGCTGAGGGAGGAGGGCAGTGTGACGGTGTCACCTTCTACATATATATAAGTGGTGAACACCACGTCGCCATCCGCGTCCTTCAGCTCGACGGTGGAGCCGACGGTGTATGAACCGGCAGTCAGCGTGTAGCCGTCAAGATAGAACTCGGGCATAGCGACCGGGAATCTGGGATTGCCCCCATTATTACCAGGAGTATAAACAACGGGGGTAAGAGGTACAGGATCTTTTGGATCTGCTTTTAACATGACGGACGTGGACAAAGCCATTGCCAAGATGAAAAGTTTTTTGTTCATAAGGTTTAGTTTATGGGTTGAGGTTGTGACTAAAATCGCTGCAAAGGTATTCAAAAATCGAGTTGCTTGCAAAAATACAAGCATATTTTAGTTAACCCAAAATTAACCTTTCACAAAAAATGGAATAGATAATCATTTGAGATTCAGTTCGCTATAAGAAATAATTAACCCTAATTTATCCTTTTGTTACGACTCCGCATTAATTGCTTGAAAATCAAGATTAAGTATTATAACTGCTTGAGAATAGAAAGTGATTGAGTTAAGGGGATAAAGGGCATACGCCTACAGCTTTTTTAAGTTCATGAGGAACTTGGAGATCTTATCACTGCTGAATAGTTTTGCATTGAGGATTCCCTTCAGTTTTGATATCCGAGGGGATGAGGTACCTAAAAGCGTAGCTATTTCATTGCCTGGGAGATTAAGGCGGAAGAGCAGACATGCCTTATACTCTTGCGATGAAAGCTCCACCTCTTCTGTCAAATAAGCAATGAAGGTAGGTAGATATTTTTGGAACGTGGTGCTCAAATCCGTCCATTCTTTTTCTGTTGCTTCTCGTGCAGGTACGATGAGAGAACCACTTGTATTGCTGTTTTTATGTGGTTGCCCAATTTGGATGAAGAACTTGACAATATCTGTATCCTTCAGCGCAATTTCCCTCTCTGGGGCTTTCAGTTTCATTAATTGGTCATGTTGATGCTTGATGCCTTTTCTCAGGACTTCAACTTCCTTATCCTTTTTAGCGATGAGCAGATCCCGATTCTTTTGGATTGCTATCATATCCTCTTTTATCTGTCTGTTCTGGGTCAGCAATTTTGCTATGGTTCTGTTTTTTTCTATCGTATTGTCTGACTGTACCTGTAACTTTTCAGCATATTCCTGCTTTAGCCGTTCCAGTGTCTTGTTCTCACTATTTAGAATACTAAGTTCATCTAATGTTGAGGATAGTTTTCGGGAAGTATCCTGATAAAGTTTGGAAAGCTGCATCACTTCTGTTGTTCGTTTTTCTCTATATCTTCTATAGGTAATATATATAAGGCTTATTATTAAAAAGGCCGTGCATAGGACACCCTGTAATATATTCTTTGTTCTTTTAGCTTCTATTGACTTGACACGCGCATCTTGTTCATTCCTTGTATAATCGTACATGCTTGCTGCTTGACGTACGGCTTCAGCCTGGGTGGCATTCAAATAATCTACAAGAGCAAATTCATAGAGATGTGCATATTTGAGGGCTGAATCTACCTTGCTTTCTGATTGGAACAATACCCCAAGACCACGATAGCCGTCGATGGTGTTGGAGGGGATTGGCAACAGCTTTCGGAAGAACTTTTCTGCAGAGTCGGGCTGATTAACACCTAAATAATAGTTGCCTTTGTGATAATAGTACTTTTGGTAGCCCTCAGAGATGTTACCGTCCTCGTCAAATAGCCCTGATTCCTGCTCAAAAATATGCAGCATCCTATGGGCACGTTTGTAATGACCATGTTCAAGAGCTATTTGGATAGCTGTAGGATAGACTCTCGCAGCCTCATGCCTCATGCCACGTTCCAAATATAGTAGTCGAGCTTGCTCGATGTGCTGAAATACAGCGTCTGTATCTTTTAGCGCATAATAGTTGTCTGCTAACATCAAGAGTCCATGAATGTAATATAGGGTATCACCCGCAAGAATGGCATAACGACAATTAAATTTTTGAGCTTCAAGTGCCTTATCTGTGAGATACTGCCTCGTATATATTTCGGCCATCTGCCCATACACCCGGTATAGCGTGTTGTAGTCACAATCCGTTCTGAGCGTGTCCGCGCAATCCACCGCCTCCTGCCAGGCATTGATGGCGGCGGGTGCTTCGCCCATGTCGCGGTAGGCACAGCCGAGGAGATAGTGGGCTTTGAGCTGTTCGTCGTTGGAGCCGTGGCGGTCGTAGTAGCGGACCACCTGCTTCAGCACGGAGTCGGTAGTGAAGGGCTTGTAGCTCTTGTTCATGGCCTCTGCCAGCAGCACCTCATAGCGCATGCGGTCGGCCTTCGGCCAGGCGGTTCGGGCCTGATGCTGAACGCTGTCGAGGAGATGGAGGGCCCCCTGTGGCCCCCCGGCGGGGGGCGTGTCAGCGCCCTGGCTTCGGGCTGCCGTGGATGGGGGTGGATTGAGGAGGGAGTCGGCACGGGCCAGCAGCGCCGCAGCTTCGGGGTTGCTGCGGCGGCAGGCTGCCATGATGGCAGCGGCGATGAGCAGTATGATGATGAACAGCCTATTTCTCCTGCGTCCTTCGTGATTGCGCCACAAAGATAATGGCTTTTTCGGAAACGAAGGCTGGTTTTCGGAGAAAAGTATTTCATTGCAGCTGTCTCAGTGATATTGTGAGAAGCAAGGAAAGCAGTGTACACGGGGTACACTGCTTTCCTCTATTTGTTATTGAAGGTGTGTTCTATTAATTGAAAAGTATGACGTGTGGTTTATTCCGTCAGGCTTCCGCCACCCAGCGTCTGGTACAGCTCGATGGTGGCCGAGATAATGGCATACTGGTTGGCCAACTGTCCGAGTTGGGCGCTGAGCAGGCCGGTCTGGGCGGTCAGCACGTTCAGGTAGTTGACCTGTCGGCTCACGTTGTCCTTGTAGAGGGCTTCGGTGGCGCTGACGGCATCGCTGAGCGAACGGATCTGGCCTTCGATCAGCTGGCGCTTGCCCTGTGCGGTTTGCAGCTTGACCAGCGCGGTGTTAACCTCGTTGCCCGCCGAAATAAGGCTGTGTTCGAAGGCCATCTTGGCCTCTTCCTGCTGCATCAGTGCCACCTTCTTCTGTGCGCGCAAGCGTCCGTTTTGGAAGATGGGCTGAGCCAGCTGGCCCAGGGCGTTCCACAGCCACTTGCCGGGATTGAGCTCGACGCTGCTGCCGTTGTTGGTGAAGCCGAGCGTGCCGCTGATGGTGAGGGCAGGGTAGAAGCTGGCCTGTGCCGAATTGACGTCATAGAAGGCGCTGGCCAGTTTGAGTTCGGCCTGCTTTACGTCGGGGCGGTTCTGCAGCAGTGCCATGGGCACGCCGGTCTCGATGGCGGCTGGAGCCTGGAAGGAGGCCAAGGTGCCGCGCTGTATGTGGTGGGGCGGCTCGCCCAGGATGGTGCAGAGTGCGTTTTCGGCCTCGGTGATGCCTTCGCGCAGGTCCAGGAGGTTGGCTTCCACGCTGTAGCAGTTGGCCTCGCTCTGTGCCACGGCAGCCTTGTTGCTGCGTCCGGCGGCCATGAGTTTGCGGGTCAGTTCAACGCTCTCGCGCCAGTTCTTGGCTGTCTGCTCGCTGATGGCCAGCTGTGCGTCGAGCATGCAGAGCGAATAGTAGATGTTGGCGATGTTGGCCACCAGCGCCTGCTGCACAGCCTGGCGTGCCACGCGTGTCTGCTCCACGCCCACCTCGGCTTTCTTCTTGGCATTGCGCAGCGTGCCGAAGCTGCCAATCTGCCACGAAGCGGAAAGGGGCACGGTGTAGAATTTGAGCGGCTTGGACCAGTCGAAACTGGAGAGCTGGCCCTGCGGTGCGATGGCCAGGCTGGGGATATAGGCCAGTTTGGAGCACTTGAGGTATTCCTGTGCTTCCTGAATCTGAAGGTCGAGCTGGCGCATGCTTACGCTCTGTGCGAGGCCGCGCTGGATCAGTTCCTGCAGCTGCGGGTCGGTGAAGAACTCGCGCCAGGCCTTGGCGCCCAGCCCCTGCTCGCTCTGTCCCACCTGTGCGGTGCCGTAGAGGCCCTCGGTGCGCAGGTCGGCAGGACGTTCGTAGTTCTTCATGACGCTGCAGGAGGAGAGGCATGTGGCTGCAAAGGCTATGATGAATAGTTGCTTTTTCATTGCTGTTTCGTTGTTATGAGGAAGTCAGGGTGTCCGGCGGAAAGCCGCCGGCACCATGGACTTCGAGGTTTTATTTATTCTCGCTCTGAGCTTCTTTCTTCTCCTGAATGCTGCGCTGCTGCTCCTTGATGAACTGCTGGTCGGCTTCCACCTTCATGGCAGGACGGATCTTCTCCTGAAGCCACTCAAAGAAGATGAAGAACACAGGCACGGTGAAGAGGATGGCGAAGGTGCCTACAATCATACCGCCCACAACGCCGATGCCGATGGTGCGGTCGCCGTTGGCGCCAGCACCGCTGGCAAAGATGAGCGGCAGCATGCCGAGCACGCAGGTGAGCACCGTCATCAGGATAGGACGCAGACGAGCCTCGGAGGCGGCGTAGGCAGCCTCGACGATGCCCATGCCCTTGCGGCGGCGTTCCAGGGCGAACTCGGTGATCAGGATGGCCGTCTTGGCCAGCAGACCGATCAGCATGATCACACCCGTCTGCAGGTAGATGTTGTTCTCCACCTGGCCGATGACGTACATGTCGGCACCCGTGGCCATGCGGCCAATGCCCACGCTGACCTGGTTCCACAGCCAAGCCAGACCGAAGCTACCCATCAGACCTGCCGGCACGGAGAGGATCACGGCGAAGGGCACGAGGAACGACTCGTACAGGCACGACAGGATGAGGAAGATGAGGATGACGCAGATGGCGTAGATGAGGATGGTCTGGTTGCTGCCCATCTGTTCGTACTCCTCGCGCGAGATGCTGCCATACTCATACGTGATGTGGTCGGGCAGGGTCTGCGTGCGAACCTCGTCGATGATGCGCATGGCATCGCTGGTGGTGTAGCCCTGTGCGGGCTGAACCATACAGGTGATTTCGGAGAAGAGGTTGAAGTGCTTGTCGATTTCAGGACCGAGGATGGGGGTGAGCTTGGCAAACTGCGAGATGGGAGCCATGCCCTTGCTGCTGCGCACGTACATGTTGGCCAGGTCGGCCTCAGAGGTGCGGTACTTCGGGTCGGTCTGCATCATGACGCGGTACACCTTGCCGAACTGGTTGAAGTTGGACACATACGAGCCGCCCAGATAGCCGCTCATGGCAGAGAGGACTGCCGAGGGCGAGATGCCGGCCAGCTTGCACTGGGCTGCATCCACTTCGACCTGGTACTGCGGGAAGTTGCGGGCATAGGAGGTCATGGCCATCTGGATTTCCTTGCGGTTGCTCAGCTCGGCCAGGAAGGCCTGTGTCTGCTCCAGGAACACGCCCTTGTCGCCGTCCGAGCGGTCCTGCAGGTGCAGGTCCACGTTCGAACCGAGGCCGTAGCCGGGAATCATACCCGGTTCGAAGCAGAAGATCTGTGCCTCGGGGATTTCTTTCATGAACTGGCCCATGAGCATCAGTTTCTTGATGCTGGAGCTGTGCTGCAGTCCGTGGCGCTTGTCCCAGTGCTTCAGGCGGAGGATGACCATGCCGTTGGCGGCACCCTGGCCGCCCATCATGCCGTAGCCGGCCGTGCGGGAGAAGGTCTGTATGTCCTCGTCGTCCTTGATGATTTCCTGAACGCGGTCCAGCACCGACTCAGTGTAGGCCAGGTTGCTGCCCGGCGGGCAGGTTACATCCACCATGAGCACACCCTGGTCCTCCTGAGGCACGAGGCCCTTGGGCAGGGACGACATGAAGAATACCAGCAGCACCACGGCGATGAGCAGGCTCAGCGGAGCCACCCAGCGGTGGTTGATGGTGCCGCGGAGGCTGCGGGTGTAGCCGCGCATGGTGGCGCCGTAGCTCCAGTTGTAGGCCTTGCGCGTGCCGCGGTTCAGGCCCAGGAAGAAGCGGCTCACGGGGTTCTTGGCCTCGCGGTCAGACTTGGCCGGGCGCATGAGCATGGCACACAGTGCCGGGCACACCACCAGGGCCGACACGCAGGAGATACCCACGGCCGTGGCCAGCGTGACACCGAACTGGGTGTAGAACATGCCGGAGGTGCCGGGCATCATCGTGACGGGGATGAACACAGCCATGAACACGAACGTACAGGACAGCACGGCCATGGTCACATCGGCCATGGCGTCCTTCGTGGCCTTGTAGGCACTGGTGTAGCCGGCATCGAACTTGGCCTGCACGGCTTCGACCACCACGATGGCATCGTCCACGACGGTACCGATGGCCAGCACCAGGGCGAAGAGGGTGAGCAGGTTGAGCGTGAAGCCTGCCGCCTGCAACGCGGCAAATGTGCCCACCAGCGAGATGATGATCGAGATGGAGGGGATGAGGGTGGCGCGGAAATCCTGCAGGAAGAAGTACACCACGAGGATGACGAGGAGGATGGCAATGACCAGCGTCTCCTCAACATTGGCAATGGACTCGAGCAGGAAGTCGTTGGACGACATCATCTGCTCGAAGTGCAGACCCTTGGGCAGGGTCTTCTCCATCTCGCGCAGCGCGGCGGTGAGGCGGTCGTTGGTTTCTTTGGCATTGGCACCGGAGAGCTGGAAGGCCATGAAGGTGACCGAGGGCTTGCCGTTGAGCTTGCCGCTGAAGCCGTAGTCGGCCTGACCCAGTTCCAGTTCGGCCACGTCCTTCAGTCGCAGCAGCGAGCCGTCGGGCTTGGCCATGATGACGATATTTTCAAACTCGCTCACCTCCTTCAGGCGGCCAGTGTAGCGCAGCGTGTATTGATACACGTTGTCCACGCCGTCGCCGTGTCCGCCTTCCATGGGCTTCTCACCCAGTCGGCCTACGGCTGCTTCCAGGTTCTGTTCGGCCAGGCAGCCGGTGATGTCGGAGGGCACAAGGCCGTACTGAGCCATCACCTCGGGCTTCAGCCAGATGCGAAGCGAGTAGTTGGCGGCCAGGGCAAACACCTCGCCCACGCCCTTGATACGCTTCAGCTGCGGGGTGATGTTGATGGCCATGTAGTTGCCCATGAAGTTAGGGTCGTACTCGGGCACGTCGCTCACCATGGCATTGATCTGCAGCATCGACGTCTGACGCTTGAAGGTGGTCACACCGATCATCGTCACCTCCTGCGGCAGCAGGCCTTGGGCCATGCTGACGCGGTTCTGCGTGTTCACGGCGGCCATGTCGGGGTTGGTGCCTTGCTTGAAATAGACGGTTATCTGTGCCGTGCCGGAGTTGCTGGCGCTGGAGGTCATGTACGTCATGTTCTCCACGCCGTTGATGCTCTCTTCCAGCGGCTGAATCACAGCCTTTGTCACGGTCTCGGCCGAAGCACCGGGATAGGTGGCGCTGACCACCACCGTTGGCGGTGCGATGTCGGGGAACTGCTCCACCGGCAGGTTAAAGTAGCTGATGGCGCCAAGCAGCACGATGACTATGGCAATGGACATGGCCATCACTGGGCGCTTGATAAAGATATTTCCTTTCATTGTGTGATATTGTAATCTAATGATTATATAGCTAAAGGAGTCAAGGTGCCTTAAACTTTCAACCTTAAACTTTCAACTTTCCGCTCGGCGCTTGCGACGCTTCGCTCTGCGAAGAACTTCGCGCGCAGCGCGACTCCTTCAACTTTCCGCTCGGCGCTTGCGACGCTTCGCTCTGCGAAGAACCTTAAACTTTCAACTTCGCGCGCAGCGCGACTCTCATCATCTTCGCGCGCAGCGCGACTCTTACTTCACCAGTGCTCCTTCCTTGACCATACCGGCGCCATCGGCAATAATCTCATCGCCCACCTTCAGGCCACTCAGCACGATGAATTCCTTGCCGGTGTTGTAGGGAGCCACTTCGATGTTGGTGCCCACGGCTGTGCGCTGGCCGTTCTTATTCTCCACCTTGAACACCTGGTGCACGGTTTGAAGCTGCTTCACAGCCGTGGCCGGAATCACGATGTGGTTCTTCAGTTCAACGGGGATCACCACGTTGCCGGTGCTGCCCGAGTGCAGCAGTCCCTTGGGGTTGTCGAACACGGCACGCAGCGACACGCTGCCGGTGTTCTGATCCACCACGCCAGCTGCCGTCTCTACCACGCCCGTCTGCTCATACTCCGAGCCGTCCACCAGCTGCAGGCGCACAGCCGGCATGGCTTTCACGGCGGCCTCAGCGCTGCCAGCCTGGCGGATCTTCTCCAGCATCTGTGCTTCAGTCATGGAGAAATAGACATACATCTGATGGTTGTCCGACACGGTCGTGAGCGGGGTGGGAATGCTGGGACCAACCAGAGCGCCCACGCGGTAGGGCAGGGTGCCCACCACGCCGTTGGCCGGGCTCTTCACCACGGTGTAGGAGAGCGAGTTGGCGGCGTTCGTCACGGCAGCGTTGGCCTGTGCCACGGCAGCCTTGGCCTGCGCGTAGGCATTCTGAGCGGTTTGCAGGTCGAATTCGCTCACCACCTGCTGCTGGAACAGGTTCTTGGTGCTTTCCAGGCTCAGCTTGGCCGTAGCCTCGGCTGCCTTGGCTGCCTCGAGGTTAGCCTTGGCCGTGTTCAGCGCGGCCTGATAGGGCACCTGGTCTATGACAAAAAGCGTCTGTCCCTTCGTCACACGCTGGCCTTCGGTCACACACAAGCGCTGCAGCGTGCCGCTCACTTGTGGCAGCACCTGGATGTCCTGCCGGCCGCGGATGGTGGCACTGTACTTGGTGTCGATGGTTCTGTCTTCAGCCTTCACCTTTATCGTCTTGTAGGCGACGGGTGCCTGCTGTTGCCCCTGTTGTGTCTTGCTTCCGCAGGAGGTGAACAGGAACATGCTGATGGCTGCAACAAAGAGTGCAGTCGTTTTCATGTTTTCTTTCATTTGTAATGGGGTTTTGTTTATGTTATCTTTTTGAGTTTCGAATACAGTTTGCCTAAAAACGGCGCAAAGGTACGACTTTTTTCGCAAACGCAGACTATTTGGTAGTTAGCGATGCAGATTTTTTTTTGTACGATAGTTCTTTTTTGATACTATTTAACTAAACATAATGGCAGATAGAAGGTCGGAGGGGAAATCACGAGAAACACGAAAATAACGAAAATAGCGAAAAACACGAAAAGCGAAAGTGTGAAGAGAGAAATCACGAAAAAACACGAAAATAGCGAAAAACACGAAAGAAGAGAAAGCGGAAAGGGGACAAGCTCGTGAAAAGAAGAGATCACGAAAAAACACGAAAAACACGAAAAACGCGAAAGAAGAGAAAGCGGAAAGGGGACAAGCTCGTGAAAAGAAGAAATCACGAAAAAACACGAAAATAGCGAAAATCACGAAAAGTTCCTTTCAAACAACACACTTCCATCAAAACCACGCTATTCCACACCAACCCACACGAAAAACGCCTCCTGTTTCCCCCGTAAGGGTACAGAAGGCGTTTTTTCGCATTTTTGTGTTTTTTCGTTGTTTCCGCGTTCCGTTTTCTACGTTCCGCGTTCCAGCTTTTCGTGTTTTTCCGCGTTCCCTGCATCCTCCCGGCGCCTGAACCGCTTGGCGGCTCGCGTGTCTTTCCGATGAGGTCGTAGCTGCGGGGGGCGGGATCGGCGGCTGCTATCTCACCACCACCTTCCTGCCGCCACGGATATAGATGCCGCGTCCGGGCGTGGCCACCCTGCGGCCGGAGAGGTCGAACAGTTGGTCCGTAGCGGGGGCAGCAATGCCTGGCAGCGCCTCGATGCCGTCGGCCACCGACTCGCCGTTGGCGTCCACCAGCCGGAAGGGCTTGGTGGTCAGCGCGAAGGCTTTGATGGTGGTGCAGGTCTGCCCGGTTTGGTTGGAGAGGATGCCGAGCGACACCTCCGTCTCCTCGTTAAGCACGAAGTTGAGCTTGTTGTTCAGGTTCGCGAAGCCGAAGGCCTGTGCGCTCAGGTCGGCGTAGTCGGGCAGCCCCCGGCCCGGCGCGGCCACCAGGAAGCAGCTGCCGTAGCCGCCAGCTTCCTTGTCGGTGCTCACGCTCAGCTCATAGGCTCCAGCGGGCAGCGTCACGGTCTGGTACAGCTTGAGGTTCTTCACGCCGTCGGCAAAGCCGTCCCATTTGGTGGAGAGGGTCAGGTAGCTGCCCTTGTTGGCATCCACATGCCAGCAGGTGGTCACGCTGCCTTCGGTCACCTCGTTTTCCTGGATCCATGGCGATGTGGTGGTGCCGGTGGCCAGTTTCTTGAAGCGTGAAGTGCCGTTTACGAAGCCCGACGTGGTGGCGAAGGCTGCCTGATAGTTCTTCAGGTACTTGGAGGTGACGGCCGTTACGTTGTGGTCGAAGTTCAGGCAGAAGATGCCGGTGGAGGTGGTCCAGGCGTCGCCGTCGGGACCGAAGTTGGTGCGCACGCCGGTGCGGTCGTGTCCGCTGCGGTCGATCACGTCGCCCGAGGTCTGGTTGAAGTCGTAGTAGAGTGCCAGCGTGGATGCGGGTTCGGTGGGGCCGTTGGCCACGCTCTTCAGTCCGTTGAGCGATAGGTTGGTGCTCCACACGCGCAGCTCGTCGATGATGGCGTTCATGGCGGCATCGTCGCCGCCGATGCGGAACTGTGTCCAGGCGGGGCATGTGCTCACGCCGGTGGTGGCGGTGCTGATCTGCTCGCAGTCGCGGTAGAAGGTGACGCTGCCCGAGCGGTACACCACGGCATAGTGGTGCCATTCGCCCTGCACCACGAAGCCGCTTGCGGAGGCGGCGGTCTTCTTCTTGACGGTGACGTTCATGGTGCCGTCGGCCGCTACCTTGAGCAGGAAGGTGGCCTCGCTGTCGCCGATGGGGATGCAGTAGTCCTCCAGGGCGTTGGGGTACATCCACCACTCGATGGTGAAGCTGGAGCGTGAAGCGAGTGGGGCAGGGGCCGTCACGGTGTTGTTGCCCGTCTGGCCTTCGCTCAGCTCGTTTGTGCCGCCGAATTTCAGGCCTGTCTGCCCGTCGGCGTTGCACACGGTGATGGCGCGTGTGCGTGTGGCGGTGCCTGTGCCGGCTTCGTTGGTGGCCTTGAGGCTTACGTTGTAGGTGCCGGGCTCGTCCAGCGTGATGCTGCCGTTCTGCCCGTTCATGGCCAGGGTGCTGTTCTGCGAGGCGATGCTCCACTGCCACTGTGTGGGCTCATACTTGGAGGCGTCCACCAGGTATATCTTCTCGCCCTTCACGCACACGTTGTTGTGTATGGCAAAATCGGCCACGGGGGCCACCGTCTCCACGGTGATCCAATCCTCGGCGGTGCTGGTGCCGGCGGCGTTGGTGGCGGTGAGCTTCACTTTGTAGGTGCCCTTGGCCTGGTAGGTGGCTCCGGCGTTGGTGGTGCGCACGCACTCGTTGTCGGCTCCCTTGAGCGTCCACTCATAGGTGCAGGCATCCAGGGGCGTGGATGTGTTGATGAAGGTTACGTGTTCGCCCGCCGCCGTGCGCTCCACGCTCATCTTGAAGCTGGCCTTGGGTGCCGTGGCGGCCTGCACGGTAACGGTGGCTTCCTTCTCGGCGGTCTCGCCGTTGGCGTTGGTGGTCACCAGCTTGACGGTTTGTGTGCCCGCCTGGGTAAACACCACTACGGGGTTGCTGGTGCCGGCAGTGGCCACGTCGGCCCCGGTGAAGGTCCAGTTCCATGCCACCGTGCTGGGCGAGGAGTTGTCGGCCAGCGTGAGTGCCTGCCCCACGCTGAGTGTGGTGGCCGAAAGGGTGAAGTCGGCCGAGGGGTTGAAGGAGAGGGGGTTGTAGCGGTTGCCCGATTCAAACTGCCATGCCTTGACCTTTTCGGGCTCGTCGATGGCCACGTTGCCACGCCCTTGGGCATCGATCAGCTCGGTCACGTTGTTGATGAGGTTTTCACGCTCGGCATCGGCCTGGCCCACCACGTCCATGCGGTAGTAGTGCAGCAGGTCGGCCTGTGTCTGCGGATAGATGAAAGCGTCCTTGTAGTTGGCCTTGATTTCGGCTTGTGTGAGGGCGCGGTTCCACATGCGGATCTCGTCGAGGTAGCCGCTCCACGGTGCATCGTACACCTGCTTGTTGCTGTAGGTGGTGCCCTCGGTCTTGCCGAAGATGAAGTTGTTCGTGCCGGCGATGCCGCTGTTGTTCCAGCCGCTGGTCCAGTTCACACGCATGGAGCCGTTCAGGTACACCTTGATGTTCAGGTCGCTGATCACCACGGCCACATGATACCATGTGTTGGTGCTCAGCGTGGGTGCCGAGGCCTCGGCCAGGCAGTCGCCGCCGTCGTGGCCCACGATGAGCCGGCGGTCCTTGGTCACCTTGAAGAAGAACTTGCCCGCCGAGGCTTTGATGCCATAGGCATCCTGCGAGGGGAAGGAGTTGGGGCGCATCCAGAACTCGAGCGTATAGGCCGACACGCTGCCCTGTGTGGCATTGGGCACGGTGAAGGAGGAGTTCAGCTGCAGCACTTGGTTGGTGAGGGGCTCTGCCTCGCCGCGGCCAATGACGGCAGCGCTCGGGTTGCTCTCGATGGCCTCGTCGCCCTGGCCGGAAACGGCGGTGACGGTATAGGCGCCTTCGCCATCGACGGTGGCGCTGTAGGTGTTGCCATCCACCGTGAGGGCCAGGAAGCCGTTCTTATAGATATGATAGGCGCTCACCTGCATGTTGGCGCGTGTGGGTGCCTGCCAGCTCAGCTGCTGCCCTGCCAGCGCCAGGTTGCGAGGGGCGCCCATCACCTCGTGGCGTGCCACGGCGCTGATCTCGGTCTTCTTCCCGGCATTGGCTATGGCCACGCCGCCGTCGGTCAGGTCGAACGGAGTCTCGATGCCCTCCTTGTCCAGGGTGTAGTCGATGATGCTGGCGTTGTAGATGTGGCCTTCGCCCTGGGCATAGTTGCGTGTCTCGACCCAGAAGAAGTATTTGATGGGGCGGTCCAGGTCCATGTCGGACGTCAGGTCGGTCAGGTCATAGCCGAACTCCATGGGTTCGGAGTGCAGCTCGCCGTCGGCCCACTTGCCCAGCATCGGAATCTCGGGGTCGGGATTGGTCTTGGCGCCCTTGCCCAGGCCGGCGTAGTAGAAGTGGCGCAGCCACATGCTCTTGTCGGGCTTGGTGGCGTTGAGGTCCTGCGACACGCCCACGTACAGCGCCATTTCCGAGCGGCGGTTGTAGTCCATGGTCACCTTCAAGGTGCGCAGGGGGCGGTAGTTGCGGCGGATGGTGTAGTACTCGGGTGTCCAGTAGCCGGTGGTCGTAGCCGTGGGGCGCGCCTCGGCATAGGGGCAGTAGATGAAACCGTTGTTGCACCAGTCGCCCCAGGAGTTCACCACGATCCATGCGCCCACCTCGTCCTTGTCGGTCTCGCCGTACTTGCCGTTGCCGTCCAGGTCGAACTCGATGCGGTCGTCATAGCCCACGATGGTGAGCGCGTGGTCCACGCTGTTGCCCCATTTCTTCACGTAGTATTTGCCCACCACGCCCAGTTCCTTGTTGGTGGCGGTGGAGCCAATCTTCTGCCAGTTGCCGCCGGAAGCCACGCCGATGCCCACCACGCCGCCTGCCGAGTAGCTCTCGTCGCCGCAGTGGTTCCACAGGTAGTTCTTCAGCAGTTCGCGCCCCTCCTCGGTGTTCACGGCGGGGAAGTTGGCGCTGTTGGCCAGGCGGTTGTGCATGGCATGGAACCACTTGTCGTAGCCCTGCATCCAGCCGTAGTTGCTCTGGCCGTCGTCGCAGTCCTGGTAGCCGAAGGTTTCACTATAGGTCTTGCCGCCATACACCACGCTGTTGGGGATGCCGGTGTGCTGTGCCAGGATCTCCTTGCCCTGACTGCTCACCCATGTGAGCAGCCACGTGAAGTGGGTGGGGTAGATGTTCTCGGCCAGCTTGCCGTTGGCGTGGCGTGCGGCGTTGATCTCATGCGTGAACATGTAGTAGATGCGCGATGCCGACCCGCAGGAACCTGCACTTTGGTTCACCACGGGCGGGAAGGCATCTGTGTCGGCATTGTTCCAGTGGTCTGGCCGGGTTTCGCCCTTGGCCTTGCGGGCTTTGATGTGGGCTTTGGCCCGATTGAGCCACTTGTAGTCGAAGGTGGGGGTGGGGTTGTAGTCGGGATAGGCTTCACGGTTCCACTCCACGGGGGCCTGGGCATGGGCCGCCAGAAGCGAGCCCAGCACCAGGGTGGTCAGAAAGATTCGTTTCATATTGTAGGGTTAGTTAGGTAGTAGATGGGGCTGCGATGGAATCGCAGCAGAAGAGACGGAACAGCGCTGTGGCTGTGAGCGCTGAACTATGAGCGCTGTGAGCGCTGTGGCTGTGAGCGCTGCTAAGCGAAGCGTTATTTGCCGAATGCTTTCAGGCCGCTTTCCAGCCACTGCACGTAGGCGGGCACGTCCTCGTTGTAGCTGTAGGCAGGTGCCAGAGGCTTGGCTTCGTGGTCCAGCAGCACGTAGAAAGGCTGCGTCTGTGCGCCGAACTTGGAGCGCTGCAGGTAGCTCCACTTGTCGCCCACTGTGCGCAGTTTGCGGGTGGTGCCGTCGGTCTCGGTCACTTCGACGGTCTGTGGCAGCGGGGTCTTGTCATCGACATAGAGGCTGATGAGCACGTACTTCTCCGTCATCAGCTGGCGCACGCGCGCATCGGGCCAGACGGCAGCCTCCATCTTGCGGCAGTTCACGCAGCCGAATCCGGTGAAGTCCAGCATGATGGGCTTGCCGGCCTTGCGGGCAGCCTCGACACCTTCCTCATAGTTGGTGTAGGTGGCCTCCACGCTGGAGTGGTCCAGGTTGAAGTCCTGCGTCCACATGGGTGGTGCGAAGGCGCTCACGGCCTTGCAGGGTGCGCCCCACAGGCCCGGCACCATGTACAGGGCAAAGGCCAGCGCGCAGAGGGCTCCGAAGAAACGGGTCACGCCGATCTTCGGGCGCTGGATCACCTCGCCCATGTCATCGTATTCGTCCTCATCGTGCGGCAGGCGGATCCAACCAAGCAGGTAGAAGCCCATCAGGGCAAAGATCATGATCCACAGGCACAGGAAGGTCTCGCGGTCCAGGATGCGCCAGCCATAGGCCAGGTCGGCCACGCTGAGGAATTTCAGCGCGAAGGCCAGTTCCACCAAGCCCAGCACCACCTTCACCACATTCATCCAGTTGCCGCTCTTCGGGGCCTGCTTCAGCCATGTGGGGAAAAGGGCAAACAGTGTGAACGGGGCGGCCAGAGCCAGCGAGAAGCCAAGCATGCCCACGGTGGGAGCGATGAGATTGCCGCTGGTGGCCATCTCGACCAGCAGCAGACCTACGATGGGGGCGGTGCAGCTGAAGCTGACCAGCACCAGCGTGAAGGCCATCAGGAAAATGCTGAGCAGGCCGGTGGTCGAGGTGGCTTTGCTGTCCATCTTGTTGCTCCACGAAGCGGGCAGGGTCATCTCAAAACCGCCCAGGAAGGAGGCGGCAAAGGCCACCAGCAGCAGGAACAGGAATATGTTGAAGATGGCGTTGGTGGACAATTCGTTCAGTTTGCTGGGACCCCAGATCAGGGTGACCAGCAGACCCAGCCCCACAAAGATAACCACGATGCTCAGACCGTAGAGGATGGCGTCCTTGATGCCTTTGGCCTTGTCGTCCTTGGCACGCTTCAGGAAGAAGCTCACCGTCATGGGGATGATTGGCCAGATGCAGGGCATGATCAGCGCCAGCAAGCCGCCCACCACACCCAGCAGGAAGATGCCCCACAGCGAGCGGGAAGTGCCCTGGTCGGTGGTGGTGAGTGTTTGCAGCTGGTCGATAACGGGTGTCCAAAGGTCGGATTCCGACTGGCTTATCAGCGCGTCGGCGCCAGCCGGTGCAGCAGCTTCGGCAGCCACGGTGTCGGCAGCAGTCTCAGCCTCGGCTTCAGCCTGCTTTTCCTCGTCAGGCTGTTGTTCGTCGGCCTTCTGCGGCTCGTCGGCAGCGGGCTTGGCAGCTTTGTAATCGCCTTTGTAGCTGAACTCTACGTTGGTGGGTGGCAAGCAGTTCTGGTCGTTGCAGGCACCATACTGCAAGTAGCCGGTGGCTTCCCATTTGCCGCCCGTCAGCTGCAGGCGTTGGGTGGCCGAGAACGAGTGCTCGAAGAAGGTTACTTCCTGGCCGAACATATCGTCCATCTTGCGGATGGCCTTGCCCGTCTTGAGGCCGCCAATGATCTTGGCACCCGAAAGATTTTCGGTCTTGAAGGAGAGGGGTATGGGGCCACCGTCGTTGTCGGGGGCATAGACGTGCCATCCCGGTTCGATGGTGCCAGTGAACACGATGTCGATCTGGTCGTCATGGCCAGCCACAGGTTTCTGCGACACGCTCACATTCACTTGAGCGCTCGCCAGGATTGTGGCCAGCATGAGGACCACACAGGTAAAGATACGATTCATAGTTTATGGTTTGATGTTTGCATTTGGGCACAAATGTAAGGCAAATTCCGCTTCCTGCAAAATCTAACCTTCCTTTTTAACAATAAAAAGGGGGAATCGTTCTATATAGGATGGAAAAAGGTGCGTCTGGCAGTGGATTTCAGCCTGTCCAGGTGCTGCGTTGCCTGCACATGGCACGCGGTTTTAGTCTCGCCCCGACATGCGCTGGCAGATGTCCTGGATAACCAAGCCTGCCAGCGTGAAGCCGAAGATGGCTGTGATGTGTGCCACAGTGCCATTGGGCAACCCTTTGAGCTGTGATGATGCGGTGGGGGCTTCGTCCAGCCGACGTCCCAGGTTGGGCAGCAGTTCTGGCGAATAAACCACTTTGAACTTACGCTTGGGAAAGGTCTTGTCGCGGCGGAAACGTGTGCGCAGGGCACGCGCCAGCGGACAGCCTTCGGCTTTCCAGAACTCGGCCACGCGAATGGCTGTCGGGTCCATCTTCAGCGCAGCTCCCATACTGGAGAACAGGGTGGTGCCGGGTGGCAGCGATGAGGCCCGGAGAATAAGGTCGGCTTTGCTGGCAAGGCTGTCGATGGCATCAACGACATAGTCGTACTGATCCAGTTGGAAGTGTGTCGCAGAGGCTGCTGTATAGAGCTCGTGGCGCACTTCGATATCTGCTTTAGGATTGATGGATAAAAGCCTTGATTTTAACGCATCTACCTTTGGCTGTCCAAGTGTTTCTGTAGTGGCCATGAGCTGGCGGTTCAGGTTGCTGGGTGCCACGCAATCAGAATCGACCAACGTGAGGCGCCCTATGCCGCTGCGCACTAAGCTCTCGGCACACCAACTGCCCACGCCTCCCACGCCGAACAGGATGACGCGAGCGGCTTGGATAGCTGTCATGGCGGTGTCGCCCACCAACAAGGTGGTGCGGTTGTATATGGCTTCGCTTTGATTGGTTTGCATAAGGCTATGGCATGGGCTTCAGCGTGATGGCAAAGCCGCCGCCCGATGCCATGTGGATGGTGTGGCTCGTGGTGTTGTCGATGCGGCTGGTGCTGGTTTGATAGTCCTCGGCGTTATGCTCGGCATTGGGGCCGTCGGACATAATGTTGGCTTCGAATGCCTTGCCTTGTGGCAGGAAGCTGAAACTGACCTCCACGTCGCGTGCATCCCAGTTGGTGAGACCGCCCACAGCCCACGAGCCGTCGGCATAGCGGCGTGCCACCACAATGAACTCGCCTATGCGACCGGCGAGCACAAGTGTCTCGGCAACCTGGTCGGGAATGGAGGCGATGAACCGGGGCACAAGCGGTTCGGCCTGATAGTTGGTGGGGGCATCGGCCAGCATGGTCAGCGGCGAGTCGTAAACCACGTAGGTGCCCAGCTGGTGGCAGCGTGTACCCATCGACATGGGTTGTGCGTAGATGGGCTTGTACGTCTGTTTGGTGCCGTTGCGCATGGCGCCGGGTGTGAAATCAACCGGTCCGCACATCATGCGTATGAAGGGGAAGGTCACGTCGTAGAGCGGCATGTCCGTGCCGTTCTCGTTCCATTTGGCCTCTTCCATGCCAAACACGCTTTCCACATTGACGATGTTGGGATAGGTGCGATCGTAGCCCGTGGGAGGGTAGGTGCCGTGCAGGTCGAGCAAGAGGCGATGGCGAGCTGCAACCTCGGCTATGCGGTAGATCATCTCGCTGGCTGTCTGGTCGTTGCGGTCAAGGAAATCCACCTTGAAACCCTTCACGCCCATGTCGGCATATTTGCGGCAGGCTTCCTCCAGGTGCTCGTCCAGCACGTTGAACACCGTCCAGAGGATGATGCCTACCCCGCGCTCGCGACCGTAGGCAATGAGCTGTGTCAGGTCAACCTCGCCGACCGGGTTCATCAGGTCGGCTTTCTTGCTGTCGTACCACCCCTCGTCCAGAATAATATAAGGAAGGCCGAACTGGGCGGCAAAATCGATGAAATACTTGTAGGTGTCGGTGTTGATGCCAGCCTTGAACGGTACCCCGCGCAGGCTCCAGTCGTTCCACCAGTCCCAGGCCACCTTTCCGGGCTTCACCCACGAGGCATCGCCAATGCGGTTGGGCGCTGCCAGCGCATAGACAAGGTTGTTCAGCGGCATCTGTGTGTCGTCGGTGCTCACGGCCATGATTCGCCAGGGAAAGGTGCGTGCCGTCGTGGTGCGGGCAATGTAGTCCTCGGTAGCCGATACGTAGGTCATGCCGCGCCAGGCATAGTGGTCGAACGACTTCGGGTAGCGGGCAAACGTGGCGTGTACCAAACCCTGGTCTGCCACGCTGACAAACATGCCCGGATAGGCTTCGACGTCGGCTTCCAGCAGCGTTAGTTTCACAGAACCTAAGTCGGCAGTGAGAGGCAGGAAGCCCAGTTCGTTGGGTTGCTCGGCCAGCGGCTTGTGACTATATATGTTTTGGAAGGCCATGGCCTCGGGCTTCTTGGGGTTCGTGCTGAATGCCAGCCAGGAGGGAGCCGTGGGTGGGAGCGGCCACTCGGCCTGCTCGTTGTGAATGGTCAGGTTGCGCTTGGTGGTTTCAAAGCGGTAGGCGCATCCGTCATCGTACAGGCGGAAGCAAACGGACAGGCCACCTCCCAGTTGCGCGCGTGTTTCGTTATAGGTGACATCGAACGATGCCTGACGGTAGTGGGGGGCAGCGATGTGCTCTTGGCGCCTGACGGACTTGCTGAAGCGGGCGCTGCCGTGTTTTTGGCCATCGTCCAGATGGGCGCAGGCGTTGGTCACAATAGGCTGCCCGTCCCACAGCAGGGTATAGCTGACTTGTCCGGAGGCGACATGAATATCGGCTGCCAGGCGTCCGTTGGGCGATGTGATGGTTTGGGCATGGAGGCTGACGGTTCCTATGAGGAGCGCTGTCACAATCAGTAGTGCTTTGTTCATCTCGGATGGTGGAAAGAGAATATGAGTGTTATCGCACGCGCAGGCGGTAAGGCCATTGTGCCTGCTTGTTGTCGCGGCCAAAGCCGGCATGGCGGTGTTCGGTAGGTGCCCCCATCACAACGAGCAGCAGTTCCTTATAGCCGTCGGGATTGAACGTGATGGTGCCCTTGCGGCTCTTCTGCATGGGGGGATAGGAACAGCGCCCGTTGGAATCGACGGCCACGAAGCCCCAGCGCCAGCCTGCTTCGGCTGCACGGCCAGCCATATAGTTATTGGCATCGTCCTTGGCATCGATAGCTTCGAAATCAACGCGCACCTTCGAACGTCCGTCCAAACGGATGGGTATGACGTTGAAGCCGTAGTCCTCGGGGTATTCATCGGCCACCGGGTGCAGCCACATGCGGTGTCGGGCATCGACTGCGGTGATGGTGTCGGCATTGGCTACCAGCGTGGTGGCAAAGCCGGGGTGGCGTTCGCTGCTGCCCACGTAGGGGCGCGTCTCGGCATAGGCATGCGGGAAGTCCAGCTTTACGGTGTGGCGGTTGGTCTCAAACGTCTCGTCGCAGAACGCTTCCTGTGTGGTTCCGGTAAGCCGTTTGTAGGCATCCACCGGGTCTTCGCGGTGGAAGCCCTCGCGGAAGATGCGCGACATGATGGTCATGCCGTGGCGCTGGCTCCACCCCTCCAGCACATAGGGCGCATGATAGACGTTCTCCCAGGATAGGAAGGCTTTGTGCGGCTGGCGACGGTAGGCATCCCAGTGGTACAACTCGTCGCGCACCCAGTAGGGATTGACGTGCCAAAGCATCCATTGCGAAGTCATCTCATAGATGCCGCCGCCACCGATGCCGGGCATGTCGCCGGGCTTGGGCTTGTCGCCCTGTGCGGGTGTGTCGCCCTTAGGCCGGTTGGGTTCTTCGGCCTCTCGTCGTGCCAGTTCTTCCTGGTCGGGCTGTTCTGGTCCGAATCCAAGCGCCCTGCGCACATCGATACCGGCTTGCGACTGGAAGGAATGGCCCAGTTCGTGTGCCACGCAGTTCAATGACGGATCTTGCAAGCGGTTAGGCGCTGCCCAAAAGGCACCGATGGTGCCGTCGTAGTCGCCACCGTAGGCAGTGCCTTCCAACGAGTAGTTGATCATGACCATCATGCGGTACTTGTCGGCCAAGGAACCAGGGTGGATGAACTTGAGTGTGTCGCGGTAGTAGGCATAGAAACGCTCCAATTTGGCCTTCAGGTTTTCCAGATCCACTTGCATGGGGCGCCCTTGCAGCTGTGGCGGATTGGCCAGGCTGGGGCCGAACCCTTTCTGCCAGAAAATGGCAAAGTTGGGCGTGAGCGCCATGCGTGAGTAGCTCCACACGGAGGCCGTGTCCTCAAGGTTCATCTCCTTCAGGTCAGAAGGTATAAAGATTTGTTTGCCTGGGATTTCGATGGCTTGTGCATACAAGCTGAAACTGGCGATAGACAGAATGGCCATGTGCTTCACGCCTTGGCGAAGCATGGCGACAGAAAATAATGACTTGCGTTTCATGCGGCAAATGTAAGGATAAAGTTTGAATCGACAGCAAAGTTTATGCTTTTTTCCACGAAATCCTTTCGCTCTTATTGGCTTTTTCCTACTTTTGTGACCGTAAAAAGAAAGATAAAAGCGAATGCTGACAGATTTGGATCATGGTTCGGCCATCGACATGGCACCCGACTACCTCTATATTGATGCCCTCCTATTGGCCTATCACCTTGGTAAGGTCAGGTATGAGGAGCAACGTGTTTCGTTGATGAATGCCATGCGCACGGCAACGGATGCCATCACATTTCTGGCCACGCTGGAGGGCATGGGTGTTGGGAAGAGATCGAAGTTAAACGTGTTCCTGTGTGCCTACATGGCGTCACCTGCCTATTACAGGGCGAAGTACCCGCTGATGTTGGGCCTGCAGCGCGATGGGGGCGTGCCCGAACCGTTCCTCAGGAATCAGCATGTGCTGTTCCTCTGCGAACCAGTACTGACCGCAACACAGCGGAAACTGTTCTATGACACCTACTGGTGGTTTGTACACAATCATCAGCCTTCGTTCTACAATCCGAAGAAAGGACATTGCATTGGCGTGTATGCCACCGACCCGCAGGACAATGACTCGACATTGGCTCGCTTCGAGGATTATCTGTACCGCCTGTGCAACCATAAGACCCAGCGTGTCCGCGATTTATTTGCCAACTTCCCCACAGCCTTGGTGCTTGCCATCCTCAAGCGTGCTTTTCTGGACAGTGATGTTACACACGGCAATCAACATTGTTGATAGAAGGATTCGTATTGCCGGGCTACGCGAACGTGATCGTGGTGACGGCGTATGTACTCGATGCTGTCCAGTTGCAGCTGGTGGATGTCCTCCGTGCCGCTGAGCAGGCGGTTTGCTATTTGGTCATAGACATCCTGTTCGGTAGGCTGAACGTTGATGATGGGTCGCAGATCGTGCTCGCCCAGTAGTTCATATTGCTCTTCCTCGCCGCCACCAACTACGACGAGCCCCTTGGCCATCGCCAAGAGTGCATTCATGCCTGGCGTGTAGCTATAGAGCTGGTCCAGCAGGACATGACTGCTATTCATCATTTCTTGATACTGGGCAAAGGGGACATTCTCGGCTTGGACAATGGCCACACGATCGGAACCGAAGTCGTTTTGCAGACGCTGGAGGGCCGATAGCATGATGTCGGTGCCTTTGTAGGCAGAGCGGGAACGCTGTATGCCCAGAAAGAAATGGAGTGTAGTGGGGGTAGGGGATTGGAGCGTAGCAACGGGAGTGACGGAGGAAAGGTTGATGGGGAAGGGTATGAAACGGCTCTTCGAAGCGAAATAAGGGCGATAGCACATCTCGTATTCATAGAGGCCGGTGATGATACCGTCGCAGTCCTCGGCGATGCGTTGGTTAAGCACACCTTTGGGGCCTGTGAGCCAATCCTGTATCATGGTGTGCATGAAAGGGTAGTCGCGCAACTGACTTCCGAAATTGAAATCGGAATAGCGGAAGGTCTTGCAGTCCATGCCCACCTTGACCCAGTAATGGTCTATGCCGAACGCTCCGAGGAAGACTCTCCCGTTGTGCTTACGCAGAAACCGATAGAACGGCCAAATGCGTTCGGCCTTCAGGTCGAGGAAAACCGGATTGATCAATTGTACTACATCGTACCCGCGCAGGGAGGGCCAGATATGTGCCAGGTCGCACAGGTATCTGATGGTTCCGCCCAACCCTAACGAACGCCGCCGCAAATCTTTGTCGCGCCGGTAGTCTTTCCAGCCATCGCCGTCGGACACCACCGTGACGTCATGCCCGAGAGCACGTAAGCCTTCGGCCAGCGTCCAGTGCACGTTGCTGTATTCGCCTATAAGGAGTATCTTTAGCATATCACCCCCTCGTTAACGCTTCAGCACCTTCTTCCCATCGACCACATAGGTGCCGTGCCCCATGGAGCTCACCCTACGTCCGCTCAGGTCGAAGATGTAGGGCAGTGCCGGCCGTGCCACTGGTGCATAAGGCACCTGGATTGCAGTGGCCTTCGGTTGCACGCAGGTGAGCGTGAAGTGGTCGGCGCTCCACCATGAAGAGCCAGTGGTGCTCAGTCGAATAGTCAGTGCCTCGCCCTTGGCCACACGGATCTGTTCCAGTTCCAGGCATTTCCATTTGGTGTAGGAGGCGTTGGCAGGCTGGTCGCCACCGCCCGAGAAGGATGCTGAAACGGCGGTGCCGCTGGCTGTAGTGGCCGAGAGGGTGACGGTGTGCGCATCGCTGGTGCGCACCATGGCGCTCAGCTTGTAATCGCCGGCCGGAAGGATGTCGATGGTCTGACTGAGCGACGATTGGTAGTTGGAAGAGTTCCATTTGTCGAAGTAGGGATTGGAGGCAACGCCGTCAAAGCCTTCGCCCTTGTTGAAGCCTACGTTGGAGGCACTCCACCCGAAGGTGTCCGAGCCATCGGCATCGGGATTGTACATGAAGCGGGTGGCATCATAGGTGCCGTCGGGATTGGCAGGCATCAAATCGGACAGGACCTGATCGGCCTGTACCTGGACCTCCTCTTCGCTTTCGGCAGTGAGCACATCGGCAATCGTGCCCAGGTACGTGAGGCTGAAGTTATCGGCACCAGCCCAGCGCGCCTTCATCTGCCCAATGTTGCGGACGCCCACACGCAGCTTTCCGTCGGTGACGATAATCTTGTCTATGCTGGTGAGCGTGTTCAGGTCAAGTTCGCTGTCGGTTGTTACGGGGGCGAAGTAGAACTGATCCGAGCTCTGTGCATAGAGTCCGACCTCGCCACCTACCGATGCGCCACTCACGCCGTTGGTAGAGTTGAATACGTTGGCTGTGAGCTGATAGACACCTTCGGGCAAGCCCGTTACATCCTGATAGTAGTTGAAATGCATGTTGGCAGCGTTGGGATGCCACACCTCCAGATACGTGTCGCCAGTGTCCTTGGTATATCCGTTCTGTGCATCGCGTTCGCATGTCCAGCCAGGCACCGTGCCCTTGTCCGACACTTCGATGTTCGGGTTAGCCAGCAGTCCGGCGCTGGTTGCAGGTGTACTCTCAGCTGTATAGCCGGCCAAATTGGTCACAACGGCACGGTATTGATCCGTTGCGCTGGTGCCGCTGATGTCGATGTCGCTCAGTATGACTTTGGATTCTTCCAATGCCGAGCGGTCGGTTACCTCGGCCACGGTGACCCAATTATTCCCGTCGGAACTGCGCTGCACCACGAGCGTCTTGGTAAAATCCGTATTGGCATTTACAATGTTGAACGTGTAACGTCCGGTTTCGGGAGTACCGGCCACTGTAATCAGCGGTGTCTTGACCGATGGTGCCCACCAGCCAGGCACTTTTTGGTAGTTGGCATTGTAGGCGAATGTGGCGCGGTGGTCGCGATAGACTTGACCGGCGGGTGTCAGTCCTTTGCTGGGGTTGGCTTCGTAGTACATGTACGTCTGCCACATGTCTGTGCCATAGATGGCATAGCGCTCAATCCACGGGCAGTCGTCCATACGTTGCAACAGTTCCTGCAGGTATTGGCGGTTCTGTTCGTAATCGCTCACCTTGTTCGAGTTCCACGAAGCGCTTATCTCCATTTCGGTGAGCCAAACCGGGCATCCGGTATCATTCCAGATGCTCTTGCACTGGTTGCAGAACCATTCGGCATAGCTGCTGGCTGAGCGTCCGCCCAGATCCCAGTAGGCGTGGGTCACGGCAAAGTCGCACCGGTAGGCCATGTCGTCAACGTGTCCGAAGTACTCTTTCAGATAACTGAAGTCGGTAGGCTGAGGCGAGCCTATGCGACCGCCGCCAGCCACAAATTCGGGTGTGATGGTGGTGGCAGTCCAGGCATTGATGGTGCCTCCGCACGAACACTTATCGCTGGTGTGCTGCTCGCTGTGTTCGGGCTCGTTCAGGCTGAGCGCGGCCGATGAGGTGTGGCTGTTCACTTCGGATGCGCTGGGCCAGTAGCGGTGTTGGCGGCAGGGCACATATTCCATGTCGTTGGTGGAGTTGTATCCTGCGCTCCACGACCAGTACCAAGTGGCTCTCAGGCCTGGTCCGCCGGATGTTCCGCCGGTATTACCCCATCCCTTCTTGCTCAGGTATTGCCAGTTCTTTACGTTGACGGAGGTGACGCGCAGGTCGAGTGGGGTAGGCAGGTTCACAGTGAGGTCGGCATGGTCGGCCACATACACGCGGCTATAGCCGCTGCCGGCTGTGCCGCTGGCCAGGGTGGCCATGTAGCCGCGTCGCAACACAAAGCTGCGCATACAGTTGCTCCTCTCGGCCAAGTCCTTGTGGTTCTGAACATTCAGCGTGAATGCATCGCCACTCTGGTCGGTCTCGGTATAGCCTGTAAACGGCGCTTCTGGCGTGGGGATGACGGCAGCGCCGTTCAGGTAGATAGCCACGCGGCAGTTCTTGCCTCGCTCGGCTTGTGCACCACGTATGGTAACATACTTCAGATACGAATTGATGACGGTGCTTGGGATGACATTGTCAAAGATAAGCCAGGTGCGGTCGCTGCCCAGATTGACCGATCCGCTCACAATAGGCGTGGTGTTGTCGGCAATATGAATGTCGATGGCGTCGCTTCGGTCTATGTGCTGGCCGTTCAACTGGATATAGTTAATCTGTTGTACTTTCTGCGCATTCGTGAAGACTTCTGATTCGTATGCTTGCTGAGCCGCATCGAAGTTGGCCCCTTGCACAGGCACCAGTCTGAAGGATGAATGCGAGCCTTTACGCTTGTCATAATAGATGCTTACGTACGTGCTGCCTTTGTTGGCACCGTCCACGCCCACGCGTGCGCCCGTATTCTTTTTTGTTTGAAGGTATTGGTCCAGGCCCTCGCCTTGAATGCGCCAGCAGCAAGCATCGGTCGTGGAGCGTGTGCTTTGGAAAAGGATGCTCCAGGTGTTGGAGGTCGAAGCTGCCAGGTACTTGCCGCTGCTCTTTTGGCGCAGCAGGAAGTAGCCGTTGCCAGCATCCTCGGCCACAAAGATATAGCTTTGGGCATTGGCGTTGGTACCATAGGCGGAAAGGGCAGGTGCATCGCCTTCCTTGTTGCTGCCTAACAACTTGTCGTAGATGTTGAACACGATATAGTATTCCTTGCCAGCTTCTAAGGAGGCAGCCCATGTGGCCGGCATGCTCAGCAGGGTCATCAAGAGTGCAAGGAGGCACGGACGCAGTGTGTTATGCTTGTGACGGGCGGGGATGGATGGACGTTTCATGACGTGATATTCGTTTGATACTATAAGGTATGTTTTGCAAATGACGGCACAAAGTTAATCATTCTTTCCAATGTGCAAGCGCACAAAGCGATAAAAACGCTGTTGGGCTTCAAATAACTTTGGCCAACTTAACAGCCAATAGCCCGGTCGCCATCGGTATTTCAGTCTGAGCGTATGCCTGCTGAAGGTGTTCAGCACCTTGACAAAGCGTTGGCGCAGTTCGGCTTTCTGTCCAGTCGTTAGTTCGGTCTCATGTTTCAGGAACAGACGGTAGCAGGACAGAAAGGTCATCCAGCGCGAGCCTTCGAACCGTTGCATCACTTCGGCGCTGACGTGTGGCTCCTTTCTCAGAGCGGCAAGCAGGCTGAGGTTGGCTTCCATGAGATCAAACCGATGCAGGTTGAAACTGTTTGTCATGGACTGGCTGTGCTGACGATAGTAGTAGATGCCTTGGCAGGCACGCACCTCGCGGCTGTGTAGGTAGTGCAGGCGCGAGGTGTTGTCATCGCTGTACAGCCGTGTGGCGGTGTCGAACGGGTATTGCTTGTGCAGTTCTGTACGTGTCAGGTACAGCCCATGCAGTTGCCAGCCGTCCATACAGGCTTCGAACGCTTCGTTCCCGCTCATGGCACGTCCCTGCGCCAAAGCTGTTGGGAGTCCGTAGTCGCGTTCATTGCCTTGGTCGTCGGTCAGCATCAGGCGGAAGGCCACGCAGTCGGTGGCGGGATGCTGGCGGAATACGTCCACAGCCAGCTGGAGGCAGTCGGGCGAGAGCCAGTCGTCGGCATCAACCATACACACGAAAGGGGCATGCACAAAGTTCAGCGCCATGTTGCGCGCCATGGCCTGCCCGCTGTTCACTGGCGTGCGCAGCACCTTGAAGCGCGGATCGCGCTGTGCATAACTGCGCAACAACGCATAGGTGTCGTCGGTCGAGCTGTCGTCCACGCACAGCACCTCGATATCGGCCAAAGTCTGCGCACGAAGCGAGTCCAGACACCGGGGCAATGAAGCATGGGCATTGTAGGCTGCCACGAGCACGGCTACCTGCGGCGATGACATAGGCATTCGAGATGGAAGCGTTTGATTAGTTTTTCAATCACTGCCGATTCACGGCTCAGCACGTTCCATGAGAGCCAGAATGAGACGAGCAAGAGGAGAATGCCGAACGGCAGATGCCACGACAGGGGCAGATACATGCAGGCCAGTATGGTAGCCACTACCAGCGTTGCTTGCTCAGAGGCAAGCATTAGGGTGGTCCGGTTCAGGCGGATATGGTAGTAGGCACCATAGCAGGAGCCAATCAGCAACAAATCGAACACGCCGGCGGCAGACAGGCCAAGGCCGGCACCCACCAAGCCCCACAGATAGTAGCCGCCGGCAATCAGGGCCAGCGAGGCCAAGTCGTAGATAATCTCCATGCACAGATACAACAGGCTGTGGCCACAGGCCAATGCCGTGTAGCCCATGGGCAGCGTCAAGGCTCTGCTGAGGGGGTACAGGGCGGCACAGATGGCTATTGGTGCCACCGACTTGAAATCGGGAGCAAACAGGATGTTGATGATGAGCGGCATGGCAATCATCATCAGAATGAGCAGCGGAGCAATGATGAGCACGCACACGCGCACTTGCTGGTCGATGGTGGCGTTGCGCCGCGCGGCATCGTGGTTCACACTGGAAAGGCGGGGAAAGTAGTCGGCTTCCAGTGCCGTGAAGACAATGCCCGCATAGGACCCCATCACCATAAAGGCAGCGCGGTAAAGTCCCACATCGGCCATCTGGCCAAACTCAACGAACAGTGCCGGCAGTGCCAGGCCCACGCCCGAACCGGCCACGGCTGCCATGACATAGGGCACGCCCAGGCGAATCATGGCGAGGCCTTGCTTGAACACGCTCAGCGAGCAGGGGCTGATGCGCCAAGGATAGACGGGAATGGTAAAGGCCAGGTTGATAGCAGCGTAGGCCACGGTGCTCACATCGAGCGCAATGACGATGCCGTCGATTTTCCAAAGCCAATAGAAGGGGATGGTGCAGACGAACGCTGAGAGCGCACCCAGCGCCGAGATTGAGGCCACACGTTTCAGCCTGTGCGTTCCTTTCAAGATGGATATCTCACCACCCGTGATGGCCATACTGGCCACCATCGGTGCCAGCATGATAATGGAGGAGGCGCGCAGTTGGATGTCTGTATCGGAGAAGACACTGGCCAGCACAGGCGAGAACAATGCCAGCAGGGCTACGGCCAGCAAGGCCGTCCACACGCACCAGGTGCGCACCACAAGCACGAAGCGTTCTGTTTCCGACTCGCGCGATGCACCCAGTTCCTGTAGTTCAGACACGTGGCGGACAGCCGAGAACGGGATGCCGAAATTGCTGGTGGAGGACACCAACTCGCCGATGCTGTTATACACCGACACCAGTGCAAACCCCACCTGGCCGAGAAGCCACGAGGCCAACTTGTTGCGCACCACGCTGACCAGCATGGACAAGCCCTGCACGCCGCCGAACACACCTGTGTATTTGAGGATGTGGTCCAGCGGGCGCGTTGTGCCGGTCGGGGAGGATGTCCTGTGCTTGTTGCCTTGTTCCATGTGCTTCAGCCCTTGGGTGTCATAATGCCGTTTAGTCCTTCAGGAACGGACGCATTTTGGCATCGAACTGCTCGTCGGACGGGCGGAAAGCATCTGCCTGCCCGATGGTGCCGTCGGGATTGATAATGATGAAACGCGGGATGCCAGTGATGCCGAAGGACTCCAACAGCGCCTTGTACTGCTCGCCGGCCACATGGTATTGCGGCCAGGCGGGTTTGTCGGCTGCTATCTTGTCAAGCCACGCTTGCCGGTCGGTGTCGATGCTTATCGACACGAACAGCAACCGCTTGTCGTCCTTGTAGGCTTCCACCAGCTTCTCCAGATAGGGAATCTCGGCCTTGCAAGGGCCGCACCAGGTGGCCCACACGTCAATCATCAGTGTCCGTCCGAACAACTCGCTGATGCTGTGTTGTGTTCCCTTGGCATCGGTGAAGCCGAAATCAGGGCACGGCCGTCCGGCGGCGGTGTTGCGCTTGGCGTCGATCAGCTTCTGAAAGGGCGAAGTCACTTCCTCGCCACCCTCTTTCTGCAAGCGTGCCCAATGGCGTTCCACATCAAGTTCAGGCGAGTGTGCATTGGCCACCTGCTGGGCCATCTCCTGCAGCAGTTGGGTGCGCAGTTTGGGCGAAGTGATGTGGCGTAGTATGACGTCGATTTCGGTATCCACATAGGTGTTTACATCCATCGAGTCCGTTACGGCGATAGGATATTTGGCAGTGAGGTACTTGGCGCGCAACTGGTCGGAAACGGTGGTGTCGTTGGGATTGATCTGTGCCACCAGTTGCTGCAGTGCCGGCTCTTGGAGCGGCGCATGGCCGTAGCGCGATGCGCGATCCAGGTGCAATGTGATGCAATGCTGCAGGTAGCGGTCGTCAATGTCGTGGTCGTTGTATGCGCGCAGTTCGGCATCGTCTATCCTGGCTGCCACCTGATGCAGTTCTGCCCGCTGTCGGTCCAGCTTGGCAAAGGCCTCTTCATAGGAGAGAGTGTCGGTCTTGCCCGCCTTCATCTCGGCGGCATAGCTCTTGCCTGGCGCAAACAGGCGTAGAGCATTGTTCAGTTCGGACAGAGCGGCATGCTTGCCCGTGTAGCGCACGTCGCACAGCCCCGTCTCGGCGTTCTTGGTCAGCACCACATTGAGCGTCTGGCCTGGTTCCACCACCACATAAAAGGTCTGGTAGCCGCCGAGGAAGAGCACCATGCGGGTCAGTCCCTTTACGTTGGGATTATCGTAGTCGGCCACGTGGCCGCCGTTGAAGATGTTGCGCTGCATGCCCAACTGCGAGTACAGGAAGGCAGGATTGGTAAGCGCCGTGTCTGCAGGGGCTTCGATATGAAGCAACTGGCCGTGGGTCAGCATGCACGTGCAAAGCAGCAGTGCCAGAATAGTGAGTCGTTTCATTTGAAAGGTTCTAAGTCGGTAAAATCGTTGATGACGTAATGGGCGAGGGGAGCAACCGCTTCGCGAGGGTTGGTGGTGGTCAGCCCCACCACATAGGCACCGCTGGCACGACCGGCCTTCAGACCATTGATGCTGTCCTCAAACACCAGGCACTCTTCAGGCTTGGCTTGACACTTGCGTGCCCCCAGCAGGTAGCAGTCGGGGTCGGGCTTGCTGGCCTGGAAATCCTCCGAGGTAAGGATGAAGTCAAACAGGTCATGCAATTCGGGGTGTGCCTGATAGGCCTGTTGCATCTTTGGCACGTTGCTGCTGGTAACCACGGCGGTGCGCAAGCCCATCTGCCGTAGGTGTTCAATAAAGGACCGCGCACCCTTGATATAGGGGAACGCCATTTGCTGCTCGTAGGCATCAAGTCGTTGGGTGATGCGAGCCTGCAATTCGTCCTGTCCTGCAAACCAGCGGTCGTAGATCTGTACCAGTGTCTGCCCTTTGATGAGCTGCCCGAATCGTGGTTCCTCTGGGTGGAATTCGTGTCCGATGGCGCCCCAGAACTGCGAGTATTGTCCTTCGGTGTCCAGCACCACGCCGTCCAGGTCGAACAGTGCGGCTTTGAAACGTGAGAAGTCTGTCATTTCATTTCTTTTTGGGCACAAAGATAACCACTTTTATTTACACCACCATGCTCAAGGCCAATAATGTGCAATCTTGGCATACAAAATCGTCAAAATCCCACCTTGCCTTCGGGTTGCAAGCCACCAGGCCAACGCCAATCAACAATGATGCCAACACCCATCGGCAATCGTGCCGATGATGTACCGGTCAGCTTCTTTGTGTCACAAACCGGCGTTTCATGCTGCCCTAACGAGCGATGTTTGGTGGCGGGGTGTGTCTCAGGGGCGAGACGGGCTTGTCTCACGGGCGAGACAGAGGCGTCTCATAGCTGAGACTCGAGTGTCTCAGTAGTGAGACACGTGTGTCTCACCCGGTGAGACGCCGTCAGGTTGTAGCTTTAGGCATTCACGACTTGGGCAGAAGGGCTCATTCAGGAATGGTCAGCAGCCTTTGTGCGTCATGATATCCAGCACGAAGCGGTCGGTCTCGTCCATTCCGCGGCTGCCTATGGCGGTCAGGTTGCGGATGCTGCGGTCCACGTCGTCGTCGATGATGCCTTCAGCCGAGGTGACCACATTATTCTTAACGGCCAGCATCGCGCTCATCACGGCGGTGCTTACGCCTGTGGTCAGCTTCAGCGCGCACGAAGGTTTGGCGCCGTCGCATATCATGCCCGTCAGGTTGGCAATCATGTTCTTTACCGAGTAGCACACCTGTTCGTAGGTGCCGCCCATCAGGTAGGTGATGCCGCAACTGCTGCCGGTGGAAGCCACGACGCATCCGCACAGTGCTGAAAGGGTGCCCAGCGTCTGCTTGATATAGATGGCGGTGAGGTGCGACAGAACCAAGGCACGAATCAGCTCTTCCTCGGTGTTGTGGTTCTCCTCGGCAAACACCACCACGGGCATGGTGGCGCAGATGCCTTGGTTGCCGCTGCCGCTATTGCTCATCACCGGAATCATGGCTCCTGCCATGCGTGCATCGCAGGCACAGGAGGTGATGGATAGGATTTTGGAGAAGATGCTGTCGCCCATGATGCCGCGCCCCAGCGGGCTGCACATGGTCTTGCCTAATTTGTGGCCGTAGTTGTCCTTCAGGCCGGCTGCCGCCGCCGCACTGTTCAGGCGCTTGGCCTCTAATATGAAGTCGATGTCGGCCAGCGGCATGGTGGTGGCAAACTCGAACACCTTGCGCAGGGTCAGCGCGGGAGCCGCCCCTTGCGGCGTGTCCTGCTGCGAGGTACCGCTTTGGGTCGCATCTGCTTCGGCTTGTTTTCCAGCGCTTTTCGCCTCGTCGGCAGGCGTCGGGTTTGAGGCATCTACAAAGTGCGTATGGCTGCCCTTGATGCATGCCTGCGACTGTCTGTCGGCGGCATGTGCGGTAACGTGGATGAAGAGCTTGTCTGTGTCGTGCGTTTCCAACTCTATGTGGATGCGGCCTTCGGCGATGTAGCGCTTGCCCTCTTCAACGGCCTCGGGCGTGCAGTCGCGCAGCACTTCGAGTCCATAGTCGCTCTTGCCGATGAGGGCACCCAGTGCCACGGCAATGGGCAGTCCGACCATGCCCGTGCCAGGAATGCCCACACCCATGGCGTTCTTCAGTATGTTGGCACTCAGGCGCAGGTCGATGCGCTCGGGCAGACATCCCAGCAGTTCGGTGGCACGTGCCACACACAGGGCCACGGCCATCGGCTCTGTACAACCTATTGCCGGCACCACTTGGGCGTGCAACAGTTGCAGTATTTCTTTCCTTTCAGGTTCAGTTAACATGATTTTTGCATTTAGTTGCGACAAAAGTAGGTCTTTTCGATGATAATACCAAAGGAAATTACTACTTTTGACCCCAGTAACCGACAAAAACACCTTGCATTATGAAGGCGCGACACTTACTGACCCTTTTGCTGTGCGCATTATGCACGGCAGTTAACCTTTCTGCACAAACTTCTTTCGGCCAGTTGCGCCTGCTTGACAGTGGTTGGCGCTTCCAATTGGCAGACAACGCCAAAGCTTCCGAGCCCACCTTCGACGACTCGCGGTGGCGGCCTGTTGCCGTGCCTCATGACTGGGGCGTGACGCAGCCCATGTCGCCCGACTGCGGCTCGTGCCAAGGCTATCTGCCAGGCGGCATAGGCTGGTACCGCTGCCACTTCACGCCCAACGCCACAGACGTGGCTGCCGGCCGTCGGCTTTTCGTCTTTTTCGAGGGCGTTTACAACCGTTCTACCGTCTATCTCAACGGCCACGAACTGGGCTATCGTCCCAGCGGCTTCGCCTCCTTCCTGTATGACCTTACGCCTTACTTGAAAGCTGGGGAAGACAATGTGCTTGCCGTGCGTGTGGATCACTCGCGACAGAACGACGCCCGGTGGTACACTGGCTCGGGCATCAATCGGCCTGTGTGGCTGGTCGCCGCTCCCGACGTGCACCTGGCGCTGTGGGGCACAGCCTGGCGTGTGAAGAGCCTGGGCCAGAAGAAAGCCGAGGTGGAGGTGGATGTTGAAACCGCCAACGATGGTGCGCCCGACCATGCCACACGCAAGGCACAGGTGGAGATCATCGATGCCGACGGACGTGTGGTGGCCTCGAAACAAACAACCATCGGCGCGGCTGAGAAACGCACACTGACCCTGAGCATCGGAACCCCCAAGCGGTGGGACATAGATACACCTTATTTATATAAGGTAGTGACTCGTCTCCTGACAGGCGGGCAGGAAACCGACCGCTCGGAAGTGACGATGGGTTTGCGCACACTGACCTTCTCGCCCGACAAAGGATTTGCCCTGAACGGACGGTGGATGAAGGTGAAGGGCGTGTGTGTGCATGACGATGCTGGCGTGCTGGGCACTGCCGTGCCGGCCGACGTGTGGCGCACGCGGCTGCTCACGTTGAAGAGCTTGGGCACGAACGCCATACGTATGAGCCACAACCCACATGCGCCCGCTGTGTATGACCTGTGTGATGAACTTGGCCTGTTGGTGATGGACGAGGCATCGGACGAATGGGAATTTCCCAAGCGCAAGTGGCTGAAGGGATGGAACCAGGGCACGCCCGGCTATGAGGGCACGTTCGACTACTTTGAGGAGTGGATTGACCGCGACGTGGCCGATATGGTGCGGCGCGACCGCTGCCACGCCAGCATCTTCCTTTGGAGCATCGGTAACGAGGTGGACTATCCCAACGACCCCTATTCGCACCCCGTGCTGGACGGAAACAATGCCGATTTCACCCAACCGGCTTTCGGCGGCTATAAGCCCGAACAGCCCAATGCCGAGCGCATCGGAAAGATAGCCCAGCGGCTGGCGGCTGTGGTGCGCGGCATAGACAACTCCCGCGCGGTGACAGGTGCCTTGGCCGGCGTGGTGATGAGCAACCAGACGGCCTATCCAGAAGCAGTGGATGTGGTGGGTTACAACTATACCGAGAGCCGCTACAAGGAGGACCACCAGCGCTACCCGAAGCGCGTCATCTACGGCTCGGAAAACCGACACGACATGCAGGCGTGGTTGGCTGTACGCGACAACGAACACATCTTTGGCCAATTCCTCTGGACAGGCATCGACTACCTGGGCGAGAGTGGTGCATGGCCCGCACGCGGCTCGGAAGCAGGACTGCTCGACCTGGCCGGGCAGGTTAAACCCGGCGGACACTACCGCGCAACTCTGTGGAGCGAAAAGCCTGTTTGCTACATCGGCACCACCCCCAATATGCGGGCTGGACAAGGTCGCAACAACCGCAATGGACGCAACCGCAACGGGCGCGAGTGGATATCGACATCGGCCACCGACACATGGCTCTATGACGAAGGGCAGTCCGTGCGTGTGCTGTGCTACACCAACATGGGCGATGCTCGTCTGCTGCTGAATGGCCAAGAGGTGGGCGGCAAGCCCAAACGCGACGAGGCGTCGGGCGTGCTCTACTGGGACATCGACTATGCCCCCGGCGTGTTGCGTTGCGAGGCTCTCGACGGCGGGAACGTGGCTGCTAGCTATGAGATTGCCTCCTTCGGCAGACCTTACGCCTTGAAGGCTACGCCCGACAAGCAGACGCTGAGCCGGACCGACGAGGTGGTGCAGGTGTTGCTCGAGGTGGTGGACGAACAGGGACACAGAGTGCAGCTGGCCGACAACGAGGTGACGTGCATGAGCATGGGCCTGCGTTTGCTGGGCTTGGAGAACGGCGATGCTCGCAACACCATGGCAACACTTGCGGGCAACCGGCTCCGCGTACGCCGTGGCCGGCTCGTGGCCTATCTGACACCGGCACAAGCCAGCGGCCAACAAACCATTCGCTTCAGCTCGCCCATGCTGAAACCCGCCGAGATCAGCATTGCAGTGAACTTGGCCGAGTAAGGCCCGTGCTTCCCGGCAGGGCTCAGCAAGATATTTTTGGCCTAAAGCTTTGCCCAGTCCGAGATTCGTGCTACCTTTGCAGGGCAAATCACAAAGCCTTCGGCAGAAAACACCATACAACTATCTAACAAATAAAACCTATCAATGAACAACGCAGTCCTAACTTTCCCAACGCCGGCCAATGAGCCGGTGAAGACCTATCTGGCCGGCTCGCCTGAGCGCACGGCACTCGAAGCCGAGTTGGAGCGCCAAAGCAACATCGTGGTAGATATCCCCATCATTATCGGAGGCAAGGAAATCCGAACGGGGAACACTGGCGAGGTTCGCTGCCCGCACGACCACAAGCACCTGCTGGCCACCTACCACAAGGTGGGCGAGAAGGAAATCCAACTGGCCATCGAAACAGCCATGAAGGCTTGGCAGGAGTGGAGCCGCACACCATGGACCACCCGTGCCGCCATTGTCCTGAAAATGGCCGAACTGCTGGCCACCAAGTATCGTCCCATCATGAATGCAGCGTGTATGCTTGGACAGAGCAAGAACTTCTACCAGGCTGAGATCGACTCGGCCTGCGAGACCATCGACTTCTTCCGCTACAACGTACACTATGCCTCGAAGATCTACCAGATGCAACCGAAGGACGGCGCGGGCCACATCAACCACACCGAGTACCGCCCGCTGGAAGGCTTCGTGCTGGCCGTAACGCCGTTCAACTTCACATCGATAGCCTCCAACCTGTGCATGACGCCGGTGCTGATGGGCAACGTGGCTGTGTGGAAGCCTTCCACCACGTCGCTCCTGTCCAACTACTACCTGATGCAACTTTACAAGGAGGCCGGACTGCCCGACGGCGTGATTAACTTCCTGCCCGGCAGCGGCGCCCTCATAGGCAAGGTATGTACCGAGAGCAAGTATTTCGCCGGCATTCACTTCACCGGCTCGACAGCAACCTTCAAGAGTCTTTGGAGCCAGGCTTGTTCCAACCTGGACCGCTACGTTAGCTATCCGCGCTTGGTAGGCGAGACAGGCGGCAAGGACTTCATCTTCGTACACCCGTCGGCCGACCCGCAGGCTGTGGCAACTGCCGCCTTCTGCGGAGCCTTTGAGTTCCAAGGACAGAAGTGCTCGGCTGCCAGCCGTATGTACATACCCAAGAGCCTGTGGCCTGCCGTGCTGGCCGACATGAAGCGCATGGCTGCCGAAATACACATGGGCGACGTGCGCGACCCGATGAACTTCGTCAATGCCGTCATCGACGAGGCATCCTTCGACAAGTGCAAGAGCTACATCGACTTCGCACTTGAAGCCCCCGATGCTCAGGTGGTGTTGGGCGGTCACTGCGACAAGACGGTGGGCTGGTTCGTCGAACCCACGATCATCGAAACCACCAACCCGCACTTCAAGTCGATGCAGGAAGAGATTTTCGGCCCCATCATCACCGTTTATCCCTACGACGACGACAAGGTGGACGAGACGGCTGCTCTGTGTGACGAGACTTCGCCCTACGGCTTGACGGGTGCCGTGTTCGGCCGCGACCGGATGGCTGTTGAGAAACTGACCGACCGCCTGGCTTACGCCGCCGGTAACTTCTACATCAACGACAAACCCACCGGTGCTGTGGTGGGCATGCAGCCCTTCGGCGGAGCACGTGCCAGCGGCACCAACGACAAGGCTGGCGGCGAGTTCAACCTGATTCGTTGGATCATTCCGCGTGTCATTAAAGAAACGCTGGTCAGTCCGACCGACTACCGCTACAGCTATATGAAATAAAATAGTGCCTCCCCCTCCTGCATCAGGGTGGGGGAGGCCTTTCGTCACATCCACAAAACTATTACATGATGAACACCCTCTTCAGATGTGTGTTGGCCATGGTCGTTGTTACCATGGCAACAGCCTGCAATACGCCTCCCTCACAAAATGTGCAGGAAACAGACACCTTCAACGTGCCCGAATGTGTCGTAACCGCCGTGCCTGACTCGCTTGGACTGGATTCGTTCTATGTGAAATACGTCGATGTGAACGGACTGCCGCTCATCTCGTCATGGCGAGTGCCCGACTCGGCCTTCACGGCCGCCCATCGCACGCTCTATGCCATGACGTGCATGCTCAAACCCGAAGTGCTGCAGGCCATGATCAAGGCTAAAGCGCGTGTGGCCATCATGGGGCGATACGAAGGAACCACCGACCTGCCCGAGCACCACTATCTGGTCAACGACACTGCCCTGAACTGGGACCTCCGTGCCCGTGGACTCGGCGGCACCATCGAGGAGCCCCTCACGTCTTGCGCCGAGGAGAATGTGCTGGCCTACCAGATTGACAAATACCATGCCGAGGATATCCTCATACACGAGTTTGCCCATGCCATCCACTGCATCGGACTGATGATTGCCGAACCCGACTTCGACGGTCGCCTCAAGAAACTATACGAGAACGCCAAGGCACGTGGCATCCTCGACGGTACCTACCGTGTCACGGACCACATGGAATATTTTGCCGAGGCTGTGCAAGACTGGTTCAACGTGAACGCAGAAATGCCCCGTCCCGACGGGAAACATAACTGGTGCAACACACGCGAAGAACTGAAGGACTACGATCCCGACCTCTACGCTCTTCTGGCTGAGCACTTCCCCGAAACGGACGTGCAAATCAGCAAGCACAAGAAGGTCAACGAGATCCACAAGCCATAAGCTTGGCTTCTTACGACAACGCCCATAAAGCAATGACCAGACTTCCCCTTTTCCTGGCAGCATTGGCTGCCGCCCTCCTCCTCACGCCGCCTACTGTCGCCCAAGACTCCATACCTTTCGGCCAGACCGTCACTTGGGACCACCACAGCCTCCTCTTCGATGGTCACCGCGTCTGTCCCGTCATGGGCGAGATCCACTACAGCCGTATCCCGGCCGACGAATGGCCTGCCGAAGTGCATAAGATGCGCGAGGGTGGCGTCACCATCATCGCCACCTATGTATTCTGGAGCCATATCGAGGAGCAAGAAGGCATATTCAGGTGGGACGGCCAGCGCTCGCTGCGCCGTTTCCTTGAGGTGTGCAAGGCCGAGGGCCTTCCCGTCGTGCTGCGCATGGGACCTTGGTGCCATGGCGAGGTGCGCAACGGCGGTCTGCCCGACTGGCTCTTCGCCAAGGGGTGCAAGATGCGTTCGCAGGACAGCATCTTCCTTGCTTTCACCAACCGTCTCTATCGCCAGATCTTCACCCAGGTACAAGGTCTGCAATGGAAAGATGGCGGTCCCGTCATTGCAGCACAGTTCGACAACGAATACCGCGGCCCGGCCGAATACCTGTTAGCACTGAAGCGCATCGCACTCTCCGTAGGTTTCGACCTTCCCTTCTACACCCGCACCGGCTGGCCCGAACTCACCACGCCCATGCCTTTCGGCGAGATGCTGCCACTCTATGGCGACTATGCCGACGGTTTCTGGGACAAGAGCACCAAGGAAGGCGTCGGCAGCTACTACAAAGCCTTTAACTTCAAGGGACAAGTTAAACCTGCCAGCAATATGGGAGCACCAGACTCAGGCTCTCCAACCGCTCTCCCCGACAAGGAGAAAGTAGGTACTTCTGTTAGCAGTAATCCTTCATCCTCTCAAGTTCATTCAGCTCCCTCCCTAACAGGGAGGGCGGGGGGAGAGTCCGCCTACCCCTACTTCACCTGCGAACTTGGTGGCGGCATGGCTACGGCCTACCATCGCCGCCCCTACGTCTATCCCGAAGACGCCTATGCCATGGCCCTCGTCAAGCTCGGCAGCGGCTCCAACCTCCTCGGTTACTATATGTACCACGGAGGCACCAACCCCGAAGGCGCGCTGACGACCCTCAACGAGTGTCAGACCTCGCCCTTCACCGCCAACAACGACCTGCCTGTCTGCACTTACGACTTCCAAGCCCCGCTGGGCGAGTTCGGTCAGACCTACCCGCAGTACTACCGTTTGCGCCCCCTGCACCTCTTCATGCAAGACTTCGGCGAGGTGCTCGCTCCCATGGAGGCCACCTTCCCATCTCCCCAAGACCTGAAGCAAGGCGATGACAACAGCCTTCGCTGGAGCTATCGCCACAACGACGGCCAAGGTTTCATCTTCGTCAATAACTACGAGCGCTTTGCCAACCTCACAGCCAAGACCACCAGCGAACTCAAAGCCTGCGGTATCAGCCTGCCTCGTCTCACCATACCCGCCGGCTGTTCCGCTATCTTCCCCATCAACGTGGCCGGCCTACGTTATGCCACGGCCCAGCTCGTAGCCCAACGCGACGGCAAGATCTACCTCATGCAAGTGCCCGGCATCCCAGCAACCCTCGCCTTCTCCGACGGCAAGACCCTCAAGAACGTGAAGCCTCGTGGTACGGCTAAGCCAATCTACAAGCACTACTACCTCCTCACTCGCGACGAAGCCGAACACCTCTTCCTCACATCCTCTCCCTCGGGTACATCATCCGTTCTCACCTTCACCAAGGTTCAGGATGCAGGGCCCTTACGCGCCATCACAAAGGGCCGCGCCAAAGTCGCTGCAGCCCCTGCCGAGGCCGATTGGCAGCAAGCCGCCGTTTACCGCATCACGCTGCCCGGCGATTCATCGCTCGAAAGCCATTCGTCATTCGTTATTCGTCATTCGTCATTGCTGAAGATCACCTACCGTGGCGATTGTGCCCGTCTGTATGCCAACGGCCATCTCATCGCCGACAACTTCTATTACGGCCGTCCGTTCCTCTACGGTCTTTGGCGCCTGCCTGCAGACTGCACCGAGCTCGAGCTACGCATCCTGCCCCTCCAGCCCGAAGCGCCCATCTACCTTCCTCGCGAGGCTGACAGTTCTGCCGGCGAAGCCGTACTGACCGTTGAACTAACACCCAACAAATAACCTCCTCCCATCCCCCTCAATCACCCATTGTCATTCTCCATTCTTCTTCATTCTTCATTCTCCATTGTCCATTCTCCATTGTCCATTCTCCATTAAATTCCCCCCTTCCTCCCGTGATCCGCCATCTCCTTCTTTTCCTCTCTTTCTGCGTATGCTGCGGCAGTGCCGCAGCCCAGGCCACCATCGACCTCTCCGGCCCCTGGCGCCTCACCTCCCGCCTCGACGCCACCGCTGTCACCCTCCCCGGTTCCCTCCTCACCAACGACCTCGGCGACGACCTCTCCACTGATACCCGCTGGACGGGCTCACTCTACGACTCCAGCTATTACTTCAACCCATTCATGGAGCCCTACCGCCATGCCGGTCAGATGAAGTTTCCCTTCTTCCTCACCCCACGAAAGCATTTCGTTGGCGAAGCCACCTATAGCCGCTCCGTCGTCGTCCCAAAGGCATGGAAACGACAGCGCGTCACCCTCTTTTTGGAACGCCCGCACATTGAGACAACAGTTGTCGTCAATGGTCACGAAGTAGGGCACCAGATGAGCCTCTCTGTACCTCATCAGTACGACATCACACCCTACCTGCGCTTCGGGAAACAGAATACGATAGCCATCCGGGTGTATAACGGCATTGAGAATGTCTGCGTCGGACAGGACTCCCACAGCGTGACCGACCAGACGCAGGGCAACTGGAATGGCATTACAGGACGTATCGAACTGCGCACCACACCTTATATATATAAGCAGCGCGTCATCACCGACCTCGATAGCCAGTTAGCACACATCACCATCAACGAACAGTCTTTCCTCGTGCATGTGCCTGGAGCGAAACCATGGAGCGAACACACGCCACAGCTCTACACCGCCACTGTTGTCTATCACGGCCAGCCTGTCCGCGTCACCTTCGGCTTCCGCGAGATAGCCGTACGCGGTACCGACATCCTGCTCAACGGCAAGCCCATTCACCTTCGTGGTACCGTCGAGAACTGCTGTTTTCCGGAGACAGGCTTCCCGCCAACCGACACTGCATCATGGGAGCGGATTTTTCGTATCTGCAAAGCATACGGCCTCAACCACATGCGTTTCCACAGCTATTGTCCGCCCGAAGCTGCTTTCGTGGCCGCCGACCGCCTTGGTTTCTACCTTCAGCCCGAAGGTCCTTCGTGGCCCAACCACGGTGTGAAGCTCGGCAACGGAATGCCCATCGACAAGTACCTCGCCGATGAGTGCCGTGCCATCCTCGACACCTACGGTCACCATCCCTCTTTCGTCATGCTTGCCGCAGGTAACGAGCCCGCTGGCAACTGGGTGAAATGGGGTGTGGACTTCGTCAAGGAGATGAAAGCCCACGACCCTTCGCGCATCTATTGTACAGCCAGCGTCGGCGGCGGATGGGAATGGGACTACGGCTCTGAGTACCATGTCAAAGGCGGTGCCCGCGGCCTGGAATGGAACCGGCGTCAGCCCAGCAGCGACGATGACTATGCCGAGCAGATTGCCAAACCGAGGAACTACAAAGGCACCGAGCCTAACAACTCTCCCCTCATCTCCCACGAGCAAGGGCAGTGGTGCGCGTTCCCCGATTTCAAGGAAATCCCACAATACACTGGCGCTTACAAAGCAGCCAACTTCGAGATCTTCCGCGACCTCTTGGCTGCCAATGGCATGGCCTCGCAAGCCGAGAAGTTCCTGATGGCCAGCGGACGTCTGCAAGTGCTGGCATATAAATACGAGATAGAGCGCCACTTGAGAACACCTAACTATTCGGGCTTCCAACTGTTGAGTTTGAACGACTACAGCGGCCAGGGCACCGCCTTGGTTGGACCGCTCAATGTGCATTGGCGCGAAAAGGGCTACTGCACGGCCGAGGAATGGCGTGAGTTCTGCTCTGACGTAGTACCTATTGCCGTGCTGCCGCGGTTCACCTTTTCCAACGCCGACACGATTCGTGCACACACGCAGTTGTACAACATGAGCGGAAAGCCCATATCGCGTCTCACATACACAATCCGACAGGGGAGTACTATATTGGCCGACGGCGAATGTCGGGTGGGGCAGGACATCATCTTTGTGCCACGCGACATCGACCGTCCCTCAAAACTGACCCTCAGTATTCAAGCAGACAAAACACACGAGAACCACTGGAACGTCTGGGTATTCCCCAACAGTGTGGAAGCGCCTAAGGGTGAAACCTTCTTCACCACATCGCTCGATTCCGCACTCGCGCGTCTTGCTGCCGGTGGAGATGTCCTACTCTGTGCGAACCAAAAGATTCGCTATGGTGCCGATGTGGTCCATCGCTTCCTGCCCGTTTTCTGGAACACCTCGTGGTTCAAGATGAAGCCACCACACACCACGGGCGCCTACATCCAGGCCGACCACCCCATGTTCCGCGACTTCCCGACCGACGACTGGCAGGACCTCCAATGGTGGGAACTGACCAACCGTGCCCAATGTATCAACCTGGCCGAGTTCCCTGCCGACTATCAGCCCATCGTCCAGCCCATCGACACGTGGCATCTCTCTCGCAAACTCGGCATGCTCATCGAAGCCCGCGTCGGTAAGGGGCGACTCATCCTCACCACCTTCGATCTCAGCAGCGACCTCGACCACCGCATCGTGGCCCGTCAGCTACGCCACAGCATCCTCCGCTATATGCAGAGTGCCGACTTCCAGCCCACCCTCAAGCTCTCGGCCGAAACACTCCGTCACCTCTTTGAGCGTGATGCCCCTGCCGTGAACATGTTTACCAACGACTCTCCCGACGAACTTAAACCCAAACTCCAAAATCTGCCATGACCAAGACCTCGCATCGCTTCTTATATTTCATCTGCTCTGTTTCTGCAATGGGCGGACTTCTGTTTGGCTACGACTGGGTAGTCATCGGTGGCGCCAAGCCCTTCTATGAGCTCTACTTCGGCATCGCCGATTCGCCCGTAATGCAGGGCGTAGCCATGACGACAGCCCTCATCGGCTGCCTGGTCGGTGCCATGGTGGCAGGTGCCGCTGCCGACCGCTATGGCCGCAAGCCACTGCTGACGACGTCTGCCGTATTGTTCACCGTCTCGGCCATCGGCACGGGACTGTTCAACGACTTCACCTTATTTAATATAGCGCGCTTCGTCGGCGGCGTGGGCATTGGCGTGGCATCGGCCTTGGCACCCATGTATATCGCCGAGGTAAGCCCGGCTAACATCCGAGGCCGAATGGTGAGCCTCAACCAGATGACCATTGTGTTGGGCATCCTGGCGGCACAGGTCATCAATATGCTGCTGGCACGCGACACCAGCGTTGCCGAGAGTCAGGCATGGAACGTGGCTTGGGGCTGGCGATGGATGTTCTGGGCCGAGACCGTGCCTGCCGCACTGTTCCTCGTGATGAGTTTTTTCATTCCGGAGAGTCCGGTGTTTCTTAGAATGACGAATGACGAATCTCGCTCAGCTCGGAATGACGAATTTAATGTACCTTCAAGTACTGTTGGGTATTCTCATTTGTCATTCGTTATTCGTCATTCGTCATTCAGAAAGGTATTGCTGCTTGGTCTCTTCATCGCCGTCTTCCAGCAGTGGTGCGGCACGAACGTCATCTTCAACTACGCCCAGGAGATTTTCGTGGGGGCGGGCTTCGATGTGGACGGCATGTTCATCAACATCGTCATCACGGGCGTGGCCAATGTGCTGTTCACCTTCGTGGCGCTCTACACCATCGAGAAATGGGGCCGCCGTACGCTGATGCTGCTCGGCGCAGGCGGACTGGGCATCATTTATGCCGTCTTGGGCTTTTGCTACTACCAGCAGCTGACGGGCTTCGCTATGGTGGCGCTCGTCGTGGCTGCCATCTCGGTCTATGCCATGACGCTCGGTCCCGTCACGTGGACACTCTTGGCCGAAATCTTCCCCAACCGCATCCGTGGCGTGGCGATGGCTACCTGCACGTTTGCCCTGTGGGTAGGCTGCTGCACGCTTACCTTCTCCTTCCCCTCGATGAATGCGGCCCTTGGCAGCAGTGGCACCTTCTGGGTCTATGCCGCCATCTGCGCCTTCGCCTTTGTGTTCCTCTATCGTAATTGCCCTGAGACGAAAGGTAAGAGCCTTGAAGAACTGGAACATGAATTGGTGAGGGGTGAGGACTGACAACGAATGGAATTATATCTAAACACTAAACTAATAACTGCGGGCAAGGTCCGCTAATGAACTATGGTCAAAGCCTGGCGTGAGCTTATTACTATTCCCACCTATGAAGTGGGCAAAGCCGAGAAGAATCCAATGTTTCTGGAGAAGCGTGTCTATCAGGGTTCGAGCGGTGTGGTCTATCCCTATCCTGTCATCGAGAAGATTGCCGATGAGAAGGTGGACCGCGAGTATCTGGCCGTTTGGTTAGAGAACGAATACATCAAAGTGATGATCCTGCCCGAACTGGGCGGACGCGTGCAAATGGCCTTCGACAAGATCCGACAGCGTCATTTCGTTTACTACAATCATGTGATAAAGCCCGCCCTCGTCGGACTGACCGGGCCCTGGATCAGCGGCGGCATTGAGTTCAACTGGCCGCAACACCACCGCCCATCCACCTTCCTCCCTGTTGATCATATCATTGAAGAGGGAGAAGATGGCAGCGCCACTGTTTGGTGCAACGAGATGGAACGGATGTTCCACCAAAAAGCGCTTGTAGGTTTTACGCTGCACCCCGGGTGTGCTTACCTTGAAATACATGGGCGGTTGTCTAATCGTACGTCTCTGCCCCAGACGTTTCTCTGGTGGGCCAATCCTGCCGTTGAGGTAAACGATGCCTATCAGAGTGTGTTCCCGCCCGATGTGAACGCAGTGTTCGACCATGGCAAGCGGGCAGTTTCAAGTTTTCCGATAGCCACAGGCACTTATTACAAAATGGACTACTCTGCCGGCGTGGATATCTCCAACTACCGGAACATCAAGGTGCCCACTTCCTACATGGCCGTCAACTCGAAATACGACTTCGAAGGTGGCTATGAGAACGACACCCAGGCCGGCATGCTCCACGTAGCCAGTCACCACTTCTCGCCAGGCAAGAAGCAATGGACCTGGGGCAACGGCGACTTCGGCCGCGCGTGGGACAGGAACCTGACCGACTGCGTCGAAAATGAAGAATGGGAAAAGGGAAAGGGGAAATCGGCTGCGCACGACGGACAGCAAGAAGACATTATCCATTGTCCATTATCCATTGAGAAGCTACGTCCTGGTTTCCGCCCCTACATTGAACTGATGGCAGGCGTCTATACTGAGAACCAGCCGGACTTCACGTGGCTGATGCCCTACGAGGAGAAGCAGTTCACGCAGTACTTCATGCCTTATCGTGAGTTGGGCGTGGTCAAGCAGGCCACGAAGGACTTCGTTTTCAATATTGAGGACATAAGAGTTGAAGAGAATAAGGGAATAGGAGATTTAGAAAATAAGGAAATAAGAGGTGGTAAAATTGAGGGGAACCGCGTTCGCTTCAAGGTCATGGCCACGTCGAAGCAACGTGTGCAGCTGGTGCTGACGGCCCACGGCGAGGACTATTATAATAAGGTGGTGACGCTCTCGCCCGAGGAGGTGCTGACAGAGGTGGTGGACGTGAAAGACGCCCTGCTGAACGACCTCACGTTCTACATCTGCCGCGAGCAGCCTGCGCTGGTGGATAGGGACAAGAAATGGACGTACAAGGGAGTGCCCCTCCTCACCTGGCATGCCGAGCCCGATGAGGTGCGCCCCATCCCTGATTCTGCCGAGGCTGCTCTGCCGCCAGTAGAGTGCAAGACGTGCGACCAACTCTACCTGACAGGCTTGCATCTGGAACAATACCGCCACGCAACGTGGTCGGCCCTCGACTACTATGAGGAGGCCCTGCGCCGCGACCCCGACGACGTGCGCTGCCTCAACCAGATTGGACTTTGGTACCTGCGCCGCGGACGTTTCCAGAAGGCCGAGGAGTACCTGCGCCGAGCCATGAAGATCTGGCAGCGCCGCAACCCCAACCCCTACGATGGCGAGCCCATCTTCAACCTCGCCCTCTCGCTGAAATTCCAGCTTCGCAAGCAAGAAGCCTATGAACTCTTCTGGAAAGCTTCGTGGAACAAGGCCTGGGCCGATGCGTCTTTCTTCGAAGCAGCCTGCATCAGCCTTTCAGAGTGTCGCCTCGAAGATGCCCTCGACGAAGTCAACCGCTGCCTCATCAGCAACTCGCATAACCACAAGGCACGCGGCTTGAAAACCGTCATCCTCCGTCAGCTGGGGCGCAAGGAGGAGGCGTTGGCATGGATTCGCGAATCCCTCGTCATCGACCCCTTCAACTACGTCTGCCTCTACGAGAAATACCTGCTCACCGAGGACGAGGAGGCACTGAAGAGAATCGTGGAACTCATGCACGAAAATATCCACAACTTCCACGAACTGGCCCTCGACTACGCGCAGGCCGGGCTGTGGCAGGAATGTATCGACATACTGCGCATGTGCAAGACAAAGCACCCGCTTACCTATTATTATATGGGGTGGGCACAACTGGGCCAAGGCGACGCCGTAGCTGCCAACGACCTGTTCGAACAGGCTGAGAAGATTGACAGCTACTGCTGCTTCCCCAACCGACTGGAGGACGTCGTGGTGCTGAACATGGCCAAGACCTTGAACCCCGACGGAGCCCGTGCGCCTTACTACCTGGGCTGCCTCTACTACGACAAGCGGCAGTACGACCTCGCCATCGAGAACTGGGAACTTTCGGCACGTCTCGACCCGCAGTTCCCCACCGTATGGCGCAACCTCGCTCTCGCCCGCTTCAACAAGCAGGGGCGTCAGGCCGAAGCCGTGGAGTACATGGAGCGTGCTTTCCATCTTGATGAGAACGACGAGCGCGTGCTCATGGAACTTGACCAACTCTACAAACGTCTGCAACGGCCTCACGCCGAACGCCTTGCCTTCCTGCAGCAGTACCCCGAACTCATCCTGCGCCGCGATGACCTCGTGCTCGAGGAAGTCACCCTGCTCAATCAGGTGGGATGCTACAAAGAAGCCATGCGCAAACTCGACGCTCACCAGTTCCATCCATGGGAAGGAGGCGAAGGAAAGGTGCCTGCGCAATACCAGATTTGCCGTGTGGAGCAAGCCAAGCACCTGCTCAGCGAGAGCTCAGACGATGCAGAAGGCGCAGCGAGGATCCAGTTGGCCATCCGACTGCTCAAAGAGTGCCTGGTATATCCGCACCACCTGGGCGAAGGCAAACTCTACGGTGCCCAAGAGAACGACTTCCACTACCTCCTCGGCATCGCCTACGAACGGCAAGGACAGTTTGAAAAGGCGCGTAGCCACTACCGCTTAGCCACCGAAGGACCTACAGAGCCTGCTGCAGCCATGTACTACAACGACGCCAAGCCCGACAAGATCTTCTATGCTGCACTTGCCTATCGGAAACTCGCCTCACTCGCCGCTAAACAGGGCGAACACGGCGAAGGACCGAAGACGGACAGTGAATTGACTGCTGCAAAGTGGGCCGATACCCAATGGCTGGATGGCAAAGCCAACAGCATCTGTTACAAGCTCATCAACTACGGCCAGCAGCACCTATTCCACAAAGTGACCATGGACTACTTTGCCGTTTCGCTGCCCGATCTGCTCATTTGGGACAATGACCTACAGCTGCAAAACACTATTCATTGCAATCTTATTATGGCCCTCGGACACATCGGCCTCGGACACACCGAGAAGGGGCTCCAATTCCTTGCCGAGGTGGAACGCCTGAACGTCAATCATCCTGTGCCAGCGGCCCTGCGCTCGCTCCTACGCTTGCTCTGATGTGCCCCAACCATAATGGGTATGATGCAACCATTGCTGGACTGTCCGTCCCAGGCTTTTACCACTGCGCCAAAAAAAACTTTAAAAAAGTTTCTGACACGAAATAATAAACTATATTTGCAACCGAAATAGCTGCCAGTAACCGCATCTTATATATTAAAACGCCATGCATATCAAGACAGAGAGCTACGTGCGCCGCCGCAAACGGCTGCAAGCAGACATGGGCAGCGGACTCCTGCTGCTGCTCGGGAACGCTGAAGTGGGCATGAACTATGCCGACAACACATACCGCTTCCGTCAGGACTCGACTTTCCTTTATTTCATCGGAATGGACAGCCCCGACTTGGCCGCTATTATCGACGTGGACGAGGATAGGGTAGTGGTGTTCGGTAATGAGCTGACCATTGATGATATCGTGTGGACGGGTACCATGCCCACGCTACACGAACGCGCCGCCGCATTCGGCATCACGGACACGCGGCCCATGAGCGCCCTCAAAGCTTATATCGACCAGGCCCAGGCCAAGCATCAGCCCATCCATTTCCTGCCGCCCTATCGCGGCGACCACCGCGTGTGGCTGTGGGAACTGTTGGGCATCGAGCCTTCTGCACAGCCCTCACGCGCCAGCGTACCTTTCATTAAAGCCATCGTTGCGCAGCGCAACCACAAAGATATTGAAGAAATAGGCCTTATAGAGCAGAGCGTGGACCTGAGCACAGAGATGCACCTGGCTGCCTACCGTACCGTGCGGCCCGGCATTCACGAATCGCAGGTGGCCGCAGCGGTGGAGGAAGTGGCTTGCCGACATGGCAACGCATTGGCTTTCCCCACCATCGCCACGGTGCAAGGGCAGGTGCTGCACAACCACGGCTTCATCCATGAGCTGCGTGAAGGCGACATCTTCCTGCTGGATGCCGGCGCTGAAACGAAATCGCACTATGCCGGCGACCTCTCGTCGTCTATGCCTGTGGGCGAGCGCTTCACGGATAGGCAGAAGGTGATTTATGAGATTCATTTGGCCTCATTCTATGCCGCAGTGGATACGCTGGCCGTCGGTGTTCCCTTCCGCGATGCACACATGGCAGCCGCCACGAAGATTTGCGAAGGCATGAAAGACATCGGTCTGATGAAGGGCGACCCAGCCGAAGCTGCGCGCATCGGTGCCTATGCGCTGTTCTTCCCCTGCGGACTGGGACACATGGTGGGCTTGGACGTACACAACATGGAGAATCTGGGCGAGCAATATGTGGGCTATCTGGATGGCCAGCAGAAAAGCACGCAATTCGGTTTCAAGAGCCTGCGCCTGGCACGACCGCTGGAACCGGGATTCGTATTCACTGTAGAGCCAGGCATCTATTTCATTCCGGAGCTGATGGACAAGTGGCAGGCCGAGCACCAGTTCACCGATTTCATCTGCTATGACAAACTGCAGCCCTGGCGCAACTTCACGGGACTGCGCAATGAACTGAACTACGCCGTGATGCCCGACGGGCAGGTCAAGTTGCTGGGCAATATCAAGAAGCCTATGACCATAGAGGAAGTGTATCAGGCAAAGGAAGGACGAATGACTAATGACGAATGACGAATGATGAATGACTAATGACTAATGATGAATGATGAATGACGAATGAAGCAAACCGAAGCCCAATCCGTGTGCATCGCGGTTTTCCCGCGATGACCAATTTGCGAAGAATAACGGATTTGCCCCGCGCTCGCCCCAGGGGCGCTTGACACTTCAAGAAGGAAGGCTTCGCTTGCGAAGAATGAATGAATAATGACGAATGCCCAATATAAACAACGATGAACTACAACATTAAATATCCCGCCAATGAAGGCGGCATGAACGAGCGCATCAAGCGCCTTCGCCAGGAGAACTTCGACACGCCAACCACACTCAGCATTGAGCGGGCACTGATAGAGACGGAGTTCTACAAAAAGAACTACGGCACCATGCCCATAGCTGTGTTGCGTGCCAAGAACTTCTATGAAATCTGTAAGAAGAAGACTATCTATATAGGTAAGGACGAGCTCATCGTGGGCGAACGCGGACCAGTACCCAAGGCCGTGCCCACCTTCCCGGAACTGACCTGTCATAGTGTTGAGGACCTACATACGCTGAACGAGCGCGAGCTGCAACGTTACACCATCTCGCAGGAGGACATCGACACCTACGAGCGCGAGGTGATTCCCTATTGGGCAGGCAAGACCCAGCGTGAGCGCATCTTCAACCACGTCAGTAAGGAGTGGGAAGAAGCCTATCACGCCGGTGTCTTCACCGAGTTCATGGAGCAACGTGCTGCCGGGCACACCGCTATGGACGGAAAGATGTACCATACCGGCCTGCTCGACCTGAAGGCTCGCATTCAGAAGAAACTGGACAGTCTGGATTTCATCTACGACCCCGAGGCCACCGACAAGCAGCAGGAGTTGGAGGCCATGGCCATCAGTTGCGATGCCGCCATCCTCTTCGCCCAGCGCCATGCGGAACTGGCCGAGAAGATGGCTGCGCAGGAGAATGACGTGCAGCGTAGGAAGGAACTGCTAAAGATTGCCGACGTGTGCCGGTGGGTGCCGGCCCATGCCCCGCGCGACCTGTGGGAAGCCATTCAGATGTACTGGTTTGTGCATCTGGGCACGGTGACGGAACTGAACGGTTGGGACAGCATGAACCCCGGCCATTTGGACCAGCACCTGTTCCCCTTCTACCAAAAGGGCATTGACGAAGGCACGCTTACGCGCGACCAGGCCAAGGAACTCATCTCCTGCCTCTGGATTAAGTTCAACAACCAGCCTGCACCCCCGAAAGTTGGCGTGACGGCACTGGAAAGCGGTACCTACAACGACTTTACCAACATCAACATAGGCGGTGTGGACCGCAACGGAAACAGTGCAGCCAACGAGGTTTCTTTCATGATCCTGGAGATTCAGGAGGAATTGCATGAATTGCAGCCTGGCCTGAGCATACACATTGCCGAGAACACGCCCGATGATTTCCTGCTTGCAGGTATCAAGGTGATCCGACAGGGGCATGGATACCCTTCGGTGTTCAACCCCGACACTTATGTCAAGGAGATGACCCGCGCAGGAAAGACACTGGAAGATGCACGCGAGGGTGGATGCTCTGGCTGTATCGAGGTGGGTGCCTTTGGCAAAGAGGCTTACCTGCTTACAGGCTACCTGAACACGCCCAAGATTCTGGAGATCACCTTGCATAACGGCATTGACCCGCAGACGGGCAAACGCCTCGGCCTGGAGACCGGCGACCCACGTATGTTCCAGTGCTTTGAGGATTTGTATGCAGCATGGCATAAGCAGATGGTGTATTTCGTGAACCTGAAACTCAGCGTGAACAACTACATTGAACGCATGTTCTCGTTGTATGCCCCAGCCACCTTCCTCAGTCTGTTCATTGACGACTGCATTGAGAAAGGGAAGGACTACTACAGCGGCGGTGCGCGCTACAACACCACCTATATCCAGTGTACTGGCCTCGGCACCATTACCGACTGCTTTACCACGCTGAAGAAGCATGTGTTTGAGGACAAGCGATACACTATGGATGAGGTCCTTGAGGCATGCGAAAAGAACTGGGAAGGGCTTGAGGTGATGCGCCAATACATCCGCAACCACACACCCTTCTTCGGCAACGACGACAAGTATGCCGATGATATTGCCGTGCGTGTGTATGACGATTTGGTGGATGCCATTGAAGGGCGTCCGAATACCCGTGGCGGCCAGACCCACCTGAACATGCTCAGCACCACTTGCCATAACTACTTCGGCAGTGTGTGCGGCGCCACGCCCAATGGTCGCTTTGCCCATTTCGCCATCAGCGACGGCACCAGTCCTGCCCACGGCAGCGACAGCCACGGCCCGACGGCGGTCATCAAGAGCTTGGGAAAACTGGACCAGACGAAGAGTGGTGGAACCCTGCTGAACGTACGCTTCGTTCCGGCACTGCTGAAACGAGAGGAAGACCAGCGTAAGCTCGGACAACTGATTCGGACCTATTTCAAGTTCGGCGGCCATCACATCCAGTTCAATATCGTTGACACGCAAACGCTGCTCGACGCGCAGAGGCATCCTGACCAGTACCGCGACCTCCTGGTGCGTGTGGCTGGCTACTCTGACTATTTCAACGACATGACCGAGCAGTTGCAGAACGAGATTATTGCCCGCACGGAGAACGAAGAAGTGTAGGGGAGATGATTGTATTCGACATAAAGAGATATGCGATAAATGATGGTCCGGGAATCCGGACCACCATTTTCTTGAAGGGGTGTCCGCTCCGCTGCGTGTGGTGTCACAACCCCGAATCATGGCGCACTCAGCCGGAAGTGCTGTTCAAGCAAAAGAAGTGCATCGGCTGCAACTGTTGTGGCATTCACCCAAGACAGGCAGACTACATCGGCGAGAGCCAACACCTCCTTGCGCCCGAGAGGGTAGAGGCTTGCCCAACAATGGCACTGGAGACTTGCGGACGCCAATGGACCCTGGAGGAACTGATGGTTGAGATAGAGAAAGAGCACGACATCATGACCGATAGTGGCGGGGGCGTGACGTTGAGCGGAGGCGAGCCACTGATGCAATACGAGCATGTCATGCCGCTGCTGAGTGCTTGTCGTCAGAGAAGCATCAAATGTGCTGTGGATACAACACTCTATGCCAAGACAGAAATTGTTGACATGGTGGCGGGAAATGCCGACCTCCTGCTTGTTGACATGAAGGTGATGGACCCAGATAAACATCGCCGGTTCACGGGCGTGTCCAACGCACTCATCTTGCAGAACTATAAACATCTCGCCAATATCGGTGTCCCCGTCCAGGTGCGAATCCCGCTCATCGAGGGCGTCAATGCCGACGAGGCAAACATCGAAGCCACAGCGCGCTTCATACAGGAGACAAACAATCACGGTGCCAAGCCGGCATTTATGGGCGTGAACTTGCTTCCGTATCATGATATGGGGCGCGACAAGCATGTACGGCGCGGCAGCACCTACAACCCCGAAGGCATAGCCATGAGCGTTCCGTCGGAACAGACCTTAGAGCGTTGTATCTCTCAGTTCCTCGACCATGGCATCATCGCCAAAGTGGGAGGCTGAATCTGATTGATGCGTATCGCCGAGTCCGCTTGCTGCTGAATCATGTCAAGAGGTGGTGGCAGCACAGCAAATAGACAATCGATGATGATGGCGAATGGGATGGTAGTTGTAGCCGCTGAGGATCGAAACGAAAAACGTGTTTGGTAAACAGTTGTGTCCTAAATGGACCTCTGTTACCAAACACGTTATTTAGTGTGGTGGCTTATGTCTTACTTCTTATACTGCACGGCTGCCTGTTCAATGGGCAGGCTCTGCTTGTAGTTCTCGATGTAGCGATTGAAGCCTTCCACGTCCTCGGCCTTCGGAGCCACCTCAACGCCGGTGTTGCCTGCAAAGACAACCTGGTCGAGATAGTCGGGCAGAGCCAGCTTCTGCGGGTTGTTCACCATGTAGCCAGCAAGCAGCGCAATGCCCCAGGCACCACCTTCGCCAGCGGTCTCCATGACGGAGATGGGCGAATTGAGGGCGGCGGCCAGCATTTGCTGTCCCACCTTGGGCGTGGTGAAGTAGCCGCCGTGGCCCATGATGCGGTCCACCTTGACATGCTCCTCGTTGAAGAGGATATCGTTACCAATCTTCAGCACACCGATAGCACCATAGAGCTGGGCGCGAACGAAGTTGGCAAGGTTGAACTTGTCATTGGCGCTGCGCACAAACAGGGGACGACCATCCATCAGACCCGTTACAGGCTCGCCGGATACGTAGTTGTAGGCCATGAGGCCGCCGCAGTCGGGGTCGCCTTGTGCGCCGATATTGAACAGGGTGGAGTAGAGGTCGAAGGTGCTTTGCTTCACGCCGATGGCCTCCTGATACTCCTTGAACATCTTCACCCAAGCATTGATCTCGCTGGTGCAGTTGTTGCAGTGCACCATGGCCACGAGCGAACCGTCGGGGGTGGTGACCATGTCGAGCACCTCGTAGGGCTTGCTGAGCGGCTTCTCCAGCACGATCATGGAGAAGCTGGAGGTACCGGCGCTGACGTTGCCTGTGCGTTGACGTACGGCGTTGGTGGCTGCCATACCCGTGCCTGCATCGCCTTCGGGCGGGCAGACAGGGATGCCAGGCTTGAGGTGTCCGCTCACGTCGAGCTTGATTGCACCTTCGGGAGTAAGGAAGCCTGCGTTCTCGCCAGCCACGAGCACCTTGGGCAGGATGTCCAGCAGGGTCCAACCAAAGCCACGGGGTGCGATGAGCTTGTTGAACTTGTCAACCATCGTGGCATCGTAGGTCTT
>JAFXQT010000101.1 GCA_017526905.1 Bacteroidaceae bacterium | reverse complement strand
CTGTTTCAGACCCGATGAAGGTCTTTTGCGAATATTTGATGCTCGTCGTAGAAAAATCTGTCTGGTCAGTATTGAAACTCAGATTATCTACTTCAGAGCAAATGTTTAACCTAAACGCTACTTTTTAAAGTGGGCTCAATAATTTACTAAAGTTTCAGAAGTGATGCCGAGGTATCTTATATTGGTGATTGTTATCATAAGACATTGCACAATGTCGAAGTTTCGGAAGTAATGCCGTAAGCATCTTATATTGGTTCTTCGAAGTGTCGAAGAACCATTGTCTAATGCCTCGGCATCGGCTGTTTACAACTTCCGAAAGCTAAATTAGTGATATTTCTTTTTGGGAAAGTCAGGGATCGGAGAGGACACAACCATCAATCTTGGCAAGGCGCTCGCGCAAACGGGGCATCAAGGAGGCACGGATGGCGAGGGTGAGGGCGCAGTCGTTGTCGAACTGCTGGCTGAGAATGGTGGGCGCCTCCTCCTTGACAACGCGCATCACCTGGTTCATCAACGGATATTCGAATGTGACGGTGAGCTGCTCATCAACGGTGCGCTCCACAATGGTGGCAGCAGTTATAGCCTCGGCAGCCGCCGCTTTATATGCCTGGATAAGTCCGCTGGTGCCCAGCTTGATGCCGCCGAAATAACGCACCACGAGGATGAGGATGTCGGTGAGTTGGTTGCTGTTGATCTGCCCAAGGATAGGCTTGCCCGCCGTACCACTGGGCTCGCCGTTGTCGTTGGCTCGGAAGGTGAGCCGTTCGTGCCCTAACATATAAGCATAGCACACGTGGCGCGCATCATAGTATTTCTTCTGATAGGCCTCGACAAGTTCCTTCACTTCATCCACGGTGGAAACAGGAAAGGCGAAAGCCAAAAACTTGCTGCGCTTCTCCGTATAGGTGCCCTCTGAGGGGGCTGCTATGGTGAGGAAAGAATCGGAGAGAGAACCGCCCTCCACCCCTTCCGCAAGGGAGGGGAGCGGGCTACGCCGTAGTGTCAAGGAATGGAAGGCATGGAGCATGGGGGCGGGAAGTAATGGAGATTGAGTGAATAAGTGGCTGTTTTCTGATGAGTGCTTTGATTTATGAAGCCCACGATGGCGTCTGCCCCACCCCTCCCTTTCGAGAGGGGCCGGGGATAGATGTTCCATTGGTGGCGCTTCTGCTCAGCTCAGCTTATGCACAACCAGTCCGCTTCGCAGCTTAGGTTCAAACCAGGTGGCCTTGGGCGGCATGATCTTGCCGCTGTCGGCGATGTCCATGATCTGCTGCATCGACACGGGATAGAGGGCCAGGGCGGCACGCATCTCGCCACTGTCCACGCGCCGCTTCAGCTCGGCCAATCCGCGCAGACCGCCCACGAAATCGATACGCTTGCTGCTGCGCAGGTCGCCCAGTTGGAGGATGTCCTCCAGGATGAGGCGGGAGGAGATGTCCACGTCGAGCACGCCGATGGGGTCGGCATCGTCATAGGTGCCGGGCTTGGCGGTGAGTGCAAACCAGTGGCCATCGAGATAGAGCGAGAACTCGTGCAGGTGCTGGGGCCTGTAGATGTCGGTGCCCTTGTCCTGAACGGTGAAGCACTTGCGCAGGGCATCCAGGAACTGCTCGGAGCTGAGGCCGTTCAGGTCCTTCAGCACACGGTTGTAGTCGAGGATGGTGAGCTGCGATGCCTGGAAGGCCACGGCCATGAAATAGTTGTACTCCTCGTCGCCGCGGTGGTTGGGGTTGAGGCGGGCCTTCTCGGCCCCCACAAGCGCAGCGGCAGCCGATCGGTGATGGCCGTCGGCGATGTAGAGCGAGGGCATCTTGCCGAACTCTTCGGTAATGGTGCGTATGTCGGCTTCGTCGCTGATCACCCAGAACCGATGGCGGAAGCCATCGATGGGGGCAACGAAGTCGTACTCGGGCTGGGTGGCGGCATAGCGCATGATGAGGGCATCGAGCACAGCATTGTCGGGATAGGCAAAGAACACTGGCTCGATATTGGCGTTGTTCACGCGCACGTGCTTCATGCGGTCCTCTTCCTTGTCGCGGCGTGTCAGCTCGTGTTTCTTGATGACACCGTTCATATAGTCATCCACATAGGCGCCGATGACGAGGCCGTACTGCGTTTTTCCCGCTGCCCCCTGGAGCCCCCCGAGGGAGGATTCGCCGATGGTCTGGGCATAGATGTAGTAGTGCTCGTCACGGTCCTGCACCAGCCAGCCGTTGTCCTGGAACTTCTGGAACTGGCGTGCAGCCTCGTCATAGACACGCGGATCGTACTCGCTGGTGCCTTCGGGGAAGTTGATTTCGGGCTTGATGATATGGTACAGGCTCTTCTCGTTGTCGCCTGCCTCGGCCCGTGCCTCATCGCTGTCGAGCACATCGTACGGACGCGATTCAACTTGCTCGACCAATTCCTTTGGTGGACGCAAGCCGCGGAAAGGTTTTATTGTAGCCATCTTGATTATTTGAGGATTTAAAGATTTTATATTTAAGGATTGGATACCGACCTGCTACTGAAGGGATGCTTGGACGGTCAGGATAGAACTGACAATTATCTTCAGAAGTTCCTGACTCTCATTGTAGAGCGGTAAGACACGATAGCGCGGGAGCATGCCCGTTTCCATAATAATATCAAGCCACAACCCAGTCTCATCCAATTCCTCTTCAACCATTTTCAGCTTATTGAGGAAATCTTTTTTTGACTTACCCAGACATGCGGCCCGATAGTTGGCTACGGGAGATGTGCCAGAACGAACGATCTGCCTTGCAATGGCATCAGAAGCAACCGAACGAGGCATAGACTCCACCATTTTTATGATACGAATGGCAAAACTCCTCATCCGATCCTTCAGTTCTCTCTCAGTCATCGGTAACCAATCCTTAAATCAAAAATCATTAAATAATTAAATCCGTTTCCTTAGTTCACCTTGAACTTCGTAATGCCATCCTTGAGGAAGCCTACAATCTGGTGGGCGGCAGCGATACCGGCATTGACGTTGGCCTCGGCCGTCTGTGCCCCCATCTTCTTGGGTGTGGCGAAGTAGCGGCCTTCAAACTTGGCGAAGTCGGCATCGGCATCAGGCTTGATGTCGGTAACATACTTCAGGTCCTCGCGCTCGGCCATGAGCGCCAGCAGTTCGGGCTCGTTGATCACTTCCTTGCGGGCGGTGTTGACCAGGATGCCCCCCTTGGGCAGCTTTGACACGAGGGCTTTGTTGATGCTCTGCTTGGTCTCGGCGGTAGCAGGTATGTGGAGGCTGACGATGTCGCTCTGCTCGAAGAGCTCGTCCTGCGAAGCCACAGCCTTGACACCGGCAGCTTCGATGACATCGGCAGGGCAGTAGGCATCGTAGGCCAACACCTGCATGTCGAAGCCCTTGGCGATACGTGCCACGTTGCGCCCCACGTTGCCAAAGGCCAGAATGCCCAGGCGCTTGTCCTTGAGCTCGGTGCCACTGGTGCCGTTGAAGAAGTTACGCTTGGCATAGACCAGCAGGCCGAACACCAGTTCGGCCACGCTGTTGGCATTCTGTCCGGGCGTGTTCATGGCCACCACCTTGTGAGCCGTAGCCGCCTCAAGGTCGATGTTGTCATAACCGGCACCGGCACGCACCACAATCTTCAGCTGCTTGGCAGCATCCAATACCTCGGCATCGACCTTGTCCGAACGGATAATCATGGCATCCACGTCCTTGACAGCGTCCAGGAGCTGTGCCTTCTCGGTATATTTCTCCAAAAGGACGGTTTCGTAGCCAGCGGCATCGAACACCTCCTTGATGCCCTTCACGGCCACGGGCGAGAAAGGCTTCTCTGTTGCTATAAGTGCTTTCATTTTCTTATTCCTTTATGATTAATCTGTTTGGGACATGTTCTCGTATATGGCTTTAGCCTGGTCATAGTCTTCCTCGCGAACCATCACATTCACATTCATGTTAGGCACACGGTGTATCACCCAATCGCCCGGACCATCGTTGATGACGCTCACAATGCCGACTTCTGCCAGTCTGTTGTTCAAAGCCTGAGCTTCAATGATTGAGCCACATGAGATGATCTTTGTTCTCATAACAGATGAACCTATGGTTAGTGTTGTGCTTCAAACTCCTTCATACAGGCCACGAGTGCATTGACGCCCTCGAGGTCCATGGCATTGTAGCAGCTGGCACGGAAGCCGCCTACGTCGCGGTGTCCCTTCACGCCAACCATGCCACGCTCTGTGGCGAAGGCCATAAACTCGTCCTGCAGCTCCTGGTACTCGGGTTTGAGCACGAAGGTAATGTTCATGCGCGAACGGCTGTCCTCCTGGGCAGTGCCCACGAAGAGCTTGTTGCGGTCGATCTCGCCATAGACAATTTCAGCGCGCTCGATGGCACGGCGTTCCATCTCCTTGACGCCACCCTGCTTCTTGATCCACTTAAGGTTCTGCAAAGCGCAATAGATGGGCACGGTGGGCGGGGTGTTGAACATACTGCCCTTGCTGACGTGCGTGCGATAGTCGAGCATGGTGGGAATGGGGCGGCTCACCTTGCCCAACAGGTCCTCCTTGACGATGACAAAGGTGACACCGGCCATGGAGAGGTTCTTCTGGGCACCGCCGTAGATGAGGCCGTACTTGCTCACATCAATGGGACGGGAGAAGATGTCGGAACTCATATCGGCCACCATGGGAATGGGGCTATCGTAGTCCTTCAGGATCTCGGTGCCGTAGATGGTATTGTTCGTGGTGATGTGGAAATAGTCAGCATCCGTGGGGATGACGAAGTCCTTGGGGATATAGGTGAAGTTCCGGTCCTTGCTGGAAGCCACCTCGACCACCTCGCCGAAGAGCTTTGCCTCCTTCTGGGCCTTGGTGGCCCACACACCGGTGTTGAGGTAGGCAGCCTTGTGCTCCAGGAGGTTGAAGGGCACCATGCAGAACTGCAGACTGGCACCTCCACCCAGGAAGAGCACGCTGTAACCTTCGGGGATATCAAGCAGCTCCTTGAACAGGGCCACCGCCTCATCGACAACGGGTTGGAAGTTCTTGGCACGATGGCTCATCTCCATCAGAGAAAGACCGCTGCCCTCGAAATCAAGGCATGCGGCAGCCGTAGCCTCCATCACCTCGCGGGGGAGTTTGCTGGGGCCGGCATTGAAATTGTACTTCTTCATAATGTGTTATTATGGGATTAAACGGATTGCTTGTTTGTGCTCACCGCGCAAAGGTACCCCCTTTTTCTGACTTGCACAAAAAAACAGGCCAAAATAAGAAGCCGAACCTGAACATTTATGATATATTTGCAACAAAACTGTAACAAAAGATACAAAAAGAAGGCGCATCCCCACCCCATGCACACCCCGACGCAAGAACCATACGCGGCAGAAAAGAAGCACACAAAGCCTCATGCCAGAGGCAAAATGAGACAGGGACGGACGCTTGTGCAACACAGCACGACACCGCCGAACGACGATGCCGTTATCTTTGCACACATGAAACACACCTGAAACCAACTGAACAATGAAAAAATTAGCACTACTCGCACTTTTTGTGGCTGCACTGACAAGTGCGGTCCGCGCACAGGACGACAACACCGAACGGCTGTGGTACGACAAGCCTGCCGGCATCTGGCTGGAGGCGCTGCCCATTGGCAACGGACGCCTGGGAGGAATGGTGTTCGGAGGCACACAGACGGAGCAGATACAACTGAACGAAGACTCGTTCTGGTCCGGCGGCCCACACAACAACAATAGCACCACATCGGCCAACTATCTGGAGCAGGTGCGCCAGCTCATCTTCAGCGGGCACGAGTCGGAAGCCACCGACATCATCAACCGAGAGTTCATCAAGGGGCCGCACGGACAGAAATACCTCTCGCTGGGCAGTCTGATGCTGACGCACGAAGGCATCGACCCCGCCCAAGTGACCAACTACCGCCGCGAACTGGACTTGCAGACGGCCCTCTCCACGGTGACGTTCGAGCATGAGGGCATCCACTACAAGCGCACCACGTTTGCATCGATACCCGACCAGGTGATAGTGATGCAGCTTGAAGCCGATCGGGCCAGCAGCTGCAACATCCGGCACAACTGCACCTTCCAGACCACCTACGCCAAGGCACAGGGCGGCATTGTGGCACGCATCGAAGGCGTGGGACACGAAGGCATCGACAGCAAACTGACGGCCGAATGTCTTTACAAAGTGCTGGACACCGATGGCAAGGTGGCCTACTCGGCAGGCGGGCTGGTGGTGCTGAAGAACTACACCAAAGCCACCATCGTCATCTCTGCCGCAACGAACTACGTGAACTACCACGATGTGAGCGCCAGTCCCACCACACGCAATGCCACCTACATGAAAGACATTCAGAAAAAGGACTATGCCACGCTGCGCCAAAGGCATACAGACGCCTATCAGAAGCAGTACGCACGTGTGCACCTGAGCCTACCCTCGTCGGACAACAAGCAATTGCCCACCGACCGGCGCCTGGATGCCTTTGCCGGCAGCACCGACTGGGGCATGGTGGCACTGCTCTTCAACTACGGACGGTACCTGCTCATCAGCAGCTCGCAGCCAGGCGGACAGCCTGCCAACCTGCAAGGTCTGTGGAACGACAAGCGCGATGCACCCTGGGACTCGAAATACACCATCAATATCAATGCCGAGATGAACTACTGGCCTGCTGAGGTGTGCGGCTTGACGGAAACCACGGAACCATTCTTCGGCATGATTAGGGACCTGAGCCAAACGGGGGCCATCACCGCACGCCAGATGTATCAGAGCAACGGCTGGATGGCACACCACAACACCGACCTGTGGCGTGTGGCCGGACCGGTGGACGGTGCTTTTTGGGGGATGTATCCCAATGGCGGCGCATGGCTGGCCACCCACCTGTGGCAGCACTATCTGTACAACGGTGACACGGCATGGCTACGGCAGTGGTACCCCGTGATCAAGGGGACGGCCGATTTCTACCTGGACTACATGCGCCCGCACCCCGGCCACAACAACTGGCTGGTGGTGGTGCCATCGGTCAGCCCCGAACAAGGGCCGCGTGGCAAATCGACAACCATCACGGCCGGCTGCACCATGGACAACCAGATTGCTTTCGACGCCCTGAGCAACACGCTCCGTGCCGCCCGTATACTTGGCGAGGACGAGACCTACTGCCAACGGCTGAAACAGGCCATAGCACAGCTACCCCCGATGCAGATAGGACAATACCAGCAGTTGCAGGAATGGCTGGACGATGCCGATGACCCGCACAACCAACATCGCCACATCTCGCATTTGTATGGTCTGTATCCATCCAACCAGATCAGTCCCTACAGCCACAACGAGCTCTTTGCCGCCGCCAGCAAGACACTGCAACAACGCGGTGATGAAGCCACCGGCTGGAGCCTGGGCTGGAAAATATGCTTCTGGGCCCGGATGCTGGATGGCAACCACGCACTGACCATCCTCACCAACATGCTGAAGCTGCTCCCCTCTGAGGAAGCCGCAGGCCAATACCCGAACGGACGCACCTTCCCCAACCTGTTCGATGCCCACCCGCCATTCCAAATTGACGGCAACTTCGGTGCCACTGCCGGTATCGCTGAGATGCTACTGCAGAGCCACGACGGAGCCGTGCACCTGCTACCAGCGCTACCCGCCAAATGGATGAAAGGGAGCGTTACGGGCCTGCGGGCTCGCGGCGGATTCACAGTGGATATGGAATGGAACGCCTCCCAACTGCGCCACGTGCGCATCCACTCCACCCTGGGCGGCACCGTCCGTGTCCGTTCGTACACACAACTGGAGGGGGCCGGGCTGCAACCAGCCGAGGGCAGTTGCCCCAACCCGTTCCTCGAACCGGCACGGATCAAAGAGCCTATCATCTCGCCATCGCTTGCCGCCAAGCCTAGACTCGCTACGAAGAAAGTCTATGAATATGACCTGAAAACCGAAGCCGGTGCAGACTATGAGCTATTCAAAAGAGGGACTTCGGATATTGAAGAAGTATCGACAAAGAGCCATCACGGTGCCGACCAGTCTGATTACTACACACTGGCCGGTATCAAGGCCGGAGGGACACCAGCCAAGCACCAGATCAATATCCGCGATGGCCGGAAGGTCTTCGTGAAATGACATCACGCCCAATCATTCAGCCAATCAACCACTAAACAGAAACAATATGAGACACCCACTCTTAACCCTCTGTCTTGTTGCCTTGTCGGCGGTGCCAATGCATGCCTACAAGCAACAAAGCCTGGACATCAACGTCAATGGCCAACAACGTAACATGATTGTTTTCACGCCGAACAGCCTGCCTGCCGCCTCGCCCCTGTTCATCGTGACGCATGGCATGAACCAAAACCCCGAATACCAGTATGGTTCGGACAAGATGTATGAGATGATCGATACCGCCAAGTTCGTCATCGCCTATCTGCGCAGCGACGGCAACACATGGGACATCGGCGGTGTGAAGGACCAGAACTTCGTTATCAAGACGATCGATGAGATGGCCGCCCGCTATGGCATAGACACCAACCGCGTCTATTGGTCGGGCTTCTCCATGGGCTCCATGCTCATTCACCACTGCATAGCCAACATGCAGGACAAGATTGCAGCCTTCGCACCCACCAGCGGCATCCAGTTCAGCGAGCAGCCTTGGAACAACTGCAAGAAACCCGTCAACCTGCTGGAAGTGATTGCCTATGGCGATGACGTGTTCGGCTATGAACAATATGGAATCCATGCCTACATCGAGAACTATGCCAAGCACGACAAGCACACCAAATACACCAAGATATCGAACTACAAGCCCGTGAGCACCAGCTGGTTCGACGGTGACTACGAGCGTTGGACCGGTGGCCCCGACGGCGGTGAGGTGGCTTTGTACTCCTATAACAACGGCGGGCACTGGCCCATGGATCTGAACCGTCACCTGATCTGGAACTTCTGCAAGCGCTTCTCGCTGAACAGCACCACCCCCATCGCACGCCTTACGGCCCCTGCCAACGGTACCACTCAACTCAGTTTCGCCCCCAAAGGCGAAGCTGAGTTTGCCGACATCACCCTGCGTGCCACCGCCAAGGACCCAAACGGACGCATCGTCCAGGTGGATTTCTACGACGGCAGCACGCTGATTGCCAGCAAGACCCGTACACCCTTCATAGCAACGCTCAAAAATCCAACAGAGGGCAAGCACCACTTGCGCGTGATAGCCACGGACAATGACGGGGAAACAAGCAGTGACGATTGCTTTGTGACGCTGACGGCTGTGCCACGCCAATACATCTTCTCACAACAGTTCACCACCGGAACCGTGCCTGAAGGCTGGATCACGTATGACGGTTCGACACGACGCACCGGAGGCGAACTCAGCTATAGCGACGGCGCACGTGTGTTGCAATTCACGGGGGCGACTCGTGCCTTTGAACGTGGCCTTTACTTTTACAACGGCACAGGCAAACGGCACGAAGGCTGCATACGCTATGGACTCGCCACAGGCAACTCAACCCTCACGCTGCAAGCAGGGAACTACACCCTCAAATACAAGTTGTGCAACTGGGATGTGACTGAAGCCCAACCCATAGAACTGTGCATAGAGAAACGCACGGGGCAGCAGGTGGCAAGCACTTCCGTCACCCCGACCACAAACCTGGAAGGCAGTACCACCAAAAGCCACACCGGCATTCGGCAGGCTTCCTTTGATTTTGACATTGCTGAAACGGGCGACTATCTCATCTCGCTCTACACAGCCGATGCCAAGGGAGCCGACTGCGTGCTGGGCCAGCTGATCCTCATGGCCAACTCCTATGAGCCCACTGGTATCAATCAGCCACATGCCTCCACCCAGACCAACACACCCGTCCAAGGTACCTACGACCTGAGTGGACGGCGGTTATCAGGCAGCACGCCGCACCATGGCATCTACGTGAAGGACGGACGCAAAGTGGCCATACCGGCTAATAAGCACGTTCGATAATCGTACGGAGGCCCTTGATCTTCTGTCCGCGCACACTGCGCATCACCGCGTCAGCCTTTGTCCGAGCCACGGCTGCGTAGGCGAAATGATCGCCCACATCCACGCGTCCCAGTTCATCGCGTTGTAGTCCACCTATCTTAGAGAGAAAGCCTACCACATCCGTCTTACTGATCTTGTCTTTCTTGCCCTTGCCTATATAAAGCGTGACCCACCGAGGCACAGGCGGTTGCAACTGGCCGGTATGTTCCAGTTCGGCAGCCTTGAATGTTACTTTCTCTTCAGGCCCTACAATGACCCACACATCGCCTTCACGATCCCAGCGGGCAGTACGCCCGTTGCGGTGCGTAAATGCCTCATCGTCCAGCGGCAGATGATAGTGGATGATATGCTGCACCCCGTCGATATCCAACCCGCGCGATGCCAGGTCGGTGCTAACCAGCACATTGGCCGACCCGTTGGCAAAGCGGTAAAGGGCACGTTCGCGGTCGCGCTGTTCCATCCCTCCATGAAAGGCACTCACCTCTACCCCACTCTTACGAAGGAAATCAGCCACACGCACCACACTCTCGCGGTAGTTCACAAAAACTATACTTTGGCTGTTGCCCAACTGGCACACCAACTCAAGCAACGTCTGCAGCTTATCTTTCTGCGGAGAGAGGATGGCATGCATGTGCAGGCGCTCATCGTCGGCAGAATCGGTGAAGTCAAGTCGTACAAAATCCTCGTGAGCATCACCTTCCCGCCACTGGTTGCGCCCGGTGCTCCCAGCACCGACGAAAGCAGGAATCTCCTCACGGTCGGTGGCAGAAAGCAGGAAACGCCGATTCACATTCGGCAACATGGATACGATATTTGCCATCTCCTCGCGGAAGCCCAGCTCCAGGCATTTGTCAAACTCGTCTATGACCAACACCGACACCGCAGCCCCTTCAATATTGCCCTTTCGCAGATGGTCGCCTGCCCGTCCAGGTGTGGCCACAATAAGCTGCGGATTGACTTCACGAAGCAATCGGTGCTCATCCATGGCTGCGCGGCCGCCATAGCAAGCCACGGCACGTATGCCACAACGCATCTGCTTGACCACGTCGGCCGTCTGCTGTGCCAACTCGCGCGAGGGCACTAAGACCAAAGCGCGCCACTGAGGGTTGTCCGTGAGTTCGGCTACCAGTGGTAAGAGGTAGGCCAAGGTCTTTCCGGAGCCTGTCGGCGCCAGCAAAACGATACGCTTGGCCTTACGCCAAGCAGCCACGCTCTCTAACTGTATGGCATTGAGCGCGTCGATATTCAAGTTGTCCAGTATCTCTTCCTGCTTCATTGGATGTCTGGTTTGTGAGGTTAAGTGAGTCACCATTAGGGGGCAAAGGATGTGTGCATGTGGATAGGAAAAAGCTGTTCCTCAACTCACGTTGAAGAACAGCCACAACACAAACACAAAATAAAACACGACAAAATGCTACCCAGAGCCATGCTCTTCATCCGACAGGTGCTGCTTGAACTATACTCAAGGCGTACCGTTTTCTGCAAGACACTCCTGTCAAGCATTTCCGGGTGCGTTGTGGGAAGAACCACAATTAGTCCGTATATTGTAATGTTTCTATCTTACTTACATAATGCCACGCTCGCGCAGCGCACATTGCCATTTCCAGGCGCTGGCCAGGACATCCTCCAGCGGTGTGTCAGCCTTCCAGCCCAACACCTTGTTGGCTTTGTCCACATTGCCCCACACCTTCTCGATATCGCCCTCGCGACGCGGTGCATATTCCCAATTCACTTTCACGCCGGTAGCTTTCTCAAAGCCTTCGACCACCTCAAGGGTCGATACGCCGTGGCCAGTTCCGATATTGAAATATTCAATAGCATCGGACTCGACTTCGGGATTCAGCACGCGAGCCATAGCTGCCACATGTGCCTTGGCAAGGTCAACCACATAGATGTAGTCGCGGATGCAAGTGCCGTCGGGGGTGTTGTAGTCGTTACCAAAGATCTTCAGCTGCTTGCGCACACCGATAGCGGTCTGGGTAACGAAGGGAATCAGGTTCATGGGCACGCCGATGGGCAATTCGCCAATCAGTGCAGAGGGATGGGCACCGATGGGGTTGAAGTAGCGCAACACAATGGACTTGATGGGTGCGCCGGAGTGTATATAATCGTAGATGATTTCCTCGTTTATTTGCTTGGTGTTGCCATAGGGGGAGAGCGCCTTCTGAATGGGGGCCTCTTCCGTTACGGGCAGGTTTTCCTCGGTGGGCTGACCATAGACGGTGCAAGATGAAGAGAATATAATACCCTTCACATCGTACTTGGGCATCAGTTCCAACAAGTTAACCAGCGAAATGATGTTGTTGCGATAGTACATCAACGGCTTCTCAACACTCTCGCCTACAGCCTTGGATGCTGCAAAATGGATAATACCCTTAATCTTCGGATATTTCTGGAATACAGCCTCGGTTGCATCAAAATCACGAAGATCTACCTTCTCAAAAGCTGGACGCACACCCGTGATTTTCTCAATACCATCCAATACATTCTCGTTAGAATTGGAGAGGTTATCGACAATGACTACTTCGTAGCCTGCATTCTGAAGCTCGACGGTGGTGTGCGAGCCAATGAAACCGGTACCACCGGTCACAAGGATAGTCTCTTTCATTGTATGATTATTATAGCTTTTCTACGTTAGGTTATCGTTTTCCGTGCAAAAGTAAGCCATTTTACCGAAAGCGCCAAGCGTTTCGTCAATTATTTATGAAAAACTGCATTATTGCAGGCTCCATAAGGGTTAAGTTGTGCCAAACCCATTCAAGTTAGCGCCTCATCGGTGAGCCTGAGCACCCCTCCCTTCCACTCAACAAAAGGTTCTTCGCCCTGCAGGGTATGGAAACTGACAAGACGACCGTCGGCATCCAGTTCTACTGCTACCATGCTGTGTTCTGTGCCGTCGGGCAAGATAAGGCGGTGATAGGCTTGAAGCATAAACTTTATATTTATAATAAGGTACTTGCACCCGGCCCTGGCTTTAACGCCGCGGCACCCGCCTGCGCCGTCCGCCCGACACCGGACGCTTGTATGCTTTCTTCTTCACCACATTGATACGGTGATCAGACTGCTGGCTGTTGCGGCGCTGTTCTGGTGTGAGGCGCTCGGTCGGTGCCTGCACGCTATCTGCCGACAGGCTGTCGGCCACCTCGGTGCTATCAGCCACGGCCGTCGTATCGGCTTTTGCTACGATGCTCCGGGCATTGGGGTCATGGAAACGAATCAGCAGCGGATCAGAAACGATGCACAGGCGCATGGTTGGCTGTTGCATCTGCCGTGTTTGTTCCAAAGGCATAAAGAGATTGCCATGTATGGACCGTGGCACCCAGGCAGAATCTGTCTGGATGCGCAGCTCACTCTGTCCGTTGCGGTTAATATGGCTTGTGTAGGAACGGATAGAGTCATTGCGATACGTTACAATGAGTTCGGCATAAAGGTCGAACATGCCATCCTTGCTCAGGAATAGAGTGTTGAAGCGCCACAGCACATCATCGGCTGCCAACCAGCTGCTATCGCACAGGACATCCCACGACTGGAGGTTATCACGGTTGTTGGACTTAATGGCGAAGAGCGGACGACCAGACCAGACGTTGGCGGTGTCGCCAAAGGCTTTCAGACCTGCATATACATCGCGCGGACCGGCACTCACGCCCAACACGTCGGCATCGCGTTCCAAGCGGCGCGACACACGGTCGAAGATGGCATGAAGACGCTTCAGGTCCCCACAGTAGAACACCATTGACGAATCGAACTCAGCTTCGGTAATGCCGTGCTTCTTGAACACAGCCTGCATATAGACATAACCGCTTTGGCGCTCCTCCTTGCCGCCCTCCTTCACATACTGTGCTGGCATCGACTGAGCCAAATGGTAGTCGTAGAGCACATCTGTCATTTTGGACTCGGAAAGCACCCCCTTAGGCAACGATGGTTTGCACGAGGCAAGGAGCAAGAGCAATAAAGCAGTTGCCAGCCAAAGCCCTCCACGTACGATACCCGAAGGTACTAAAGAAGCACTTGTTTGCTGATATGTAGGCCCGATCTTCATGACTGTACGTTCTGTTCCGTATTCGCAGTTGGTGCACCCTGCTCCTCCATCAGCATCTTACGATAGAACAGCACAAGAGCAATCACCCCGCACGAAATACAGGAGTCAGCAAAGTTGAATATGGGACTGAAGAAGATGAAGTGTCGTCCGCCGCACCAAGGCATCCATTGTGGCCAGTCCCACTCCACCAAGGGGAAGTAGAACATATCCACCACACGACCGTAAAACCAAGTGGCATAACCCGTACCGAAGGGAACCACATGGGCCACCTGCGGGGGCACAGGGTTATTGAACAGCAAGCCATAGAACACACAGTCGATAATGTTACCGAAGGCACCTGCCATGATTAGCGACAGGCAGACGAGATAGCCCCACTGCACGCCACGGCGGATGCAACGCCCGATGTACCACACCACAAAACCCACAAGCACCAAACGCCCAAAGGTTAGGAATATCTTATCGAAAAATTCCATGCCAAAGGCCATGCCGTTGTTTTCGGTGAAGAAGATATAAAACCAGTCCGTTATACGTATGTGCTCATGCAGATACATGTGGGTCTTGACCCACACTTTAATCCACTGGTCTATACCTATGGCACAGAGGAAGATGGCCGCAACAGCGGCCATCTGCCATTTCATCTTACTCAGGGTTGGGCTACTCATTGTTTCTGTTGTGTGTGTTAGTGGCACTATGGGCTTACTGCTCATCAGGCCGCCGAACGGGTCAGTGCGTGCGCCGCTTGTCGTTTTTCACCTCTATGCTGAGTGTGGCGTGGGGCACGGCACGTAGGCGCTCTTTCGGGATGAGTTTTCCCGTCTCGCGACAGATGCCATAGGTCTTGTTCTCGATGCGGGTCAGTGCAGCCTTCAGCCCAGTGATGAACTTTTGCTGCCGCATGGCCATCGACATGAGTTGTTCCTTGGACTGCACCTCGCTGCCTTCTTCCAGCGCATGATAGGTCGGGGCTGTGTCGTCAGCCTCGTTGTTGTCCTTGTTCATGATCGTGTCCATAGTCTGCTGGTAATCACTCTCAGCCACGGCCAGCTTTTCCAGGATCAGTTTTTTGAACTCAGCCAATTCCTTGTCCGTGTAACGTGTTTTTTCTTTTTTCATAGGTATTTGACGTTAAAGATTGTTTCTATAGGATGCTGCTATTTGCGTACCAGGCAGACTTGAACTTGGAAGTCTTCGAAGTCAAGGATGGCGCCGCCAGTCACTTCATCGGCCAACGAGATGCTATCGGCCAACACCTGCGAACAGATGTAGTCGGAGAACTCGGCCACAGCCTTGTCCGTGGCATCGGCATGAGCCAAGGTGATGGCTATGCGGTCCGTAATCTCGAAGCCACTCTCCTTGCGCAGGTTTTGAATGCGCTTAACCAACTCGCGGGCCACACCTTCGTTACGGAGGGCATCCGTTACGTTGATATCCAAAGCAACAGTCAGCGCTCCCTCATTGGCCACAGTCCAGCCTGGGATGTCCTCGGAATAGATTTCAACATCTTCCAGGTCGATGGTCACACGTTCGCCACTGGGCAGCCACACTTCCAGCGAGCCCTGCTCCAATTTGGCTATCTGCTCCTGCGACAGTGCTGTGACAGCCGCGTTGACTTCCTTCATCAGTTTGCCAAACTTCTTGCCCATGGTGCGGAAGTTGCACTTGACCTTCTTCACCAGGATGCCAGAGCCTTCAACAAACTCCAGAGCCTTTACATTCACTTCGTCCAGGATGAGCTGCTGCACCGACTCCAGGCGCTGCTGCAACAGGGCATCGGTGGCAGGAATGGCAATTTTGGCCAACGGCTGACGAACGATGAGTTGCTCTTTCTTTCGCAATGACAGGACCATCGAGGTGACCTGTTGCGCCAGTTCCATACGGGCTTCCTGTTCCTTGTCGATCTTGGCATCGTCTGCCACGGGGAAGGCAGCCAGATGCACTGAGAGACTGGGCGCGCCTTCGCTTTCCGTGCAAGCCGAACGCTTCGGGCATGGGGCATGAAGGTCACGATACAGCTGATCGGCATAGTAGGGTGCGATGGGTGCCATCAGCCGAGCCACCGTCTCCAGACAGGTCCACAGGGTCTGATAGGCACTCAGCTTGTCTATACTCATGGCCGATCCCCAGAAGCGTTTACGGCTGAGGCGAACGAACCAGTTGGACACGTTGTCAACAACGAAGCTCTGAATCAGGCGTCCTGCACGTGTGGGTTCATAATCCTCATAGCAGGCCTCGACATCGCGAATGAGCGAGTTCAGTTCAGACAGGATCCACCGATCCATTTCCGGCCGCTCACTCATCGGCACGTCGGCCTCCTCATAATGCCAGCCATCCACGTTGGCATACATGGTGAGGAAGGAATAAGTCTGGAAGAGTTTGCCGAAGAAGGTGCGACTCACCTCCTGCACGCCAGCCTCATCATACTTCAGGTTGTCCCAAGGCTGTGAATTGGTGATCATGTACCATCGCACGGCATCGCTGCCATATTTCTCAATATTGTCGAAGGGATTGATGGCGTTGCCAAGGCGCTTAGACATCTTCAGCCCGTTCTTGTCCAGTACGAGCCCATTGGAGATGACAGCCTTATAGGCCACACTGTCAAACACCATCGTGGCTATGGCATGGAGAGTAAAGAACCATCCACGTGTCTGGTCCACGCCCTCGGCGATGAAGTCGGCCGGATAGACAACACGCTTGTCCAGCGCTTCCTTATTCTCGAATGGATAGTGAATCTGTGCATAGGGCATGGCACCACTGTCAAACCACACGTCAATCAGGTCCAACTCGCGGTGCAGGGGCTGACCGCTCTCGCCCACCAGGACAATGTCGTCCACATAAGGACGGTGCAGATCGATGCGGTCATAGTTCTCCTGCGACATATCGCCAGGAACAAACCCTTTCTCCTTGAGCGGGTTCTTGTCCATCACACCGGCAGCAACGGCCTTCTCTATCTCGTTGAACAGTTCTTCAACCGAGCCGATGCACACTTCCTCGCGGGTATCGCGGTTGCGCCAGATGGGCAATGGTGTACCCCAGTAGCGGCTACGGCTCAGGTTCCAGTCGTTCAGGTTCTCCAGCCATTTGCCGAAGCGTCCCGTGCCCGTGCTCTCAGGCTTCCAGTTGATGGTCTTGTTCAGTTCCATCATACGCTCCTTGGCTGCGGTGCTGCGGATAAACCAAGAATCCAGCGGATAGTAGAGCACTGGCTTGTCCGTGCGCCAGCAATGGGGATAGTTGTGCACATGCTTCTCTATCTTGAACGCCGTGCCTTCCTGCTTCATTTCCATGCAGAGCACAATGTTCAGGTCCTCTGTCTTGGCCAACGCCTTCTCATCCAGACCTGCATACTTGGGGTCGTACGCGTTCTTGACGAAATCGCCAGCATGGTGCCAATAGCTCTCATTCACGCATTTCTCCACGAAGGCCTCGTCCATATCGTCCTTCACGAAGTACTTGCCCGTGAAATCCACCATCGGACGTGTATCGCCTGCCTTGTCAATAACAAACAGCGAGGGGATACCAGCATCCTTGGCCACCTTGGCATCGTCGGCACCGAAGGTCGGGGCAATATGTACGATACCGGTACCATCCTCGGTTGTGACATAGTCGCCGGGGATGACACGGAAAGCGTCTTGTTCCTTCACCACGACCTCGCCATTCTCCAGCGCGCAGGGCTTCACCCAGGGGAAGAGTTGCTGATAGCTGAGTCCGATGAGATCAGCGCCAAGGCACTCGCCCAGCACTTCCGGGGCAGGCACACCTTCTTCCTTCGGCATGGGGAAGTACACGTCCTTGCGCGATTTGGCAATGATATAGATAGCCTCTTCCTTGGTATAGGGGTTCTGGCCTTTCACAGCCACATACTCAATCTTCGGTCCCACACAGAGCGCCGTATTGGAAGGCAGCGTCCAGGGTGTGGTTGTCCATGCCAGGATATAGACGGGGAGTTCGGGTGTTTCCTTCAGCATCGCCGGTTTCCCGCCGTTCAGCTTGAACTGAGCCGTCACCGTGGTGTCCTTCACGTCGCGGTAGCAACCAGGCTGGTTCAGTTCGTGGCTGGACAGGCCCGTTCCGGCAGCCGGACTATACGGCTGGATGGTATAACCCTTATAGAGGAGGTCTTTCTGGTACAACTGCTTCAGCAGCCACCAAAGAGTTTCGATGTACTTGTTGTCATAGGTGATATACGGATGCTCCATATCCACCCAATAGCCCATGCGGTGGCTCAGGTCCTCCCACTCTTCCGTGAACATCATCACGTTCTTGCGGCACTTATCATTGTATGCCTCGATGGAGATGGTTTTGCCAATATCCTCTTTGGTGATGCCCAGCTCTTTCTCCACGCCCAGTTCCACGGGCAGGCCGTGGGTGTCCCATCCGGCTTTCCGATGCACCTGGAAACCTTTCATGGTCTTGAAGCGGCAGAAGGTGTCCTTAATGCTGCGGGCCAGCACATGGTGAATGCCAGGGTGACCATTGGCTGATGGCGGACCTTCAAAAAACACGAACGACGGACAGCCCTCACGTTCGCTTATACTGTGGTGGAACAAGTCCTCCTCGTCCCACAACTTGAGCACTTCATGATTCACCTCTGTCAGGTTGAGGTGTTTGTGTTCAACAAATCCTTTACTCATTTTCTATGTTTGATGCTTACTGATTCTAACTGTTTAAGCGCATACGTGCGCACGCGCCATTATAAAAGCGGCGCAAAATTATAGAATAAATCGGGAATGGCCAAAGGAAGCGGGCAAAAACTTGCTTTAGCTTCTGCGTAAACGGTCGATTTGACTACCAGAGCGAACAAATGGCCACCACAACAAGGGTAGCCGCGAAGGTGGCAGGAAGCACGTCGCAATCATCAACCAAGAAGCCCGAACTGGTATATTGCGACGAATAATACTGTTTCCGCGCCTCGCCACTACAGGCAAGGGCACGATAACACAGATAGACAGCCCCACCCGTCAGCACGCCAAAAAGCATACCACACAAGATATCGCCCGGGTAGTGCAGGCCCAGATAGATACGGGAATAGCTGGACAGGCAAGCCCATACAATGAAAGTGAATGTGGCGCGCCAATGCCGCAGCACCAGGCTCACAAATGTGCAGAGGCCAAAGGTATTGGCTGCATGGCTGGAGAAAAAGCCGTAGAGTCCACCCACATAGCCATCGCACACGTCAACCAGACCTGCCAGAGCAGGCTCATGCGTGGGGCGGAAACGTTGGAAATAAGGCTTGGCCAGCCCACTTGAAATACGATCTGTGAGGACAATGAGAACGGCGACACACAGGACAAAGAGCACCCCCTTTCGCACGTTGGCATTCTTTACCATCACATAGCACAGGGCCAGGGCCAAAGGAATCCATGTGGTGGTTTGGGTGACAATACACATCACATGGTCCCAGAACAGGTTGTCGCTCCCGTTCAGGGCCAGAAGCAATTGCTGGTCAATCCGTATCAGTTCGTCCATCAGATGACTTCCATTTTGCTCTTTTGCATCCAACCCTCCTTGCCGTCGGCCATTCGGATCTCGCACCAATCGCGCATACTGTCGTCCACCACACGCACACGTGTGCCTTCATGCAAGATGAACAGGTCGGTGCCAGAATCGCTGGGAGTTGACTTCACTACGACCGAGGGGGCCATGATGATAGCGCCGGTGCGCTGCTCTATTTGCCGAAGCTGCTGATAGGCGGCCACATTGGCAAACACGCACACAATGAGCAACAACAACGCTGAGACGAAACCAGTTTTCTGCGCCCACATTTCCGGAACGAACAGGTACACGCCCACCGCAATCAGCATCAGGACGAATGCTGCAATGGCCAGCCAGGCCCAGCTGCCCACACTCATGGACAGCACCAACGAGCGAAAGGTAGTGACAAAGAACAGTTCGCTCTCCGGCACAATCTTATCAACGGTTTTAGAGCGAGCCATGTCCAAATTGAAGCGGATGTCGCTATCGCCCGGATCAAAGAGTGCGGCACGCTCGTAATTCAAGATAGCCCTGGCCATCTTATCCTGCCGGTAGTAAGCATTGCCCAGGTTGAAATAGACTTGGGCACTCTCACCATTTTCGCGAATTAACTGTTCGTAGATGCCAGCGGCCGTCTCATAGTCTTCGTGTGCATAGGCGCTATCAGCCTGTGCCTTTGTCACTGTGGCGGTTGCCTTCGCGCTACGGGCACTCCCCTTCTGAGGGGCGGGTATGGAATCTCCTGCAGCATAAGCGGCACCTGCAAAAAGGAGAGCTGCACACAGGAGGATATGTTCTGCAAAGCGTTTAATCATATTCCTTTTCATGGACTATTTCTTCTTCAGTTCACTTTCCATTTCATTTATCACGGCCTCGGCCGAGGCATACACCTTATCCATCGTCTCGCCGGGATCGCCTGGCGCAAAGCGTGCAAACTCACAGTCGTCCAGAGCACGGATAAACCGGTCAATCAGGGCTGGGTCTGCGGCACGTTCGGTAAGCCGTTCGCGCACGTTATCCTTGTTCAGCTGACTCACGGGGATGCTCAGCTTGTCGGCCACATATCCCCACAGGGCCTTCATCGTCTCTTCATAGAAAGCGTTTGCCTCCTTGCGTTCCATCAGCCTGCGGGCGGTCTTCAGCCTGCGGGCGGCTGCCTTGTTGGCTTTGCGCCCACGCCTACGGGCCACATCGGCATTGGCCGCAGCCTGCCTGCGGAATATCAGCAGCAGGGCAAGCATCAGCAGCAAAGGCACGGCATAGCATGCCCAATAGCGGGCACTGCCCAGGAATGTGCTGTCGGCCTTCTGATAGTGTGGCTCGCCGCTCTTGATGTAACGGATATCGCTATTGAGCAGCTCGACTTCTTCTTTGCTCAAGCCAGCCGAACTGGTTCCGCCACTCTTTCCCTTAGCCACATCTATCGTGAAGCCCTCTGCCCTGGCGGTTTTGTACTCACGGGCAACAGGGTCGAAATAGGCGAACTCGATGGCGGGCAGTTCGAACTTACCCTGATGACGTGGCACTGCGATATAGTCATAGGTCACCGTTCCGGAGTTTCCATTCACGCCGATGCGCGTGTTTGTCTCAGCCTTCGGGTCATAAATCTCAAAGTCCTTGGGCCATTTCACCTCCGGAGCCTTCATCAGCTTCATGTTTCCTGTGCCGTTCACCACCACACGCAATGTAGTCGCATCGTTGGCCTTCAGACTCTGAGGTGTGAGGGATGCACGTATGTCAAATTTGCCCACGGCACCCGAGAAGTTAGCAGGCTTGGGCTGAGGCAACGGGTCAACCTGCAGGGTTACGGCTGGCGACATGATGACCTTCTTGACCTGCACCATTGTCGAGCCCCCGTTAAAGAAGGCTTCGAACGGGTCTATACTGCGGTCTTGCTGCACGACAATGGCTTCGAACTTGATGGGCGGAATCGTAAGCGTGCCGGTGTGCTGCGGGAACACCACATACTGGCTCCAAACAACCGTGCCGTAGTTCCGTCCGTTGTAATGTTCCATTTTCAGTTCAGGCTGGCGCTGGCGGTCAATCTCCTGAACGTGGAAACCGTCCAGTTCCGGCATCTTGCCCGTCATCTCGCTCACGTTGACCAGCGTGTAGAGTTTGTATGTGATCAGCACGGCCTCCTGTTCAAAGACTCTCTTCTTTGAAGCCGTCACGGCAATGAACAGATCCTTCCCGCCTATCCGCTCGCCCACTTCAGCCGTATGCATGCGGTCGGCAGGCGAGGTGCTTGCATGGGGTTGTCCCTGCCCCCGTGACTGTCCGCTTTGTGCCGGCCGGCTACCTCCAGGAAGGACCTGGATGGTGGGTGTGCCCGACTGGTAGTTTTCACCTTCGCTTGCCACTGTAGCCTGCGGCAGCCGATAGGTGCCCGCCTTGTCGGCCATCACCGTGTAGGTGTACGTGACACTACTGGACGAGGTGGTCTTGCCATTGACCATAGAGAAGCTGGACGAGGTGCTTTGTGAAGGGCCATACAGAACCGTCAGGCCTTTGAAGGCACCAATCCTGAAATCGCTGACATTGGACGTGTTGACCACATAGGACACGCGGAACTTGTCGCCCTCTATCACTTCTGACGGTGCCTGGACAGACACTTTCACCTGCGCCCACACACTGACACTCGTCAATAGGGCTATCAGTAAAAAAAGGCTTTTATATCTTAGTTTGTTTTTCATATCGGTTTCCTGTTATCAACTCTACCTGTTCACCACTGTTTCTCCAGTTGCCTGCGCTGAGGCTTCTGCTTGGCACGGTTCACCTTATCCTGGGTGGCTTTCTCTTCTTGCATGGCAGCCTTCAGCAGTTGCTCGGCAGCCTCTTTGCTCATTTTGGGCTGCTGTTGTTGCTGTTGTTTTT
>JAFXQT010000011.1 GCA_017526905.1 Bacteroidaceae bacterium | reverse complement strand
GTGGAACCTCGTGGACAACCGCGAACTATGCTACCACTATCTGGGCGACTTCGACCAGCAGATGCTCAAGGTGCTCAAGATGCAGAAGGACATCCAGAAGACCCCCGTCACCGAAATCATCACCAACGACGGCGACCAGGTGCTGGCCTTCCAGCGTGGCGAACTGCTCTTCGTGTTCAATTTCTCCTACAATCGCTCCTACATTGGCTACGGCTTCCGCGTGAAGCAGGGCACTTACAACGTGCTGCTCAACACCGACGACACCGCCTTCGGCGGGCATGGACTGAACGACGACAGCGTGCGCCACATCACCAACTACGACCCGCTGCTGGCACGCGAGAACAAAGGCTGGCTCAAACTTTACCTGCCTGCACGCTCGGCTGTTGTCCTGACCAAGTCGAAGGACGATTAAATCGCTAATCTCTTAGCTTCGTGAGATACAACAACCCCATTACACAGCAAGCTGCACGCCTCATTTCAGTGGTGTGCAGCTTGCTCTTTCTTGCATTCGCCGTCATCTACCTGCTCCACCAGCAGGTTCCCTTGCTGGCCCACGTGTTGCACAGCTACGAGAATGCCAGCGAGTTCCATCCCTACATGGCCACGGCCGTTATTCTGGTCATCGTGCTTTTGCCCGCCGTATTCCTCAGCCGCTTCATGGATTTCCCCATCCGCTGTAAGGCATTCCTCTGGGCGCCATCGGCCATTATTCTGGCTTGGCTCACCGACCTGAGCATCAGCACTGGCGCGGGCCAGCATCAGGAAACCACACCTTTTATATATATAGGGGCGCTGGCGTTGGTGGCCCTGCTCCTCGCCTGGCTGCGGCACACCCCCGACTCGCGCGAGACCAGCGGCACCCTGTCCGCCCTGCTCTTGCCCAACTTGATCATCCTGCTCGTCCTGTTCGTCTTCATCGTCTCTGTGGCCAATCTCAATGTCGCCGACCACCAGGCCGTCCTCCAGGGCAACGGTTAGCTTCCGGGTGCATAACACGGATGTTTTTTTGTGAAAGGAACTGCCGGAAGCGTCTTCGCTCAGTAAGAGCAGGTGCTCGCTTGGCCCGAACCCACAGTTCTTGAAGTGTCGCGCGCGCACATGCGCGCATTCATGTGTTTTCCCGAAAAATTCCTTCACTTCCTTCACTTTTCGGTCCAATGTGCTTCATGACAGTTGGTTGGCAACAACAGCCCACCCCCGACCCCTCCTGGGGGAGGGGTGCCCTTTCGAGCAATGGTCAAGCAGGGTTGAGTTCGCCTCTCCAGGGATGGGGCGCAGGTGGGCTGTTGCTGATGGGTGTGTGAGTGTCGGCAACCCAGCCTGTCGCAAGCGGCCCGACTTGCGGTAGGTGAGGCCCCGCCTTGCGCAAGCCCAGCTCCCGCCTTGCCGTAGGTTGGCGCGTTGCGACACTGAGGGTGAAATTTCCCCATGAGGAATTTGCGTTGAGGTTAACCTTGATGGCAATTGAGGTTAACCCTGATGCGCAGCAGCCCTGCCCTGAAAGTATAAGGATTGAGGCTCATAAGTGCAGCGCTCGCGGTCCTCCAGCTTCTTGCGCTGGCGTGCGCCCTGGAAGTAAGGATTGACGACCATAAGTGCAGCAGTCAGCCCCCGGCCCTTGCTGCTGATAGGAATAATCCCCCTCGCTTTAGGAAAAATCCCTTTGGCAGGGCCTGGAAAAGCTGTTTCTTTGCAGCGTGAAACAAGAACATGAAGTCGAACCTAAACATTTCAGCCTTATGAAGAAATATATCACAACCGTGATGTTGAGCCTCTGCTCCATCCTCGCAGCCAACGCAATGAGCTACGAAATGGCTCGCGAACAAGCCCTCTATCTCACCGACAAGATGGCCTATGAACTCAACCTGAACGACGAGCAGTACAACTACTGCTATGAAATCAATCTGGACTACCTGATGAGCATCAACACTGCCGACGATGTGTATGGCCCTTGGCTCACCTATCGTAACGCCGACCTGCGCAATATCCTGTACGACTGGCAGTACTCGCTGTTCATCGCAGCCGACTACTTCTTCCACCCCGTGTACTGGCGCCGCGGTGCTTGGTACTATCCCATCTACAACCGCTACGCAGCCACCTATTACTTCTATAGCCGTCCGCGTGTGTTCATCGACTACCGTGGCGGACACGGACGCCTGCACTACCGCAACAGCTTCTACCTGAACCGGCCCCACTGGAACGGCGGCTTCAGAGGGATGGAGCGCGGACGCATCGAGCACCGTGGAGGCATGCACTATAGTGCAGGGCGCGGCGCAGCCACCATCAACCATTCTGGCCCCGCCAACCGTGGTGCTGCCTATGACAACAACCGCGGCATGGATCACAACCATGGCACGATGAACCAGAACCACGACAACGGCGGACGCACGGTGTATGGCCGGAGCCGCAACGGCTACACCATCGGCCAGAGCCGCTCGGCCGAGCCGACGAGCCGCATGGCCGGACGCGAGGGGCAGACAGTGCATGGCACCGGCAGCTACGACCGTCCCAGCTCCACACGCAACCTCTCGGCAGGCACGGCCCCCTCGGTGGCCCGTGGCAGTAGCTCGGCCTACAGCGGCGGCAGCAACGTGTCTCGTTCGGCCAACTATGGCGGCAACACTGGCTACTCGTCGGCCCGCAGCAGCTCCAGCTATGGCAGCAGCCGCTCGGCCTCGAGCATGGGCAGCACTCGCAGCAGCTACGGCGGTGGCAGCGCTGTGACCTCCTCGCGCGGCAGCAGTTCGGCAGCCGGTTCGCGTGGCAGCAGCTTCAGCGGCGGCAGCAGCCGTGGTGGCAGTTTCAGCGGCGGCGTTACCCGTAGCGGTGGCAGCGGCAGCAGCCGTGGGGGCCGCGGCGGACGGTGAAAAGCGAAAGAGTGAAAAGTGAAGAATAAGAGTTACTCAACTTTCGCATGTGCCCTAACAGCTTGAGTTACACACGCCCCCGAGGGGCGGGGGCGTGTGTTAGTCAAAGGAATGGGAATTCCTGAAACTTCAATGAAAAGTGAGCATGGCACCTGTTTATACCACAGCAGCTGCAACATCCGGTTTGCAGCTGCTGTTGCATTATCGTAGGGGTGTGCGGGCACCAATAAATGCAGGCAAAAAGCATAAAAAGCGGGCTGCGTGTTGGCGGGTTCGCGCAAAAGGGCTACCTTTGTGCCCAAAATCATGGTTTTATGGCAAGAAAGAAGAAGACGTTGCCCTTGCTGCAGGGCGTGACTATTGAGGCTGTGGCCGCCGAGGGAAAGGCCTTGGTGCGTGTGGACGACCTGGTGGTGTTTGTGCCGCTGGTGGTGCCTGGCGATGTGGTCGATTTGCAGCTCACTCGCAAGAAGCACCATTATGCCGAGGCCGAGGCCGTGCGGATTGTCCAGCCCTCGCCGCTGCGTGCGGAACCCTTCTGCCCACACTTCGGCGTGTGTGGCGGATGCAAGTGGCAGTGCCTGCCCTACGAGGAACAGCTGCGGTGGAAACAGCAGCAGGTGATGGATGCGCTGACACGCATAGGCAAGGTGGAACTGCCTGCCTGTTCGCCCATTCTGGGCAGCGCACAGACGCGCGAATACCGCAACAAACTGGAGTTTGGCTGCGCCAACAAGGCGTGGCTGACGCGTCAGCAGATTCAGAGCGGACAGACGTTCGACCTGCCTGGGGCGGTGGGCTTCCATGCCGGCGGGTCCTTCGACAAGATCTTGCCTATTGACGAGTGCCACCTGATGGAACCGGTGAACAACCGGCTGCGTCTGGCCATACGCGACTATGCCTATGTACACGGGCTGTCGTTCTACGACCAACGGGCCCACGAGGGACTGCTGCGCGGCATGATGATTCGCACCTCGAACACAGGGGGGCTGATGCTGCTGGTGCAGTTCTGCATAGACTCGGCCGAAGCACAGCAGCAGGCTGAAGCGCTACTGCAGCACCTGGCGGATAAGTTCCCGGAAATCACATCGTTGCTCTATGTGAACAATCAAAAGTTCAACGACACCTTCAACGACCTTCCAGTGGTGGTGTTCCGTGGCGACGACCACATATTCCTGCAGATGGAGGGCCTCCGCTTCAAGGTGGGCCCCAAGAGTTTCTATCAGACCAATACCAACCAGGCCTACGAGTTGTACAAAGTGGCCCGCAGTTTTGCCTTCGAGCCAGAAGACGATGCCGACGGCGTTGTCGGTGAGGAACGGCCGCTGGTTTACGACCTGTACACCGGCACGGGCACCATAGCCAATTTCGTGGCGCACAAGGCGCGGAAGGTGATCGGCATCGAGTATGTGCCGGAGGCCATCGAGGACGCCAAAGTGAACAGTGCCCTGAACGGGATTGACAACACGCAGTTCTTTGCCGGCGACATGAAGGACATGCTCACCGAGCAGTTTATTGCCACGCACGGCAGGCCCGACATCATTATTACCGACCCGCCCCGTGCCGGCATGCATGCCGACGTGGTGGAGGTGATACTGAAGGCCGCCCCGCGCCGCATTGTGTATGTGAGCTGCAACCCTGCAACGCAGGCGCGCGACCTTGCGCTGCTCGATGCAGACTACAAGGTCACGCGCATTCAGCCCGTGGATATGTTCCCGCACACGCACCATGTTGAGAATGTGGTGCAGCTGGAACGCCGGGGGTAGGAATCTTGATTTTTCTTATTCAACCAGCACATCAACACCGGTGCTCTCGGTTGCAGCCGCCACAGAGTCGGCTGCGGCCGCTTTGGCGCGTGCGGCTGCCACAGAGTCGGCACGTGCCTGCTCCTCGCGTTTGGCGGCTTCGTCGCGGGCCACAAAGGCTGCGTCAATGTGTTCGCCGTTCTCGTGCTGGTCGATGTAGAGCTGATAGGCAACCGACGAGCCGGCGGTGGTAGCTGCGAGCCAATCCAGCGAGTCGATGCGGCTCAGGGCCTGTGGCTTGAAGGGCGAGTCGGGGTGGTTCTTGATGAAGTCGCGCAGCCGCTGCACGCTGCCAGCTGCCAGGGCGGCATCAAACTCGGACTTGGCCGATTGCAGTTCGCGCAGGCGTGTGCGCACCTCGTCGATATGCTTGCTGTCGGGGAACTGGGCTATGAAGTCCTCGTAGTTGAGCGGGTCCTGGCAGTCCATGAGCAGCAGGTAGGCCTGCTCCTCGGCTTGCTGCTGGTTCTGGTTCTCCCAGTAGAAGAAGCCGCCGATGGCGATGACGAGGATGAGCAGCACGAGCAGGTACCAGGGGGTGTGGCCCTTGCCCTTTCGGGGTGTTTCGGGCGTGTTGCCTTCGCCGCCGTCAAGCAGGCCCTGCTTCACGGCCGGACCGGCCGGTGCGGGGCTGCCGGTGGCTGCCGGTGCCGCAGGTGCTGCAGGTGCAACACCATGGTCGGCTGGCGGTACGTTGGCCGCACTGGCCGGCGTGCTTGGGGTGGATGGGGTAGGAGCGGCAGGCTTGTTCACGAACTTAGCGTTGCAGTGCGGACACTCGTCTGCGCTCATCAGGACATAGGCGTTGCACACGGGGCACCGTTTCACGTTGTGCTCGATGGGTACGCCGCAGTGCGGACAGTGGGGTGCCTTGCTTGACACCTGCTTGCCGCATTCTGGACATGTGATTAGTGACATGGCTGTTATGAATTATATTTGACTTTCCTATTGGATGCGAACGGGGCTATCGGACCACCTTCTTGCGACCGCCCACGATATAGATGCCCTTCGGCTGGCCCTGACGGAGGGCAGCGGCCGGCACCGGCCGGCCTTGCAGGTCGTAGGCCTGCCGGTGGGCGTGCGGGGTGGCTGCGGCCGCAGCGTCGATGCCTGTGAGCATGCCCTCGGTTTGGTACAGGCGGAAGTTGTCGGCCTTGAGCCACCCGTCGACGGTTTGTGCGCCGATGGTGAGGGTGCCGTCGGCCACGCGGATGTTCTTGATGCTGACGGTGGTGAAGTAGAAGGGGCCGAAGTCGGTGGCTGCCACGCGCACCGTGTCGGTGCCGGCAAAGAGGCACACCTGGCAGTCGCGGTCGGAGGCCAGGTCAGCCTGCAGTTCGTAGATGCCTTCGGGCACGTTGTCGAGTGTCTGGAAGAAATAGGCGTTGTCTGCCCCCTGCTTGTAGGAGAGATACAGCACCCTTTCGCCGTCGGCCCCAGCCATATAGTTGGCTTGCGACGTGGTGATGTTCTGTGCAGTCGAGCTTACGCCCGTAGGTTTCTTGATGGTCCACTTGCTGGTGCCGCTCTCGAAACTGGGGTTCTGTATCAGGCTGGTCAGGTTGACCTTGCCGTCGGCGGTGAAGTCGAGATGTGTGGCTTCGGCCTGTTCCAGGGCGTCGCTGAGTGTGGCAGTCATAGCCTTGATCTGTTCGCGGTAGGGCTGAGCCGTGAAGCATGCCTTGGCCTGTGCGATGGTTGCAGACAGCTGCCGCATGGCCTCGGGGTCGGCCGTGGCCTGGATGTCGGGGATGCGCAGCTCGGCCTCGCCGATGGCCTCGGCCAGTTTCTTGTTTTGTGTGTCCTTGGTGGTGTAGATGGTCGATACCTTTACGCTGGTGGTGCACAGCACGTCAAGCGGTGTGGGCTGTATGGTGCAGTCGGTGCCGGCAAGGGTTAGCTCGTCCACGCTGCTCATCAGCAGGTGTTCGGCACCGGCGGCGATGGGCGACGACAAAGAGTCGGCCTTGTTCACGGCGCCGGAACTGTTATAGTCGGTCACCCTACGTGCAAAGGCGCCGGTGGGCACTTCGGCTTGGAAGGGAATGCACAGCAGGTTCCAGGCGGCGATGCCGGTACGGATGTGCATGGAGGCTTGCTTGGCCTTGAAGGCCTCCTTGGGGGCGAAGCGGTAGCCCGGCTCAACGACCAGCTGCTGGCAGATGCCGTCCTGGACAATGTTCTGCCCCTTGGCCACGCTGTTGCTGCCCACATAGAAAAGGGCATTGGGGTTGGATGCCTGCGGATGGCTTACGTTGCCCTGCACGGCAGTGAGGTCGTAGCGCACGGCCGATGGCGTGGTGGCCAGAGAGGCAAAGGCCTCGTCGTTCCAATGGCCGGTCAGGGTCACTTCATCGTCGGTGGCGGCGGCGATGGCCAGGTCGGCAGGCTGGATGCGGAAATAGACAGCCTGTGCATCGCTCCCGGTAATGGGGACGGTGCTGGTTGGCACCAGTGTGGCGCGGTAGAGCACGTTCTCCTTCAGCCGTGTAAAGGCGAAGGTGACCTCCTCAGTGCCGGCAGGCGTGAACTGCGTGTCGGAGTGGCTCTTGGTGGTGCTCTTGGCGAAGCCGGCTGTGGCATCGTAGGTGTCCAGCTGGCAGGTGAGCGATGGCTGGCAGAGGGTGGCCTGGGCGCTGTTGCTGAGGCTGGCGGTGACGGTGGCCGATGTGTTGAACACGGTGGCCACGGTTACTTGCTGCGGGCTGCCGTCCACACTGATGCTTTCGGTGGCCGTGGCTGCGCCGTTCACGCCGAGGGCCTGCAGTGTGAGGTCGGGCGTTGTAGCTGCCACACCGATGTGCTCCGCTTTGTCCAGCACGGTGCAGTTGGCATCGGTAAGATAGATTGTATAGACCGAGGTGGCCAGAGTGGGCTTGAAGGTGAATTCGGTGACACCTGTGCCATCCACGGGAACCACCGTGCTTTCGTCCTTGCGTGTGGCCTTATCGATGCTGCTTGGTTTGTTGTTGCCGGTGAGACAGAACAGGTAGATACCCGTTTGCGGCACCGTGGAGTGATTGGTATAGGACACGCGTATGGTGTTGTCCACGCGCTGGGCAAAGGTGTCGCCCTGCTTTACATTCAGTATCTTACCCGCCACGTTGTAGGCTTTGGGGTGGATGCGGAATGTCATGCCCTGCTGACTGTTGAAGCCGTTCATGCCGGTTTGGTCATCGACAGTGTACCAGCCGTCGCCCTGGCCGCCCCAGCCGAAGTTGAAGTGAAACAGGTTGTTGGTGTGGTTGTAGCCGTCGAGCACCACGGCATGTCCGCCGTTTGTGGGATGCACGCCGCTGTACACGATGGGACGGCCGGCTTCCAGGTCGTCGATGATAATCTTCTCCCAGTAGTCCTGCGAGTTGCCGCTCTTGTACCAGCAGGTGCTGCTCAGGTTGTACTGCCCGTTCAGGGTGTTGACCAAGTCGCTGATCTGTCCGCTGGTGCTGCTGCCATAGGTGAGCCATGTGCTGGCGCCTGTGATGAACATCAGGTCGGCCACGGCACTCTGCATCTCGGCGGGGGTGTTGCCGCCATAGCTGGTTTGCATCAGGTCCCAACGCAGGGGCGTGTTCTTGGGCACGCTCTCGGTCACAGGCGAGCCATAGCCATAGGTGGGTGTGGCGTAGCCGGAGCGGCTTGGGTTGTCGCGGTGCCAGTAATAGACCACCTGCGATGCGGCGGTGGCCACGCAGCCAGTGAGACAGCGGGAGTTGGGGTCGTCCTTGCGCCATGGGCAACGGTTGTTGTAGGGCCACGATTGGTTCCAGTGGGTTTGGCACAATGCCGGAATGGTCCGGGTGCCCGCTGCCTGCCGTGGCTGCCGGGCTGGCCGCTGCTGTGCCTGAGCAGCCTCGATCAGGTCGGCATAGCCGTCCACCCATTCCAGCAGGGTGGGGGGCAGGGTGGCTTCGTCCCAGTCGCCTTGCTCGACAATGGCCAGCACTTCGGGCAGACAGTCGTCGCCAGACACGATGACGAAGCCCTGGCCTTCGCCACGGCTATATATATAAAGAGGTGCATCTGCTGCGGAATGGGAGCCCGCGCGGGCAGGACTGCGGCGTGCGGCCTTGTGAACCAGCCGTGGGCTATCGGCATTGGCTGCAAAACGTGCGGCGATGGTGCGTGCACGTTCGGCACTGATGGGGTCGGCCTGCAGGTTCAGACAAACGATGAAGGCCCAAAGGGCGAAAAGAATCTTTTTCATCTTTGCTTTTTGTGCGTAAATACGGCACAAAGATAGGCAAAAATCGGAATGCGCAGCATAAAACACCCTCAAAAACGTGTCGTCGGTACCATAATTGCACAAAGAGATGAAAAAAATGTGCCAAAAGCTTGGCCGGACCAAGAATTATGCCTACCTTTGCAGCGCAATTCGGAAACGAAGACACTTCTGGGGCATTAGCTCATCTGGCTAGAGCGTTTGACTGGCAGTCAAGAGGTGACGAGTTCGAGTCTCGTATGCTCCACTAAAGCAGGCTCAAGGGTAACCATGAGCCTGTTTTTATTGTATCCTTTTGCGGTTACTATGCAGACTTTACTATGCAGGCCAAAGTGACCGCTTGGCTAAGTTTTTTTCCACTTTTGTGCGGCGTTTGGTGGATTTGTCGTATATTTGTCGCCCACAAACGGATATGAAAAAACTCATCGACATCCTGCACAAAACCGACTGCGTGCTCGTGGTGCGCAATGCGCAGGGCGAAGTTACCACCTACAACCAGAAAGGCGTGCGCGATTTGGTGTGGCTGCTGGATTGCGAACCCGAACGCCTGCATGGGGCTGCCGTGGCCGATAAAGTGATTGGCAAGGCAGCTGCCGGACTGGTGGTGAACGGGGCTGTGCGCTCGCTCTATGCCGACGTTATGTGTTGTGCCGCACTGCCGCTGCTCGACGAGGCCGGCATTGAATACACCTATGGCCAGCTGGTGGAGCGCATTGTTATTCCCGAGGGCGACCAGCGCTGCCCGTTGGAGCAGATCGTTGCGCCGGCACACACTGCTGTACAGGTCGAAACGTTGCTGCGACAGCATTTTGCCGAGATGCAGAAACGACGCATGGAACGCCCCAATGGCTGACAAACCTACGACACTCAACAAAAACAAACCCATAACACATTATTCTACACAAACATGACGAACGCAAACCCCATTCAGCTCTACTCGCTCAGTTACCGCGAGACGCGTGCCATGCTTGCCGCCACCCTCTTTGTGGTGGGCAACATCGCTCTGCCACAGCTCTGCCACCTGATTCCGCAAGGCGGCCTGATGCTGCTGCCCATCTATTTCTTCACCCTGGTGGGTGCCTATAAGTACGGCTGGCAGGTGGGCCTGCTCACAGCAGTGGCTTCGCCCATTGTCAACTCCGTGCTTTTTGGCATGCCTGCTGCTGCCGTGATGCCCGGCATCCTGGCCAAGTCGGTGCTGTTGGCCGTGTGTGCCGCCTATGTGGCCCGCAGGTTCCAGACGGTGAGCCTGCTCCTGCTCTTGGCCGTAGTGCTCGCCTATCAGGTGGGCGGCTCGCTTATCGAATCGGCCATGCTCGGTTCCTTTGCACAGGGCTTCCAGGACTTCCGCATCGGTATGCCTGGCATGGCTCTGCAGGTAGTGGGCGGCTATTTCGTGCTGCGCTATCTGCTGAAGCGGTAAGCTGCCAATCAGGCTTGCCCCCCAATCGGCCTGATCAAACTTTCGGAAGTTGAAGGTGGGTTCTATAAATTAGCTTTGAATTGCTCTTAGGCTATTTCCGAACAGATTTTGTTTCAAGGCCGCCGGGGCGTAGCGGGCCGCTCGGCGCTTGCGACGCTTGACACTTCAAGAACGTCCCAAGGACTTGGAGCAAAAGATGTTGGAAAGAGGCAAGAGCAAACAAAGATAATTCATAGAGAATTTATTAATTAATAGAACACACCTGAAGTCTGATTTAGCCCACGTCGAGTTGAAGGTGTGTTCTGAGACAGCTTCTTCGTACACACCCGTAAAGAGAATCCGCCACCCCTATTCGCTTTCTGTGCGATGGGGGTGGCGGATTGCTGTCGGTTACAACCCAACGGGGGGTTGCGTTATTACGTCGCTCGGCGGCTGGCTTAGGTGCCCGATGGGCAGGTGGTGGGGGCGTGTTACTGAGGAACGCTGTAGCGTGCCGCTTCTTTCTCGACAATGAGGTGGCGGAAACGCTGGGGGTAGCCGGGACGCTGCAGCGGAACACTTACGCCGCCAGGCGTGGCCTTGAACTTGCCGTCGGCTTCGGGCTTCACGGCAAAGTCGTTGTATTTGACCTGTATGCGTTCGAACAGTTTCGTCCATTCGTCCATCATCTGCTGGGCTGTGCTGGCCGTGTAGGCGGTGAGCATCTTCACAGCCTCGGTGGCAGCCATGCCTTGTGCCCGGCTCTCGACGGAAGCCTGCTCCTGCTCGAAACGGGCTTCCAAACCGTCGCGCACGGTCTGCAATTCAGGGAAGAGCTGGCAGTAGCGGGCGTAAATGATGTTGGCCACGCAGTTTTGCAGCCAGAAGGCGCTCTGCATGCTGAAGTGGAAGGCATCGGCCGTGCGCTCGTCATAGCACTTGGGCACGGCTGTGGCGCAGCAATACACGGGCGTGTAGGCCAGCATGTTGGCATCGTCGCAACCGAACCACAGCACGCCGCCGATGTGGTTAGGCAGCCAGGAACGCAGTTGCGCCACGTAGCTGGTGCCCGTCTGCTGGGTGCTGATGGGGCGTTCGTTGAAGTATTTGACGCTGTCCACCTCGAAATAGAGGGGTGTTTGGCGGTAGGGCGCCTCGTAAGGGCCCATGCCCACATCCTGAGTCATGTCCATGATGGTGCCTTCGTAGTGGTCGCGCATGTCCATCTTCAGGTCGTGCAGGCTTACGGGCGCATCGGGCTTGACGCACCAGGGCATTTCCTCAAATTCCTTGTCTTTGCCCAGCACGAAGGGCAGGTAGCGCTCCATGCCCTTGCAGTGGTGGTTGAAGAAGCTCCACACGCGAGCTTCGCAGATGCGGCGCGCGCCGAAGTCGAGCGGTGCATAGGCATCGCGGAAGCTGAAGTCCTTGTCCTTGCCGCTGAACCATCCGTGCTCGCGTGCCACCTTGATCACGTCCTTGGCATAGAGGCAGTTCTCCTTGTCCTTGAGCGGGAAGGTGGTGATGCGTGCCTGGTTGGCGTGGGCTGTGATGCAGTCGTCGGGCAGTCGCAGTGCCACCCATACGGCGCCTTTCTTGCCGGGGCCTTTGCCGATGATTTCCAGCACCCAAGCCTCGTTGGGGTCGGCTATGGTGATACTTTCGCCCTCGCTCTGGTAGCCATAGTCCTCGACGAGCTTGGTCATAACGCTGATGGCTTCGCGGGCAGTCTTGGCGCGTTGCAGCGTCACATACATCAGCTCGCCGTAGTCCATCAGGCCGGTGGTGTCCACCAGCTCTTCACGTCCGCCAAAGGTGGTTTCCATGATGCTGAGCTGGTGCTCGTTGATTTGTCCCATCACGTTGTAGGTGTAGGCTGCCTCAGGAATCTCGCCCAGGTAGTTGTTGGTTTCGTAGTGGTACAATTTGCGCATCGTCCCTTTGGGGTGCTGTGCGGCGGGGTAGTGGCGCAGGTAGCCGTAGGAGCCGTAGTCGTCGGCGTTGTAGGTAATCATAACCGACCCGTCGGCCGATGCCTTCTTGCCTACAATAAGGTTGGTGCAGGCGTGGGATGGCGTTGCCATGGCAAGCAGCAGCCATGCAGCCATGCTTCTGAGAAAATGTTTCATGCTTAGTGTATGTGTTAATGTGTGAATGCGTTATGGTGTGGGGGTAGGTGTGTGCAGCGGTGGCCGTCACGGCGTCAGTTCGTCCACGTAGGCTGCCAGCCGCTTGTAGAAAGGCATGCGGCAGAGGGTGGGCTTGTGTCCGATAATGATCAGTTTCATGCGTGCACGGGTGATGGCCACGTTCATGCGCCGCAGGTCGCGCAGGAAGCCGATGTCGCCCTCGTCGTTATGTCGCACCAGAGAGATGACGATGATGTCGCGTTCCTGCCCCTGGAAGCCATCCACCGAGTTGACTGTGATCAGCCCGCGCAGCGGACGCCAGTAGCGGTCGCTCTTCAGCATGTGTCGCAGCAGGTTGACCTGTGCCTTGTAGGGCGAGATGATACCCACGTCGATGCGTTCTTCCACCACGCGGTCCTTCCCGATTTTCTCGAAGTAGGCCTGCAGGGTGTCAATGGTCAGGCGTGCCTCGGCCGGATTCACCTTGGACAGGCCGGCCGCCTGTTCGCCGTTGGTGGCGCCGAAGGGTGGGGCAGCAGACTTGTTGCCGGCGGGCTCGATGGCCTCAGTGTCCACCCACTCCATGGCGGTGTCCCAGTCCAGGATGCCACGGTATTTTACGTTGGGTGCGCTCTCTAAAAGACCTTGGTAGAACTCGTGGTTGGGGAATTGCATGATGCCGTCGGCCATGCGGTACTGCACAGTGAGCAGACTGACGGCCTGCGGCTTCTGCTCCACGATGGCTTCCATGAGCGTCCGTCCCAGTCCGCCGCGCATGGCTTCAGGGCTTTTGATGGTGGGTGGCAGCTGCCGGTGGTCGCCTGCCAGAATAACGCGATGCACCTTCTGAATGGGAATCCAGCAGGCGGGCTCCATGGCCTGTGCGGCCTCGTCGATGAACAGCGTGCCGAATTTCATGCCGTCCAGCACGTGGTTGGCCGAGCCTGCCAGCGTGCATGCAATCACCTTGGTGTCCTGGAAGAGCGCTTGGTTGATGGTGTATTCCAGGTCGGTGGCGCGGTCGCGCAGGCGTGCTATTTTCTGGTGGCGCGTGTCGCTGCTGCCTGTGCGGGAGGCATAAAGGTCGCGAATGGCCTTGCGCACGGCCCATAGCTGCTCGTAGAGCGGGTGGCTCTCAAAGCGGCGTTCGTAGGTGAACGACAGCATCTTGTCCGTGACGCGGGTGGGGTTGCCGATGCGCAGCACCGACACGCCGCGGTCCACCAGTTTTTCGGCAATCCAGTCCACGGCCATGTTGCTCTGGGCGCACACCAGCACTTGGCTCTCACGCCGAAGTGTCTCGTAGATGGCCTCGACAAGCGTGGTGGTTTTGCCCGTGCCTGGAGGTCCGTGCACCACGGCCACGTCCTTGGCCCAGAGCACCTCGTTCACGGCCGCTTGCTGGCTGGTGTTCAGCCAGGGGAAGCGCACTGCATCAAACGTGAACTTGCTGGTGGGCATGGTTGAGTGGAATATCTCGCGCAGCTCGGCCAGGCGCCCTGTCTTGGCGGCAATCACGCGGTCCAGGGCCTCGAACATGAGTCGGTAGGTGTATTCGTCCAGATAGAGCTGCACGCCCAGGTGCCCGGCCTCGCGCAGCTGTTCAACGGCCGTGCCGTCGGGCACGACCACCACCATGCGGTCCTGTTCCACATAGCTCACTTGACCCACGAATTTGTAGTAGTGCAGCATGCCTCCGCTGCCGTGTCGCAGCCCAGAGGCATCCTCTGCGAAGAAGCACACTGGCTTGCCTGGCTCGAACTGGTGGTCGGTGTCCAGGGCCTCTGTGCGTGTCACCTCGACCACAAGCTGGTCCAGCGAGTTGCGGTAGCTGCGCCCCAGCGCGAGCGGGAACCACGCCAGCCCGCGCGCCACCTTGCGCGCCACGCCTGTGGCCTCGGTGATTCGCTGGAACTCCTCCTTCTCGTAGGCATATTCGGCCTGGAGGAGGGTGCGTTGCTGCTGCAACAGAGCTGTAGGCGATGTGTTCATACGCTGCATTTGGCTGCAAAGGTAGCCTTTTTTGTCGGTATTCCTACATAGTAGCCGTAAAAAAACTGAGCTAAATCGTACCGGCATATTCTTTAGCGCTTACATAAAGGGCTAAACAAGTGGTGCAATCCCACCCGCATAGAACGAAAGCCCGCTCGGCGGTTTTGCCAAGCGGGCTTTTCCAATCCTTGCGGAAGCTGGGGGATTCGAACCCCCGGTACGGTAAACCCGTACGTCAGTTTAGCAAACTGGTGGTTTCAGCCACTCACCCAAACTTCCAATCCGTAGGATTTTTGTTTCCGGCTGCAAAGGTAGGCATTTATTTTTGTCTGGCAATGATTTTGGCAAAAAAAATGCGTTGAAGGGCGTTTTTTTGTACTTTTCAGCTCAGTTCTTGCAGTCGGCTCTGGTATTGGGCGATGTATTTGCCCAAAATGTCGAACTCTATGTTGACCACGCTGCCCACCTTGATGGCATGGAAATTGGTGTGCTCGTAGGTGTAGGGGATGATGCACACGGCAAAGGTGTCGGCTGTGGGGCGGCAAACCGTGAGGCTGACGCCGTTGACGGTGACGGAACCCTTGTCCACGGTGAAATAGCCGCGGCGCACCATCTCAGGCGTGCTGTCGTACTGGAAGGTGTACTCGTGCGAGCCTTCCTGATCCTCGATGGCTATGCAGCGTGCCGTCTGGTCAACGTGGCCCTGTACGATATGTCCGTCCAGGCGGCCGCCCATCAGCATGGAGCGCTCCACATTCACCTGGTCGCCCACGTTGAGCAGGCCGAGATTGCTGCGTTCCAGCGTCTCGCGCATGGCGGTGACGGTGTAGGTGTCGCCTTCTGTGCGCACCACGGTGAGGCAGACGCCGTTGTGGGCTATGCTTTGGTCTATCTTGAGTGTTTCGGCAAACGGGCTGCGCAGTGTCAGGTGTACGTTGTCCTGTTCGTGCTGGATGGCCACTACAGTGGCCATATCTTCAACTATTCCAGAAAACATAGTGCGATGTTGTTTTGATGTGTCGTTATTTATATATAATAAGGTGTATGAAGGGGGCGGGGTGGGGCATGGCGCCACGGCCGCCGGGGCTGCAAAAGTACAAAGATTTCGCCTGACGACAAAAAAAAAGGCGATAATTGCATGCCTTTCGCGAAAAAGGCTTATCTTCGCATCGCCAAAAAGAAAAAATCAATGTATATAGCCATAGCCGGAAATATAGGAAGCGGAAAGACTACGCTGACGCAACTGCTGGCCCGCAGATACGGGTGGACACCTCGGTTTGAGCCAGTCTCGGACAATCCCTATCTGGAGGATTACTACAAGGACATCCCTCGTTGGTCCTTTGCGCTGGAGGTGTTCTTCCTGAAGCAGCGCTTCAGAGACTTGCTGGCCATAGCACAGGCTGAAGAAACCATCGTGCAGGACCGCTCTATCTTTGAGGGGGTGTATGTGTTCACGGCCAACAACAAGGCCATGGGCCACCTGTCCGACCGCGATTTCCAAACCTATATGGAGCTGTTCGACCTGATGATCCATGTGGCCAAACTGCCCGACCTGATGATTTATCTGCGCTCGTCGGTGGCGCATCTGGTGGCCAACATCCAGAAGCGCGGGCGCGATTACGAGCAGACCATGCCGCTGGACTATCTGCGCAACCTGAACGAGCGCTACGAGGAGTTCATCTTCCAGAAGTACAAGGGGCGTGTGCTGACCATCGACGTGGACAACATGGACTTCCTCGCCAACAGGCAGGACTTTGCCGCCATCTGCGATAAAATTGACGCCGAGCTGTTCGGCCTGTTTTGAACCAGAGTGATAACGCAATCAACCAAAAAGAAATAACTATGCACATAGCCATTGCCGGAAACATAGGCAGCGGAAAGACCACGCTGACCAAGATGCTGGCCCATCGCTACGGATGGACGCCACGATTCGAATCGGTGGATTACAACCCCTATCTGGACGATTTCTACAAGGATATGAACAGATGGTCGTTCAATCTTCAGATCTATTTCCTGAACAAGCGCTTCCAGGACATCGTGGAGATTGCCAAGAGCGACGAGACCATCGTGCAGGACCGCACCATCTTTGAGGATGCCTGTATCTTTGCACCCAACCTGCACGATGGTGGGAACATGTCCGACCGTGACTTTGCCAACTACAAGGATCTGTTCGACCTGATGATATCGCTGGTGAAGCTGCCCGATCTGCTCATCTACATCCGCACCACCATCCCTAATATCGTGGCGCAGATTCAGAAACGCGGGCGCAACTACGAACAGGGCATCCGCATCGACTACCTGGAGGGGTTGCACAAGAGGTATGAGGAATGGATTGCCACCTACAAGGGAAACCTCATCATCGTGGACGGCGACCACGTGAAGTTCGAGAACAACCCACAGGACTTCCAGCTGATTACCGACCAGATTGATGCGAAGCTGTATGGCCTGTTTCCGCTTTCGGACCAATAGCGCCCCACTGCTGCATCGCCCCATTCCCCCCATAAAAAACACATTAACGGAAACGCTGCAAGGCGTTGCTCCGTTAATGTGTTTCTTTTTTTACGATGATGTGGGGGCGTGTTAATGTGCAATAGTGCCGCTGCCCCGGTTTATGCGAGCAGCTTCTTCACTTGGTTGTACACATTCTCGGCGGTGAAGCCCAGCTTCTCGTCGAGCACTTTGTAGGGAGCGCTGAAGCCGAAGCTTTCCAGGCCCCAGATGCAGCCGTCGGCACCAACCAGCCCTTCGAGGTTGACGGGCAGACCGGCCGTGAGGCCGAACTTCTTGATGCCGGCGGGCAGAATCTGTTGCTGGTAGTCCTTGGGCTGGCTGCGGAACAGGCCTTCGGAGGGCACGCTGACGATGCGCACCTTCACGCCGTCCTTGCGCAGCAGCTCTGTGCCGGCCACGAGTGTGCTCACCTCCGAACCGCTGGCCAGGAGGATCACGTCGGGGTTCTCGTCCGATCCGGCCACGATGTAGGCGCCCTTCTCTGCCTGGCGGTAGTCGTTGCCTGCGGGCAGGTCGGCTATGTTCTGGCGGCTCAGGATGAGGGCCGTGGGGCTGTCGGTGTTCTCCATGGCCAGGCGCCAGGCCTCGGTGGTCTCCTGTGCGTCGGCAGGGCGCAGCACGAGGGTGGAGTTCTTGCCGTGGTGGTTCTTCAGCTTCTCCATGAGGCGTATCTGGGCTTCCTGCTCCACGGGCTCGTGGGTGGGGCCGTCCTCGCCCACGCGGAAGGCATCGTGCGTCCAGATGAACTTCACGGGCAGCTCCATCAGGGCAGCCATGCGCACGGCGGGTTTCATGTAGTCGGAGAAGACGAAGAACGTGCCGCAAGCGGGGATGACGCCGCCGTGCAGGGCCATGCCGATGCAGCAGCAAGCCATGGTCAGCTCGGCCACGCCTGCCTGGAAGAAGGCACCGCTGAAGTCGCCGGCCGTCAGGGCGTGGGTCTTTTTGAGGAAGCCGTCGGTCTTGTCGGAGTTGCTCAGGTCGGCGCTGGCGCAGATCATGTTGGGCACCTGCTCGGCCAGCTGCCCGAGCACGGCAGCGCTGGCGTTGCGGGTGGCGTCGCCGCTCTTCTGCTGCACCTTGCTCCAGTCCACCTTCGGAGCCTTGCCGCTGAACCACTCTGTCTGTGCTGCTGCGCAGTCAGGGTTCTGTGCAGCCCACTTGGCCTCCTCGGCCTTGCGTGCGGCCACGATGCCCTTCAGCTCCTCGGCCCGGCGGGCGTAGAGGTCCTTCACGTCGTCGAAGATGACGAATGGGTTCTCGGCATCGCCGCCCAGGTTGGCAATGGTCTTCTTGTAGGCATCGCCACCCAGCGGTGCGCCGTGAGTCTTGCAGTTGCGCTCGTAGCTGGAGCCGTCCTCCTTCAGGGCACCCTTGCCCATGATGCACTTGCCGATGATGAGTGCAGGCTTGCCCTTCACGGCCTTGGCTGCTTCGATGGCCCCACGGATCTGGGCAGCATCGTTGCCGTTGATCTCGAACACCTCCCAGCCCAGCGCGCGGTACTTGGCAGCGGTGTCCTCGTTCATCACCTCCTTGGTCTCGGTGGAGAGCTGGATGTCGTTCGAGTCGTAGAACATCACCACGTTGTCCAGGCCCAGCGTGCCGGCAATGCGTGCGGCGCCCTGAGAGATCTCCTCCTGCACGCCGCCGTCGGAGATGTAGATGTAGATGGTTTCCTTCTCAAACGTGGGGTTGCCGGTGTGTGCAGCCAGGAACTTGGCGGCTATGGCGGCGCCGATGCCGAAGGTGTGTCCCTGTCCCAGCGGGCCGCTGGTGTTCTCGATGCCGCGCTTGGGGTCGGCCTCAGGGTGTCCGGGTGTGGGCGAGCCCCACTGGCGCAGCTGCTGCAGCTCGTCGAGCGAGAACTTGCCGATGAGGGCCAGCTGCGAGTAGAGCATGGGGGCCATGTGGCCGGGGTCGAGGAAGAAGCGGTCGCGGCCCACCCATGTGGGGTCGGCGGGGTCGTAGGTGAGGTATTCGCTGTAGAGCACGTTGATGAAGTCTGCTCCGCCCATGGCACCGCCTGGGTGGCCGCTCTTGGCCTTCTCGACCATCGATGCAGCCAGGATGCGGATGTTGTCGGCTGCATGGTTCAGAACTTTGATGTCGTTCATAGGGGGTTGGGTTTATGAGTTTATGAATAGATGAGTATCGTGTTTATGAGCTTATGGAGCCTTTTTCACGGCTACGTTGGCGCAAAGATAGTAAAAGCCTCGGATTCGGGCACAATCTTTTCCCACTTTTTTGTCTGTAACATATAGATGTAGCATTTTACAGGTGTCCATCTGTGCTTATTTACCGCTCCCCCCCCCTTCTTGGGCGGCAGGCTGGGCCGCAGCCTCTTTCCCCTCTGCGCCCTTGGCCTTGCCGCCCTTGCCGTCCTTGTTGCCCTTGTTGCGCCTGGTGCGGAACAGGTCGGACAGGTTGTTGAAATCCTTCTTCAGCACAATGCCCACGCCCTGTGTCGTGAGCGCCATCTTCGTGAAATAGCGGTCGTTGGTCTCGGAGTAGGCTTTCAGGCTGACCGTGCCGTTGGGGGTGAGCAGGTACTGCACGTCGAAGTCGCCTATGAAGTTGGTGTTGGCCACGGGGGTGTCACGGTAGCCGAAGGTGCCGTTCAGCAGCAGTCGGTTGTTCAGCAGACGCCCCGAGAGCATGCCCTCCACGTCCATGTCGTTCCAGCCCATGGTGCCGGTGGACAGGTTGGTGCCGAAGTTCCAGTGCTGGGTGTTGCCCAGGGCGCGCCCCAGGTACTCGTTCAGCTGCCCGGAGAGGGTGGAGGAGAGCAGGCTCTGCACGGCCGAGTTGGCCTGCGCCTGCGTCTCGTCGGAGCCGTAGGTGTAGAAGCGCCCTATGCCCAGCAGGTAGATCACCTGCATGTTGCGTTCCTCCTCGGTGGAGATGAGGCTGCGCACCATCTGCTTCTCGTCCTCGTTCACGTTGGGGATGTCGAAATCGAACGACACCTGCGGCTGCTCGGCACGCCCGCCGATGTTCATGATGCAGTTCACGCGGACGCTGGAGTTGGAGAAATTGGAGCCCACGGTCAGGTCGTTGAGCGACACGGAGGGCACGGTGTAGATGGCGCGCAGGTCGAGGTCGCCCTTCATCGGCGCGCCGCCGAAGGTGATGCTGCTGCCCTGCTGTATCTGGAATTCCTTGCGGATCACGTCCTGCAGCGACAGCTTGTACGTGCCGTGGTCGATGAGGTAGGTGCCATACATCTGGAAGGCCCCCTTATTATAATAATGTGCGCGCAGGTGGCCGTTGCCCGCCAGCGTGATGTAATCGCCCGAGCGGGCGTCCATGAGGATGCGCATGGTGGCATCGGGGTTGATGTCGAGGTCGAAGTTGATGTGCATGTCCGACGGCTCCTCCTCCTCCTCGGACACGTCGCCCTCGTTCGGCTGTGCAGTGGCTGTGCCGTCGGCCTCGTCACCGACGGGTGCAGGCTGGACAAAGCGGATGAAGGCATTGTCGGTGGATATCTCCGGGTTGGAGGCGTTGTAGGTGAAGGTGGTGCCGGCAGTGGGCGTGCAGCTGATATCCACGTTGAGCGCTCCAGGCCGCCCGCCGAGGCGTACCCTGCCGGAGGCAAACACGGTGCCGTAGAACACCTGGTCGCCGAAGTCGCGGAAATCGTACCCCTGTATCTCGCGCGCCAGGATGTCGAACTGGTAGTTCTTGATGCTGAAGTTCTGGTGGCGCACCTCGCCGCGCAGCAGGCCGCAGTGGCCGATGGGGATGTCGGCCGGCTGCGTGGCCTGTTCGGGGCGGGCGTCTGCCCTGAGCGTGCTCGCGGCGGGATCCATCACGTAGGCGCCGGGGATGATGATGCGGCCGGGGCGGAACAGCAGGCTGTCGCCGGCCAGGTGGTAGCGGGTACCGATCACGTCCAGCGTCAGCGCCGCCGTGTCCAGTTTCAGCGCCCCCTCCAGGTCCAGCTGGCCGAAAGGCCCGAACAGATGGGCATAGCCGCTGGCCGACCCCTCCAGGTCGGTGAATATGTCCTTGGTGAAGAAGTTGACGAAGTAGGCATTGACGCGGCGCGCGTAGATCTGCAGGTCCAGGCCGCTGCCCGGCGCGTGTCCTGGCGTGACCAGGCCGTGCACCACCGTCTCCTCCCCATGCGTGGGCTCTGTGATGTGGCCCTCCAGGTCGATGCTCTTGGGGCCGCGCCGCCCCCAGCCGCCGGTCACGCGCAGCTGCCCCAGCAGGCCGTCGTTCAGCGTGAAGTTGTTCACGCGCAGGTCGGCATCCACCACAGGCTGTTTCATCAGCCCGTGTGCCTTGACTTCGCCTGTGGCCAGTCCGGCAAATTCGACGGCATGGAAGTCGATCAGGTTGAACACGTATTGCAGGTTGATGCCCAGCAGGTTGGCGCTCAGCGTGTCGGCCTCGTCCTTGGACACCGTCCCGTCCACCCTCAGGTGCCGGCCCAGCTGCGACACTGCGAAGTCGTGCACGCGGATCTTCCCGTCGTGCAAGAGCAGGTCCGATGGGTGTATGTTCCACACCGTATCGCTCACCAGCATCTGCGACGGGTGGAAATGAATGCTGGCGCCGAGCTTCTGCTGCGCGTCGCGGAAGAAGTGGCTGGTGCCCCTGATGGCCCCTTGGGTGGAGGGGGCCAGCTGGTTGTCCCACGTGAGTAGGGCACGCAGGCTGTCGGCTGCCGCGTGCGCGTCGAGGCCGATGAGCAGCGGGCCGAAAGCCATCTGCCGCTTGCCGTCCAGACGTATGCTGATGCTGTCGGCCTGCTCGTAGGCACTCAGCGAGAGGTCGGTCAGTTCCTCAGCACCATAGGTGATTTGTGGGGCTTGCATCTCCAGGGCGATCACGCCGGTGCCATGGTCGATGACGCCGGAGGCGTGTACGGGCTGCCCTATGCCCACGTCCTTGCCCGTCAGGGCGGCGATGGGGGTCACGTCGGTCAGGTGCAGGTCGAACCGCATGGATTCAGGTGCGCCGCTGCTGGTGGCGGTGGCAGCATCGTTGTATGGGGTGGGGAAGAGGCTGGGCAGCGTGTGGTGCAGCATCTGCCGGCCAACGCTGACCAGGCGCGAGGGGTTGACCTCGCCCTCGACCTGTGCCTCCATGAATCCGCTCTGCAGCTTGTACACCATGCCCTGGTCGGTGCGTGTGCCCGATGCGCTGAGTGTGCCCAGTGGGGTGTCCTTGTAGTTCACGTCGGCCAGCTCGACATGGCCTGCCAACTGCTGTTGTACAAGCTCGATGTCGGCATTGACCTGCCCCAGCGCCAGCCGCTGCTCGGCCCACTGGAAGCCCGCTGCCTCCACCACGCCCTTCAGCTGCTTGGATGCGATGCTGCCCTGGGCCTTAATGTTGCCGTCGTGCAGGGCAATGCTTTTGCCAGTGAGTGGCGCCAGGCTGACCTGCTTGGCCTGTATGTGGGCGTCGAAGGTGTCGTTGTCCCACAGCGTGCCTTCGAGCTGGATCTCGCCCAAGGCGCTCAGGGCATTCAGGTCGGCTTTGACCAGGCCGGGCTTGTAGTCGCCCCAGCCACTCAGTTGGAGGCTGCCAAGGTTGGCAAGGGGTGCCAGCCCTTTGTCCTGGAGCAGGGGCTGCAAGGCGCCGAGCAGTTCCTCATTCACGTCCAGCTGTGCCACCTCGGCATGCACTTCGGCCTCGGGTTTCAGCCGCCCGATGAGTCGGCTGTCCAGCCTGAACCCATTGGTCTGTACTTCCAGCCGCCCCAGTGCCAGCTGCTGTTTGTCGTAGGCTCCGCCGGCTTTGATTTGGTACGTGCGCGAGAGGACAGGCCCCAGCTGCCTGGTCAGGCCGGTGGGCAGGAAGGCCTGAAGGTCGGTTGGCGTGAGGCTTGCCTCCAGCTCTGGGACGATGATGTTGGTCTGCTCGGGGGCGCCTGCCTCCCAGCGCGCCACCACCTCTGGAACCTTTATTTCAGAGTGAGGCAATAGGCAGCCGAAGTCGTTTACCTGCGCCTCGGCAGTGGTGGCCTTCAGCAGGAAATGCAGGTCGTTGACCCTTAAACCGGAACGCAGTTCTCTGAATGATAAATTGTTAACAGACAGGCTGATACTGCTGTCTGTTAAAGCAATGGACGAAATCTTGGCCGTGAGGCTGTCCAGCCTCAGATGTCTGGGCGAAAACGGCATGGCAGCAGCGGCGGTGCTCAGCGTGTCGGCTCCCACGTGGTGCTCCAGGAGGCCGCGACGGATCATCACCGTGCCGATGTTCAGGTCGAGCGGCGAGGAGGGCTCGTTGTCGTCTTTTTTGAAGCGGTCGGCAATGAACTGGAAGTTGTAGGGGGCGGCTTCGGAAGCGCGGCGCAGCACGGCATGGTAGCCAAACAGCTGGATGTTGTTGATGCGCACCTTCCCGTTCAACAGCGGCCGCAGCTCGACCTTGGCACTGAGCCGGGCGGCACTGAGCAGTAGGCTGTCCTGTTGGTCGGTAAGGAATATGTCGTCCAGGACCAGGCGGTTGAAGAGCCCGACATGCACCCGCTTCACCACCACCTGGGTGCTGAAGAACTGCGACAGCTGCTGCGATGCCACACGGGCCATCTGTTTCTGCCCCCAAGGCGTCTCGGTGAGCAGGAACAATGCGGTGGCGATGGCGGCGAGCAGTATGGCCAGGGCACGTAGTATGTTGCGCAGTACTTTTATGGCAGTGTGGCGCGTTTGGTTTCTGCTGGCAAAGGTAAGGCATTCCTGCGTGATGACCAAGGATTTTGGCCTGAATCGGGCAAAGAAACGCAAAATAAGACTGCTGCGAGGCAAAACGGGCGTCATGGCAGAGGGGCGATTTGAGCAGGCAGAAATCTTTTTGCGAAAAATACCTTGTTAAAATGTGTGCGTCTGCGAAAAAAGTGTTACCTTTGCGCAGTTTTTGCAAAACACTATCTTTTATTTCATTTATATGGCAAATGTAATCAAGTTACGCAAGGGCCTCGACGTGAACCTGAAGGGCAAGGCAAGCTTGGAGACGGTGACCGTGAAGGCTTCGGAGAAGTATGCACTTCTGCCGGACAGTTTCACGGGCATGAAACCCAAGGTTGTGGTCAAGGAAGGTGATGCCGTCAAGGCCGGGGATGCCCTGTTTGTGGACAAGGCCCATCCCGAAGTGAAATTCGTTTCGCCTGTGAGTGGCACCGTGGCGCTTGTTGAGCGCGGCGACCGCCGCAAGGTACTGAGCGTGCAGGTTGCCGCCGACGGGAAGAACGAAGCCGTGACCCTCGACACGAAAGGGGTGAAGGACGCCAAGAGCGCCGTAGACCTGCTCTGCGAGGCTGGCTTGTTCGCATTCTTCCGCCAGCGTCCCTACGACGTTACGGCCAACCCCGACGATCAGCCCAAGGCTATCTTCGTCAGTGCCTTCTCGGACATGCCGCTGGCACAGGACTTCGAGTACGTGCTCAAGGGGCAGGAAGCCGACTTCCAGGCTGGCCTCTCACTGCTGGCCAAAATTGCCAAGGTGCATCTCGGCGTCAGCGTCAAGCAGAGCGCACCGGCACTGCTCACGGCCAAGGATGCTGAGGTAACTGTGTTCGACGGGCCCGCTCCTGCCGGCAACGTGGGCGTTCAGATCAACCACATCAGCCCCATCAACAAAGGCGAAGTGGTGTGGACCATGGGTGCCGAGGAGGTGATTTTCATCGGCCGCCTGCTGCGCACCGGCAAGGTGGACCTGACACGCACCATCGCCGTGGCTGGTTCGGAGGTGAAGGCCCCCAAGTATGCCAAGGTTATCGTAGGTGCTCAGGTGAGTGATATCCTGGCCGGAAACCTCCTGCCCAGCGACAAGCATCAGCGCTGGATCAGCGGTAACCCGCTGACGGGCATCAAGATCAAGCAGACTGGCTGGCTGGGTGCACACCACACAGAAGTGACCGTGATTCCTGAAGGCGACGACGAGTATGAGATGCTGGGCTGGATCATGCCACGCTTCAAGGAGTTCAGCACCAGCCGCAGCTACTTCAGCTGGCTGCGTCCGAAGAAGGCCGAGTACACGCTGGATGCACGCATCAAGGGCGGCGAGCGCCACATGATCATGTCGGGCGAGTATGACCGCGTGTTCCCCATGGACATCTATGCAGGCTACCTCGTCAAGGCCATCATTGCCGGCGATATCGACCGGCAGGAGGCGCTCGGCATCTACGAAGTGGCTCCTGAGGATTTTGCCTTGGCTGAGTTCGTGGATAGCTCTAAGCTTGAGCTGCAACGTATTGTGCGCGAAGGACTTGATATCCTGAGAAAAGAGAATATGTAAGAAGCGGCCCCTCCCCCCGCCCTCCCTTGTGGGGAGGGAGTGGTTAGCTTCAAGAAGCATAAAACATGATTATATACATTAAATAGTAAAGGATTCTGCTCCCTCCCCTACAAGGGAGGGCAGGGCGCAGGTCTGATTTCTATTATGAACGCATTAAGAAAATACTTCGACAAGATAAAGCCGAACTTTGAAGAGGGTGGCAAGCTCCACGCCTTTCGTTCGCTTTATGATGGCTTCGAGACGTTCGCCTTTGTGCCCAGCACCACCGGTCGCGTGGGTTCGGTCAGCGTGCACGACGCCATCGACAGCAAGCGCATCATGAGCCTTGTGGTGATAGCCCTTGTGCCCGCGCTGCTCTTCGGCATGTATAATGTGGGCTACCAGAACGCATTGGCTGCCGGACAGCTGGAGAACGCCACCTTCTGGGGTATGTTCTTCTACGGCTTCCTGGCCGTGCTGCCCAAACTGATTGTGAGCTACGTGGTGGGTCTCGGCATCGAGTTCACCGTGGCTCAGTGGAAGAACGAGGAAATCCAGGAAGGCTTCCTCGTGTCAGGTATCATCATCCCCATGATCGTGCCTGTGAACACCCCGTTGTGGATGCTGGCCATTGCCGTGGCTTTCGCCGTGATCTTCGCCAAGGAAATCTTTGGCGGCACAGGTATGAACATCCTGAACGTGGCGCTTGTTACGCGCGCATTCCTCTTTTTCTCTTACCCCTCCAGCATGACTGGCGATGACACTGTGTGGGTGGCTCAGTCGGCCATCTGCGGCCTTGGCTTTGATGTGCCCGAGGCCTTCTCGGCAGCCACACCGCTGGGCGAGCTGGCCCAAGGCGCAGCAGCCACCACCACCAGCCTCTGCGACCAGATTGTCGGCCTCATCCCCGGCTCCATCGGCGAGACCAGCGTCATTGCTATCGCCCTGGGTGCCTGTCTGCTGCTGTGGACGGGTGTAGCCTCGTGGAAGACCATGCTGAGCGTGTTCGTGGGCGGCGCCCTGACGGCAATGCTCTTCGATGCCACGCTGGCTCCTGAGAACGTGGGCGCACATATCCCCTGGTATCAGCACCTTGTGCTGGGCGGTTTCTGCTTCGGCGCCGTCTTCATGGCCACCGACCCTGTGACCAGCGCCCGCACAGAGGGCGGCAAGTGGATCTATGGCTTCCTCATCGGCTTTATCGCCGTGACCGTGCGTGTGCTCAATCCCGGCTATCCTGAGGGTATGATGCTGGCCATCCTGCTTATGAACGTGTTTGCACCGCTCATCGACTACTGCTTCGTCAGCGCAAACATCTCAAAGCGTCAGAAACGTCTAACCAATAAATAACATATCACTATGGCAAAGATCAATACGAATAGCAATGTCTATACGATCATCTATGCAAGTGTCATGGTGATCATCGTGGCCTTCCTCCTGGCATTTGTCAGCAGTGCCTTGAAGCCTGCACAGGATGCCAATGTGGAAATCGACAAGAAGAGCCAAATCCTGGCTGCGCTGAACGTGCGCGGGTTGGCCAAGAGCGATATTCCGGCCAAATATGAAGAGCTGATCAAACAGACGGCCGTTTACGATGCCGACGGACAGAAGCTGGCCGATGCCGATGCCTTCAAGGTGGAGACAAAGGAGATTGGCGAGAAGTTCCCCGTCTATCAGGCTGTGGATGCCAACGGCGCAGAAGTAACCGTGTTCCCGCTCAAGGGCCGTGGTCTTTGGGGTGGCCTCTGGGGCTATGTGGCCGTTGATGCCCAGGGCAAGGTGACCGGTGCCTATTTTGACCATGAATCCGAGACGGCAGGTCTGGGTGCCCTCATCAAGGAAGTGCCCTTCCAGCAGCAGTTCGTGGGCCGTCCTGTATTCGGAACCGATGGGAAGGTTGCACTTAACGTTGTAAAGAAAGGTAGCGCCAAGGCCGAAACCGAGGTGGATGGTGTGACTGGTGCAACGCTCACCTCAAAGGGCGTGGGCGAAATGGTTCTGAGCGGACTCCAGGCTTATGCTGATGTGCTGGCCAAGGCTGGCGGCAGCAGCGCCTGCCAGAAGCACGAAGCATGCCACAAGGCAGAGAAGTGCTGCGACAAGCCCGATTGCACCTGCGCACAGAAGAAACAGTGCGCGTGCAAGGACGGCAGTTGTGGCGATGCAGCCTGCAACTGTGCTTCCGATGCCAAGTGCTGCAAGCGCGAGGAATGCCCCTGCGCCAAGTGCGAGAAAACCGAACCCTGCGCCAAGGCTGAAGGTTGTGCCAAGGCTGAAGGTTGTGCCAAGGCTGAAGGTTGTGCCAAGGCTGAAGGTTGTGCCAAGGCTGAAGGCTGTGCCAAAGCTGAAGGCTGCTGTAAGGAAGGCGATGCCCAGGCACACAAGTGCAAGAGTGGCAACGACTGCTGCAAGAGCGGCCAGTGCGACAAGAGTGGTTCATGCGGAAAGCCTGGTTGCAAAGGCGACAAGGCTTGCTGCGGACAGCGCTAAGGTAAATCGTAAATCGTCAATGATTAAATCGTAAATATCGTTATGAGCCAATTATTTAGCAAAGACAATATGGCGGCGCTGACCAACCCGCTGAATCTTGACAACCCTGTCGTTGTACAGATTCTCGGCATCTGCTCCGCCTTGGCTGTGACCTCACAGCTTGAGCCCGCCATCGTGATGGGTCTGAGCGTGACCGTCATCACCGCCTTCTCCAACGTGATTATCTCACTGATCCGTAAGTCCATTCCCAACCGCATTCGAATCATCGTGCAGCTGGTGGTCGTAGCCGCCCTGGTTACCATCGTGAGCCAGGTGCTGAAGGCCTTTGCCTACGACGTGAGCGTTCAGCTCAGCGTGTATGTGGGCCTGATCATCACCAACTGTATCCTGATGGGCCGCTTGGAGGCCTTCGCTATGATGAACAAGCCTTGGCCCTCGTTCCTCGACGGCATCGGCAATGGAATTGGTTACGCCATCATCCTGATTATCGTGGCCTTTGTGCGCGAGCTGTTAGGCAGCGGCAGCCTGCTCGGATTCCAAGTGGTTCCGCAGTGGTGCTATGACCACGGCTATGTGAACAACGGCATGATGACCATGCCCGCCATGAGTCTTATCATTGTGGGCTGTGTTATCTGGGCACACCGCGCATATAATAAAGAACTACAATAAATGAAAAATGAAAAATGAAAGAGTGAATAATATAAGCAACGTCTCTCGCGCTGAGGGTAAATCTTGTTTTTCACGTTTCACTCTTAAACTTTTCACTTAAATATTATGGAACATCTAATAAGCCTATTCGTCCGCTCCATCTTCGTGGACAATATGATTTTCGCGTTCTTCCTGGGCATGTGCTCCTATCTGGCCGTGTCCAAGAGCGTGAAGACAGCCCTCGGGCTCGGCGCCGCAGTCACCTTCGTGCTGCTCATCACCGTGCCGGTGGATTATCTGTTGCAGGTTTATGTCCTTGGCCCCAACTGTCTGGTCGAAGGCGTTGACCTGAGTTTCCTCTCGTTCATCCTCTTCATAGCCGTGATTGCCGGTATCGTGCAGCTGGTGGAAATGGTAGTAGAGCGCTTCAGCCCCTCGCTGTATGCAGCACTGGGTATCTTCCTCCCGCTCATCGCCGTGAACTGCTCCATCATGGGTGCATCGCTCTTCATGCAGCAGCGCATCACCATGCCCGACACCAACTCGCAGGCCATTCTCAATGTGTGGGACAGCATTGCCTACGCACTGGGTTCGGGCATCGGTTGGCTGTTGGCCATCGTTGCCCTGGCTGCCATTCGCGAGAAAATGGCCTACACAGACGTGCCCAAGCCCCTGCAGGGCCTCGGCATCACCTTTATCATGGTGGGCTTGATGGCCATGGCCTTCATGTGCTTCAGCGGACTCAATCTCTAAGAAGACCCTTCCTCTGCTCTCCCTTCTGGGAGGGAGCGGTCATCAAAACAAGAACAAAACAACAATGTGTTTAACCCTTTAAATAGCATAAGTATCTACTCCTCTCCCTGCAAGGGAGGGGTTGAGGGGTGGGTCTGCTTTTTATTATGAATACATCACTAATCCTTACGAGCATCGTGGTGTTCCTCGTGATCATCATCGCGCTGGTCATCATCCTGCTCGTTGCAAAAAACTATCTTTCGCCCAGCGGTAACGTCAAGATTACCATCAATGGCAAGGACAGCTACGACGTGCCTCAGGGTGCCAGCCTCCTTTCCACCCTTTCTGAGCAGGGCGTATATCTGCCTTCCGCCTGTGGCGGTAAGGGCTCCTGCGGCCAGTGCAAATGCCAGGTCGTAGAGGGTGGCGGTGAGATTCTTGACTCTGAAAAAGGCCACTTCACTCGCAAGGAAATCAAGGACCACTGGCGCCTGGGTTGCCAGACCAAAGTGAAGGGCGACCTTGCCATCAAGGTGCCCGAGAGCGTACTGGGCGTCAAGGAGTGGGAATGCACCGTTATCGGCAACCGCAACGTGGCTACCTTCATCAAGGAGTACAAGGTGGCGCTGCCCAAGGGCGAGCACATGGACTTCGAGCCTGGCTCGTACGCCCAGATCCGCATCCCCAAGTTCGATTGCATCGACTACGACAAGGACTTCGACAAGAGCCTCATTGGCGATACCTATCTGCCTGCATGGGAAAAGTTCGGTCTCTTCGGCCTCAAGTGCACCAATCCGGAGGAGACTATCCGTGCCTACTCCATGGCCAACTATCCCGACGAGGGCGATATCATCACACTGAACGTCCGTATTGCCACGCCTCCCTTCAAACCGAAGGATCAAGGCCCTGGCTTCATTGACGTCAATCCTGGTATCGCATCCTCCTATATCTTCAGCCTCAAACCTGGCGATAAGGTAACCATGAGCGGCCCTTACGGCGAGTTCCGCCCGCAGTATGGCACCGGTCGCGAAATGATTTGGGTAGGTGGGGGTGCCGGTATGGCTCCGCTGCGCGCGCAGATTATGCACATGCTCAAGGGCCACGGCGTCAAGGACGAAGACCGTCAGCGCCCCATGCACTACTTCTATGGTGCTCGCGCACTGGAAGAGATTCCGTTCCTCGACGACTTCCTCCAGCTGGAGAAGGATTACCCCAACTTCCACTTCCACCTCGCTTTGGACCGTCCCGATCCCAAGGCCGATGCAGCAGGCGTCAAGTACACCCCCGGCTTCGTGGCTCCTGTGATGGGCGATACCTATCTGAAGGCACACGAGGCACCTGAGGATTGTGAGTACTACCTCTGCGGACCTCCAATGATGGCCAAGACCGTGCTCGACCTCTTGCACAGCCTCGGCGTGGAGGACGACATGATCCGCTTTGACAACTTCGGCGGATAACGACAGGCAAAAAGTCCCATGGGTTGTGCAATGCCAGCCCGTGGGACTTTTGCTTTGCAAGCACACCCGAACCACCCTTGCGATAGTAGTTGTCCGTTCGGTTGGGTGTAGAAGTAAAAAACCTGGAAAGGTCTATCCTTAATGACGACACCTATTGTAAGAGCACACTTAAAACCTTCTGACTATGAAAACAAAGTCTCTCTTGTCAGCCCTGTTGCTGTTGCCACTTGCCTTGAGCGCGGCAGTTCCCGATGCAGTGAAGTTAACCTTTCACCGCACGGGGCTTACTCCCAGCACGGTTCAAGTGTCTGTGGCCAACCAGGACGGCCAACCCTTGGATGGCGTGTCAGCACAACTCCAGGACGTGTCTTTCGATTCCTTTAAGCAGAGCGGAGCCGAGGCTATCTCAGGCGGTAGTGTTCTGGCTCCTGACACCTACGCTAATAAAAAGGACTCGCAAATCTCTTTCCTATTCCGCATCGAAGGGTTGCCAGCCGATTTCACCTTCGACTCGGCCGATATCGATGTCTATGCCTTGAATGCCGGCGGCACAGCGCAGTACAACACAGGCAACACTGTACGCTATTTCCAGTTTGAAGTAGCCACTGGTGCCACAGCCGATGTCGGCACATTCGCTGTGAAGCACATAGATACTGATATCTGCACTGTTCCTGATCAGGACAAAGGGCTGTTCCATAGCATACAGACCATGACGGCTACGGGAGCTGCCACGGCCACAAATCCGTTGTACCTTCGTGTCACGCTGATCAAGACTTCTGATTTAGGTTGCTATGCGGGCATCGGAGCCGTAACCCTGTACACGCAGGGTGGAGGCACAGAGCCACAACCGGCCGAAACTTTCTCGGCCGACAAGTTCTATACAATTCATCGCAATGGCAATACCTCGGCCTATATCTATCAGAGCGGAGGATACATGGCCACGGCACAGCTTGATGCGAGCAAACCTTTTTGGTGGGTGCTCGAACCGACCGGCAACCCCGATTGCTATTATATCAAGAATGCTACCACAGGCAAGTACGTACAGAGTTCGGCTGAGACACCATTGAGTACTCTTGTGCCCATGGCAGGCACGCCCGTCGAGTTCCAGATAAAGAAGGACGAAACGCCTGGAGCCAATACCAAAGGCTTCTATTATCTGGCCAGTACCGACCAGACAATCTCGGTCGATACTGATGGCTCCCTCGGTCTTAATTTCGGTGCCTCAGGCGTGGTGTCCTATTATATCAAGACCGGTCGTGGCAACTCTTATTGGCAGATCGAGGAGGGCGACTATGCCTACAATCCGCCTGTGGTCGAAGCCACTGCTTTTGCCAGATCCATCCAACTCTATTCCATTCCTTGTGGTGCCAGCGGCAACGCTTATCTTTCGGCTGCCGACATCGAAGGGCCCGATGTGCTGGTTCCATTGCACTATTCAGCCAAAGTAAAACCGGGCAATTACTACACGCTCCATGTCGGACAGAAAGCCTCAGTGCGACAAGGGGGCATTTTGCCTATTGCCTTGGCCGTGGCCAATGCCGATAGCGGCATCCGCACTTTTGCCTACGCCGATTGGGATAAGGGTGGTGTGTTCGAGGAAAGCAGAGAACTCTCCGACGGCATGGTGTCCTTCAACGTGCCGCTGACGGCGGCTATTGGACAATACCGCATCCGCATCCGTGTCACAGAAACCGACACAGAAGGTGCTGAGGACGATGTCATCGGTGCTTGCTACGACTTTCTCGTCAACGTGGTGCCGTCATCTGCCGCCATTGTGTGGAATGTAGAGGTGAATGATCCTGAGCGCGGCACTGTCCACGCCGAGGTGGTAGCCGACCAACTGCATCTGGAAGCAACACCGCTTGGCGATGCCCTTTTCGTTGGGTGGAAACTGATGCGTAATCACTGTCAGGGCGAAATCGTCAGTAGTGAAGCAACGGCAGATATTCCACTCACCCAAAGCATGCGCATCGTGGCTGTGTTTACGCCCAATACCCAGCCCATTCCCGTTGCTGTTCACCATGTGCACACAGCACCAGATGCTAAGAGTGAGCCAGCTGCCTACGACCTTGCAGGCCGCAAAAGCAGTCCTACGGCGAAGGGAGTTGTCATTGCGAGTGGAAGAAAAAGGATTAACAAATAACAAACAGCACCATGATTACCAAGAAACTCTTATATAGCCTGGCTTTAGCCCCAGCAATAGCCAATGCACAAGGTCAGAAGCCGAATATCATCTTTGTGCTCTGCGACGATATGGGGTGGGGCGACCTGGCCTGCTACGGGCAGCAATACATCTCCACACCCAATATTGACCGTCTGGCCGCACAAGGTATGCAGTTCATGCAAGCTTATGCAGGAAGCCCCGTGTCGGCTCCCTCTCGGGCAGCCCTCATGACCGGGCAGCACACAGGCCACTGCGAGATCCGCGGCAATAAGGAGTATCGTTCGGGCTCCGTCACCTACGGAAAGGCCACCGACTATGCCGTGGTGGGGCAGCACCCGTTGGACCCCAATCACATTGTCCTGCCTGAAATCATGAAGGACAATGGATACAACACCGCCCAGTTTGGCAAGTGGGCCGGTGGCTATGAAGGCAGCGTGTCCACCCCAGACAAGCGCGGAGTCGATGAGTTCTATGGCTACATCTGTCAGTTCGAAGCGCACACTTACTATCCCAACTTCCTGAATAAGTATAGTGCCAGTGCCGGCGACACGGAGGTGGCGCGCGAACTGATGCAGCAAAACATCCAGCATTCCTTCTATGGCGACGACTATTACAAGCGGCCGGAGTACAGTGCCGACATCATTCACCGCAAGGCCATGGAGTGGTTGGACAAACAACGAGCCGACCAGCCTTTCTATGGACTCTTCACCTACACCATTCCGCATGCCGAGTTGGTGCAGCCTGAGGATTCCATTCTGAATGCCTATCGTGCTAAGTTCTGTGTAGATAAATCCTACGGCGGCGATAACGGCAGTTGGTACCATGCCATCGGCCATGTACATGCTCAGTTCGCTGCTATGATTACCCGTCTGGATGCCTATGTGGGCCAAATCATGGCAAAGTTGGACGAGAAAGGGCTGACGGACAATACCATTGTTATTTTCTCAAGCGACAATGGCCCTCACGAAGAGGGGGGTGCAGATCCCACCTTCTTCAACCGTGATGGCGTGCTCAAAGGGTTGAAACGTTCCTGCCACGAAGGCGGCATTCGCGTGCCTTTCATTGTTCGTTGGCCCGGCCATGTGCCGGCAGGCGTGAAGAACGACCATCCGATTGCGTTTTATGATGTGATGCCCACCTTTGCCGATATCCTTGGCATTCAGGATTATGTTGCCAAGTACAGCAATCCGGCTTTGGGCGAGAAGGACTATTTCGATGGAATTTCCTTCTTGCCCACCCTCACAGGTAACAATGACAAGCAGTTGTCGCACGATTATTTTTACTGGGAGTTCAATGAAACCAACCAGATAGCCGTGCGTCAAGGCAACTGGAAACTCATTGTGAAGAAAGGCGTTTGTGAACTTTACGACCTGGCCAGCGACGTCCATGAGGATCACGATATAGCCAGTCAGTATCCGGACAAAGTGAACGAGCTGAAGGGCTTCGTCAAGGCATCGCACACAAACAATCCCTATTTTAGCGTTACGCTGCCTTAGGCCGAAGGTTATAGTAGCGTACAGAAAGTAGTAACCGAGGGTCTTGTCGCTGAAAGAAAAGATACGGCAAGACCCTCGGTTTGTTCATAGACCACAAATAAAATGGTCGGCCCAATTGAGCAGCAGCCGATGGCCTTCGGCATTGAGGTGTGCCGTATCGCCGCCTTGGAAGTATCGCCGGCGGAAGGCTTGACTGCGCACGTGGATGCCGCTCTCCTGTGCTGCGTCAAGCACGGGGATGGCATGGCGGCCGCAAATGTTCTTGATTGCTGCCAGGACTTGCGGGAAACCGGGACGGTCCACATTCCACGGAGTGACCCATGCCAGGCGTGCAGCAGGATACTTCTCCACCAACAGTGTGCAGAAACGGTCTAACGAGTCGCAGAACATGCGCAACGAATCGGAACTGTTCTTCACTTTGTCGGCATCGTTGTGCCCGGCTATCACGATAAAGTAATCTACGGAGTCGGGCAGTTCGCGCAGTCGTGCAATCATGTTGGGCCCGAAACCATCGCGGGTGCGGTCGAAGGCAATGCTGCTGCCATTGCGACCCGCGTTGATGTAGTGCATGGCGTGGCGCTTAGCCACTTGGTAGTGCCACGTTTCTTCTACAGGACGGCGATGGTTCTTTACATAACTGTCGCCAAAGAAGAGGATCGTCTTGCCGGTCAGGTGGTCGGCAAGTGATTGGGCCATTACGCCATTATTGCATAGGGCAATGAGTAGTGTCAAGAGCATTAGATGCTTCATAGCCGTGGTGTTATGTTGGTTGGAAATCAGCGGTGCTCATAGCCCCAGTCGTCTATGGCCTGCCCCCAATGTTCATTTACGAGCTGAATGGTGCGGGGCTTGTATTCGTAGCGGTTCTTCTTATAGCCACGCTTGCTTTCAATATAGGCGCGTATGGCGGGTTCGGCTTCTTCCCAGCCCGGCAGTTGCAGCTTCTTGTATATGTCTTGCGTGGTAGCATAAGCATCGCGCTCAAACTCCTCAAACTTCACTTCATAGAGGTTGCCCTCGGGTATGAACACCTTCTGTTCCTGATAGGCTTTGTACAGCCGTGGATACACTTTGATGGCGTTCATCTCTACTTCATCGTCTGTGGCCACTTGTGCCTTGAGCGGCGCGATGGTTTGAGTGAAAAACGAGCGGGTGCTCTCGAACACAGTGTAAGGGTTGCGCATTAGATAGATGAACTTGGCATTGGGAAAGATTTCGAGCAACGCCTTGATATGTCCCGTGTGAGGCGGGTTCTTGCTTAGGTACTGTGTGCCACCAGTGTTCCACAGGGATATCTTGACCACCTTCATAAAGGCTTCCTGATAGGCACGCTTTTCTTCGGGCGTAATCTTCTCAAAGGTAAGGTAACGGTCGCATAGGTCCAGCGTGTCCTGTGGGTAGTACCAGAAGTTGTAGTAGGAAAAGGGCATCGTGTTGTTCAGGGCGAACTCCTCTTCCTGCGGTGTGTCGGGCGTGAGTTCCATGCCATCGGTAGGCCGATGGTTAGGAATAAAGATGTTCATCATGAACTTGAAGAAGGGTTGCCCGAACATCATCAAGTGTGGGAATACCGTTTGGTAGGTGGTTGTGTGCCCGAAATGTTCGTCTTGTGCGAAGATGTTGTGAACGAAGGTGGTGCCCGAACGCCAATGTCCAAGAATGAACAGCGGATCGTGCTCCAAGGGCTTATCGGCCAGCAACTTCTGGTAGCGGTGCTCTTGGATGGGAGCGCCCAGCGAGAGCAGACGGCAGATGGCCTTGGTTGCCAGCATCTTGTTGCGATATTTCTTGTCCTCGTGCCAACGAGAGGTCATCTGTTTGAATGTGTTCCAGTCTGCTCCGACAAGCGGGTAAACTGGAAGATTCTCAAATTTAAGTAATCCCATGTAATGATTTAGTTTGGAGAGAATAGATAGGAGGCGTGGACGATGGTGGTTACTTGATCACTTTCACCTCCAAGCCTTGGCGTGCCAATTCTTTCACAGCGGTCTCTATAGCGTCATAGTGTACTTCTCCGATGCCCAGCTTTTTCAGGTCGAGTGTGGGCAAGAGGTCGTTCTCGAGGGCACTCTCGTCAAGGGGCGCGATAATCATACCAACGGCCGACGTGTTGTTGGTGATGGGGTCGATAAGGATGAAGGCACCCGTTTGCCGGTTTGTGGCATAGGCATCGAAGAAGAGAGTCTTGGCCGTGAGTATATCCACCTGCCCGATTTCATTGAGTTGGAATGGCTTGCCCTCCTTCTTTTCAAGTGTGTTCACGTCCACACGGTGACGGATAGCAGCAATCGTGGCGCGGGTGGTATTTGTGTTGTGTTTCAGGAAGAACTGTTTCGCCGTGTCCATCGGTTCTTCGTCCATCCACACCAGCATGGTGGTGAAGTGTCGTCCTATGTTGGGAACATTGTCAGGGTGCACAATCATCTCACCACGGCTGATGTCAATCTCGTCCTCAAGGGTGATGGTGACGCTCTGTGGTGGGAAGGCTTCCTGCAGTTCACCGTCGTAGGTGACGATGCTCTTCACGTGGCTGCGCTTCATCGAGGGCAGTGCCATCACTTCGTCGCCTTTGCGAAGGATACCGCTGGCCACCTTGCCGCAGAAGCCGCGGAAGTCAAGGTTGGGGCGCAGCACGTACTGCACCGGGTAGCGGAAATCGTCGAAGTTACGGTCCGCGTGGATGGGCACGGTCTCAAGGAAGTCAAGCAGGGCCGGTCCTTCATACCAAGGCGTGCGTTCGCTCTTCTCAACCACGTTGTCGCCGTCCAGGGCCGAGAGGGGGAAACACGTAACATCCTCAATGCCGAGTTGGTCGGTGAGCTGGCGGTAGTCGGCCACGATGTCGCTGAACACTTTCTGGTCAAAGCCCACGAGGTCCATCTTATTCACAGCCAGCACGATGTGCTTGATGCCGAGCAGCGACACAAGATAGGTATGACGGCGTGTCTGCGTGATGACGCCTGTGCGGCAGTCCACCAGGATAATGGCCAGGTTGGCTGTGGAGCCACCGGTAATCATGTTACGTGTATATTGTTCGTGGCCCGGCGTGTCGGCTATGATGAACTTGCGGCGGTTGGTCGAGAAATAGCGGTAGGCCACATCGATGGTGATCCCTTCCTCGCGTTCGGCCTTCAGGCCGTCCAGCAGCAGGGCATAGTCTATGTGGTCGCCGGCATTGCCAACGCGCTTGCTGTCGCGCTCCAGGGCGGTCAGTTGGTCGTCGTAGAGTTTCTTGGAGTCGAATAGGAGGCGCCCAATGAGGGTGCTTTTGCCGTCATCGACGCTGCCGGCGGTGAGCAGGCGCAGAAGGTCCTTCTGCTCGTCGGCGTCGAGATAGGCTTTTATGTCGAGTTTCTTGTCCATTTGTTCAGTTTTACTAATTACTGCGTTCAGTGTGAAGTATAAATCATTTTGTAGATAGTTAAACCCAAGATATCACAATCTTAGCTCCTTTTTATGAATTAACAGAAAGGTGATATGCAATGATTGAGAATTGGTGCATGTATTCATCATATCCTGTTAGGTATAATATATCATTTGAGATGGTTCTCAGGTCGTCGGATTGTAACCACCCGTAGTTTTCTTCGACACCACTTGCCGTAGCTATTGGAGGTAGATGCTTAAGAGTGTCATTATAAATGCAATTACCTGTGTTGTTTATTACTATGATTGAGCATTTGTCATATTCTGGTGGCGTCAAATATACTATCTTTTACTTGATGTCGCGGCTGCAACATTGCTTCCGTAGCGTTAGAGGTGGCACTATTTTTTCATGATGTCATCAGCCCTGATAGGTGAACGAGCATCAATAGTTTAAAGAATATGTTCTGATTCATTATTGATTTTTTGAGGGGGTAAATGGGGTAAGGGCTTAAGCTCCAATCCTGTCTATTTCCTATAAACTTCAGGCAATCCTCTATTTGGAAACCAATAACTGATTAAATTATTTGAATAACCAGTAGGACTGCCAGCTTTACCGTGAGCATGAATAATTCTTTCTCCTCCAACATAAATGACCGCATGCCCATAGCTATGACGGGAATCAGGTCTCCAAGCTAATTTTAGAAATAGCCTTCGCGTTTCTTCTGTTCCATAGAGGCTTCCTGGTCGAAGTCGATGACGCGAGTGGTGCGCTCGCTCTTGGTGGTGGTCATCATCTCCTCCACAATCTCCTCGATGGTGGTGGCGGTGCTCTCTACAGCTCCAGTCAGTGGCCAGCAGCCCAGGGTGCGGAAGCGCACCATGCGGGGTTTTACGAGAGGGCGATACTTCTCGGGCAGGCGATCATCATCGGCCATGATGATGTTGCCATCAATCTCCACACACGGACGTTCCTTGGCGTAGTAAAGCGGTACGATAGGTATGTTCTCGAGGCGAATGTACTGCCAGATGTCCAGTTCCGTCCAGTTGCTGAGGGGGAAGACGCGGATGCTCTCGCCCTTGTGAATGCGGGCGTTATAGATGTCCCAAAGCTCGGGTCGCTGGTTCTTGGGATCCCATTGCTGGAACTGGTCGCGGAACGAGAAGATACGTTCTTTGGCACGGCTCTTTTCCTCGTCGCGGCGGGCACCTCCAAAAGCGGCGTCGAACTTATACTTGTCCAGTGCGTCGAGCAGTGCCTTGGTCTTCATCAGGTCAGTGTGCACTTTTGAGCCGTGGGTGAAGGGACCTACGCCGGCCCGGAAGGCTTCCATATTCGATTCCACGATGAGGTTCCAGCCGTATTTCTTGGCATATTCGTCGCGGAACTGAATCATTTCCTTGAATTTCCATTTCGAGTCGATGTGCATCAGTGGGAAGGGCACCTTGCCGGGTGCGAAGGCTTTCTCGGCCAGTCGCACCATCACGCTGCTGTCCTTGCCGATGCTGTAGAGCATGACGGGATTTTCGAACTCAGCCGCCACCTCGCGAATAATGTGGATGCTCTCGGCCTCAAGTTCCTGAAGGTGTGATAACTTATAATTATTCATTTGATGGTTGTTGTTTTAATATGAGGGTGAGAACCTGCTCGACACTTACGTCGAGAGGTTGCATGGATGTGTCAATGCTAAGTGCAGGGTGCTCGGGGGCTTCAAACGGCGCGCTTATGCCGGTGAAGTCCTTTACCTCGCCGCGGCGTGCACGGGCATACAACCCTTTTACGTCGCGCCGTTCGCACTCCTCGAGCGGCGTAGATACATAGACCTCGAAGAAGTCGTTGGCTCCGATGATGTCGCGGGCCATCTGGCGGTATTCGTTGGTGGGCGATACGAAGGCGGCCAGGGTAATGATGCCGGTGTCCACGAACAGTTTGCCCACCTCGGCAATGCGGCGGATATTCTCGCGCCGGTCGTCGGCCGTGAAGCCTAAGCCGGCATTGATACCGCTGCGGATATTATCGCCATCCAGAATGCGGCAGAGCAGGCCGCGCCGATGCAGCTCGCGCTCCACGCCAAGGGCCACGGTGCTCTTTCCTGAGCCGGAAAGGCCGGTGAACCAAATCATCATGCCGCGCTGCCCAAGCAGTTCCTCGCGTGTAGAACGCGGAAGCATTGTTATAGGATAGATATTTTCTGTTTTCATACTATGTCAGATGGTAGAACAGGGGGATGAGCAACACGCTCAGTACGAACACGATGAGATTCATGGGCAAGCCCACCTTAATGAAATCGGAGAACTTATAGCCGCCCACACCCTGCACAATGAGATTGGTCTGGTAGCCGATGGGCGTGCTGAAGGCCGAGCTGGCTGCGAAGCAGATGCACACTACAAACGGCATGGGGTTGGCACCCAGTTTGTCGGCTACAGAGAGCGCCAACGGGAAGGCCAGGGCTGCTGCAGCGTTGTTGGTGATGAGCTCGGTAAAGATGTTGGTGATGAGGAACAAGGAGGCCAGAATGATGTAGATGCCAAACTCGCTGTGGCGGGCCAGCTCGGTGAGCGAGATGATGTAGCCGGCAACATAATCGGCAAACCCGCTCTTGATCATGGCTGTGGAGATGGCGAAGGCACACGCAATGGTGATGAGCACATCCCATGACAGGTATTTGGTGTACTTGCGGGGCGAGAACATGCGCGTCCATGCCATGATGACCACTGTGATGCAAACGAAGAAGAACATGTCCAGCTTCAGGGCTGGCATGTACGTCTGCACAAATTCCGACTGTGCCAGCAGTTGTTTCACAGGCTCCAGCTCGCCCACAGTGGCACCTATAATCATCAGCACGAGCAGCAGCAGGGCCAACCAGCGTTTCTTCTGGCCCATGGGCGGTTCATACTCGCCCACGCGGTTAATCATCCAGAACACGCGGCTTTCGCCCCATGCTTTCATGAACGAGTCGTCGGCATCGATGATGAGTGTGTCCTCGTGTGTGAGGCGCATGTTCATGAAATCGCCTTCGACAATCTTGCCGCCGCGGCTGATGGCACGTACATGCGCCCCATAGTGGCGGTAGAAGTCGAACTCGTGCAACGTCTTGCCCAGACCTGGGAAGCGGTTGCCCAGCAGCACTTCGTGGCGGGACATTCCCGGCGCCAGGTCTTGCTCGGCAGCTTCCTCGTCCGAGCGGCGCTCGTTAGGCAGGAAGTATTTCGAGAAGAATATCAGGTAGATAAGGCCAGCCAAGGCAATAAAAACACCCACTTTGGACAGCTCGAACATCGACATGCCATCGATGCCGTAGCGCAGCAAAATGCCCTCAGTGCCGCCTTCCTCCACCGCCACGGCCTCGTTTCTGGCCTCCTGCAGCAGCATGCCATGCAGCACCAGGTTGGTGGTGGTGCCGATGAGCGTGCAGATACCACCTATGACGGTGGCGTAGCTGAGCGGGATGAGGAACTTGGTGGGGGGCAGTTTCATCTTGCGTGCCCAGTTCTTGATCATCGGCGCGAATATCACCACAACGGGTGTGTTGTTGAAGAAGGCCGAGATGAAGGTGACGATGGGGTAGAAACGCAGGCCGGCCGAGGTTACCGTGGCATTTTTCTTGGGCAGCATGCGGAACACGATGCGCTCCAGGATGCCGCTTTTGCGAACGCCCTCGCTCACCAGATAGAGCAGCGCCACAGTAATCATGCCTTTGTTGGAAAAGCCCTTCAGCGCTTCCTCGGGGTTGATGATGCCTGCCACGAGCAGCAGCACTACCGCAGTGAAGAGAATCAGGCCGGGACGCAGACACTCGCGGATCAGCGCAACGAGCATGAAAACGAGGATGATGGCTACATATAGGATGGAGAACGTCATACTGTGTCTTTCTTTTGGTGTGTTGGCCGGCGTTGCAGGTTTATTTCAGTTGCACCTTGAGCATCACGCCGCCCAAGGCTGGTACATGCACCTCAACGGGGCACTCGTGGCTGAAGGCGATGGTCTTGCTGCTGCCGGTGAGCAGTTCGGTGGCTTTGATGCGTTTGGCGGGCTTGAGGCCGTACAGCTCAAACAGATGTTTGGGCAGGCCGACGTGCATGTCGGCATCGGTCGTGTCGAAGTTGGCTATGACAAGCACCACCTCCTTGCCCTGTCGCCGCGCGAAGGCGTAGTGGCGGCGTGGGTTGAAATGTGGCCCTTGCGGATTCACATACATAAGGTCGAAGAAGTCGCCGTGTGCCAGCGCTGCCTCCTTCGAGCATAGGTTCAGCACACGTGCGTAGTATTGTTGCAGCGCTGTTTCCTGCGGGGTGAGCTTTTGTCCGTCGAACTTTCCTTTGTTGCGCCAGCGGCTGATGGTGGACACCGTCCAGTAGTCGAAGATGGTGGTGCGTCCGTCGCGGCCGCTGAAGCCTTCGTCGTCCATGCCTCGTTCGCCCAGTTCCTGCCCGAAGTAAATCATCATGGGGTTACGCCCCATGCAGGCCGACACCAACAGCGGTGCGCGTCCCTTCTCGGCATCGCCGGCAAAGAAGTCGGAGGCGAGGCGCTGCTCGTCGTGGTTTTCCAGAAAGTTCAGCATGTGGTCGCGTATGTCGTCCACCGCCTGCCAGCATTGTGTGATGGCTGTGGCGTTGCTGTGGTGGCAGGTCACGGCCCGTAGCGTGTCGTACAGCCCCACTTTGTCATATAGGAAGTCGAACTTGCCGGTGTTGATGTAGGTGCGGTAGGCATCGGGGTTGTAAATCTCGGCTATGAAGATGAGACCTGGGTGTTTCTTCTTCACCTGCGGTATGGCCCATCCCCAAAACTCAACGGGTACCATCTCGGCCATGTCGCAGCGGAAGCCGTCGATGCCTTTCGAGGCCCAGAAGAGCAGGATGTCCAGCATCTTGTGCCAGGTGGAGGGCACGGGGTCGAAATGATTGGTGCGCCCGTTGGCGTAGTCCACGCCATAGTTCAGCTTGATGGTCTCGTACCAGTCGTCGTGGTGTGCGAAGGCTGAGAAGTTGTCGTTGCCGGTGGCACGTGCGGGCTCCTCGGTGTAGGGTTGCGGCTCGCCTTGTTGCAGATCGAAATCGGCCGTGAAGCGCTGCCCGGGTATGTAGTAGAAGTTGTTGGCGGGCGAGAAGGCCTTGGTGCAGTCGTCGGTGGCGCCGAGGTCGTCGGTGCCTTCGGGGCACACGTCCGAGTGGTATTGGCGTGCCACATGGTTGGGCACGAAGTCCAGAATCATCTTCAGTCCGGCGCGGTGTGTGCGTGCCACGAAGCGTTCAAACTCCTTCATCCGGGCGGGCACGCTGGTGGCCAGGTCGGGGTCCACGTCGTAGTAGTCCTTGATGGCGTAGGCACTGCCGGCCTTACCCTTCACAATGGCGCGGTGGTCGCGTGCGATGCCGTAGGCCGAGTAGTCGGTCTGTGTGGCGTGTTCGATAATGCCTGTCGGCCAGATGTGTGTGGCGCCCAGCTTCTTTATCTCGCCCAGGGCCTTGGGTGTGAAGTCGGCCAGTGTGCCGCAGCCGTTTGTGCTTTTGTCGCCGTTGTGGATGTTGGTGCCGGCATCGGCGCCAAACAGGCGTGTGAACACCTGGTAGATGATGATCTTGTCGTTGTCCATTGATTGGGGAAAAGTCTGCATGGCCATGGCAGCCATGCAGACAGTGAATAGAAGTTTCTTCATAGTGTTACCCCCTCCAGGGGCTGAGGCGCGAGGCCTATTCTACGCCGTGGGCGGTGATGCCTTCAAGCCCTTTGGCTATCTTGGCGATCATGCCCTGCAGTGCCTTGCCCGGACCGCATTCGGTGAAGTCGGTGGCACCGGCGGCAATCATGTTCTGCACCTCCTGTGTCCAGCGTACGCTGGCCGTGAGCTGCTTGATAAGGTTCTGCTTGATGTCCTCGGGTTCGGTGTGTGCCTGTCCGTCCACATTCTGATACACGGGGCATTTGGGCGTGTGGAACTGGGTGGCCTCGATGGCAGCCTGGAGTTCGTCCTTGGCGGGTTGCATCAGCGGGCTGTGGAAGGCTCCGCCCACGGGCAGCGGCAGGGCACGCTTGGCACCGGCAGCCTTCAGCTTCTCGCAGGCAGCACCTATGGCCTCCACCGTGCCGCTGATAACGAGCTGGCCGGGGTTGTTGTAGTTAGCCGGCACGCAGACGCCGCCTTCGGCAGCTACCTCGGCGCAGATGCGCTCCACGGTCTCGTCGTCCAGGCCGATGATGGCGGCCATGGTCGAGGGTTGTGCCTCGCAGGCCTTCTGCATGGCCATGGCACGGGCGCTGACCAGTTTCAGACCATCCTCAAACGAGAGGGCGCCGGCTGCTACCAGTGCGCTGAACTCGCCCAGCGAGTGGCCGCCTACCATGTCGGGCTGGAAGGCGTCGCCCATGCAGATGGCGGTGATCACGCTGTGCAGGAATACGGCTGGCTGTGTCACCTTGGTCTGCTTCAGCTCGTCGGCCGTGCCGGCAAACATAATGTCTGTTATCTTGAAACCGAGTATCTCGTCGGCTTGGTCAAACAGTTGCTTGGCGGTAGCGTTGTTTTCATATAAGTCCTTGCCCATTCCAGAGAACTGGGCACCCTGTCCGGGGAATACAAATGCTTTCATTTCTGTGTTGTTTTTGGTTATGCTCAAACGAAATCGGGTGCAAAGGTATAGATAAAAATCTATAAAAAGCCCTTTTTTCGTTAAATTGTTTGCTTCAAACCGTTTCTTTGCCTACTTTTGTCACGCCTAAAGCGGCCTGTTGGCTGCTTTTAGGGAAAATACCCCTCTCGGGTAGGGGAATCCCTTTGACAGTATAAAACTAAATGGCGTTCTTTGCAGCGTCAACCAAAACCCAACAACTATGACAAAGACAACCAAACTCTTCGCATTGGCACTCGTCCTGCTTCCGATGGCCCTTCAGGCTCAGGACGACGACATGTACTTCGCTTCCTCGCCCAAGAAGGCTGGCAAGGCTACTCAGCAGCGGGTGCAGGAGCAGCCAGTACACAGGGTGCAGATTATCTATGCCGACGCCGAGGCCGATACCATTCAGGGCTGCGACCGCGATGTCGACGAGTACAACCGCCGGGGGCCTGCCAGCAGGCAGTTCTCCTACCAGTTGCCGGGCAACGATACCTTATATATATTGGAGGACACCACGGTACAAACCACAGCCATACTGAACCAGGCTTATGCCGACGGCTATGATGAGGGCTTCATGGATGCCGACGACTACTATTATGCCCGCCGGCTGAACCGTTTTGGTGTGGGCTTCCACTATGGGCCCCACTATGCAGGCTTTTACGATCCGTGGTACTACGACTCCTGGTACTGGGGCTACGACCCATATTGGTACGGAGGCTGGGGCTACTACGGCTGGCACCATCCCTACTGGAGCGCTTACTATGGCTGGCCGCACTATGGCTGGTACGATCCGTACTGGTATGGTGGCTATTACGGCGGCTGGTACGGTGGCTACTATGGCGGCTGGTATGGCGGCGGTCATCGCTACAGCGGCAGCATCGTGTCCAGTCGCGGTGGTTATACCGGTCGCACGGGTGTGAGCCTGGGTGGCGGACGTTACGGCGGACGTACCACTGGTGGCATGCGTTCTGGTTCCACACGCTTCGGAGCAGGCAACAACGGCTACCGTTTCGGCAATGCCAACAACCGTACAACCACATCGCGCACGGGGCGTGTCTATCAGCAGCAGGACACCGACAACAACTCCAGCCGCACCACGGTGCGTTCCAGTTCGTCGCGCTACAATGGCGGCAGCACTCGCAGCAACAGCACCATATCCTCGCAAAACCGTTCTTCTGCCACAACCAATAACAGCACACGCAGCACCTATTCGGGCAGCAGCAACAGCACGCGCAGCACCTTTGGCAGCGGCAGCACCTTCTCAGGTGGCGGCAGCACGTTCTCCGGCGGCAGCAGCGGCGGTAGCTTTGGCGGCGGTGGCGGCGGTGGCTTCTCTGGCGGCGGTGGTCGCCGCGGCCGTTGAACACGACTCCCCCACACACAGCGTTTCTTTACATCATAACATCCTAACCACTCGGCCTCGGGCCGTAACAACATAGACACTATGAAAAGAGTATTCCTCCTGGTTGGCGTTGCAGCCGTGGCTGCCACCACCTTCGCGCAAGATCCTTATATCAACGACCGCACCCTGAACACCTCCGACGTGATAGGTTCGGCCCGCTATGTGGGCATGGGCGGCGCCATGGGCGCGCTGGGCGCCGACCTCTCGGTGATGAGCAACAACCCGGCCGGCATCGGTCTGTATCGCCGCAGCGATGTGTCGTTCACGCTGGGCGGGCAGATTCAGTATGACGACCCCATCCCCGGCGAGAGCAAGGGCACCTTCACCTTTGACCAGGCAGGCCTGGTGTTCTCGCTGAACACGAACGACGACCTGCGCTATGTGAACTTCGGCTTCAACTACCAGAAGAAGGCCAACTTCAACGGCAACTTCCTGACCGACGGTCTGACTGGTGGCCTATCGCAGGTTGACCAGTTTGCCTACCTGAGCAACAACTGGGCCTACGAGGAAAACGGCCAGCTCTACTTCCCCTCGGGAACCATTCACGGGCTGTATGACGAAGGCCTCTTCGGCATGTACAACCGTTTGGACGGAGCCGGACAAACACAGTACCAGTATTTTGCCAACGACTACCCCTCCACGGCCTACCAGTATTCGCGCCTTACGCGCGGTTCGCTGCAGGGCTACGATTTCAACCTCTCCTTCAACGTGCAGGATCAGTACTTCTTCGGTCTGACATTGGGCATTGACCACCTCAGCTATGGCGCGCAGACCGTCTATACCGAGTTCAACGGCACCAACGGCCGCTACCGCCTGTTCCAGGAGCAGGACATCAGTGGACATGGTATCAACCTGAAGATGGGTACGATCATCCGCCCCGAAGTGTCCAGCCCGCTTCGCTTCGGTCTGGCCATCGAGACGCCCACGTTCTATGCGCTCGACTCACGCTCCACCGTGGGGCTGATGGCGCCCAACGGCAGCTACCAGTTCATCGGCACCACTGCAACGGCCGTCGGCGACGACAACTACCTGGAGTATAACGTGCACACCCCGTGGAAGTTCCGCGCATCGGTAGGAAGCACCGTTGATACCTGGCTGGCCTGGGACGTGGAATATGAGTATGCCACCGCCGGCACCAAGATGGGTTACCCGCGCTATGGCGACTATGATGGCGGCTCGCTGGCCATGGACAAGGACAAGGAGATGAATGTCCTGCACAAGAACACGCTGCGCGGTATCCACAACCTGCGTGCAGGTGTGGAACTGAAGCCAACGTCCAAGCTCGCTGTGCGTGCCGGCTACAACTTCTACTCGTCGCCCTTCAAGAAAGGGGCACGGTTGGACCAGAACGTCAACTCGCTGGCCATGGAATATACCACTTCGACCGACTGGATGAACCTGGGAGCCACCAACATCCTTTCCTGTGGTATCGGCTACCGCGGCAAGCACTTTTATGCCGACTTGGCTTACAAGTACCGCCGTCAGAGTGGCGACTTCTATGCCTTCGACGACAGCTATACCACGGCCGATGCCGATTTCGTCGAGGATAATTCCACACTGGCCGGTGCCACGCTGGGCCACTCGGGCGTTATCCTGGACCACCACAACATCGCCGTCACCCTCGGCCTGAAGTTCTAAACACCTGTTACCAGCACCACCGGCAGGTATGCCGGTGCAGATAAAAAAGTGTCCCCGCAGGCAACCCATTTTGTCTGCGGGGACATTTTATTTTGTCTGCGGGGACATTTCTGTTTGTCAGCAATGAGAAAGGACCTCCTCCCCGGTGATAAACGCTTGTTTCAGGTGTGACAAGCACACATCTCTGCAGCAAGGCTCATTGCTTGCCCAGAGCACCATCTTGTTGTAGCTTGTGTTCAGAGCGCCTTGCACTCGGCCAGCCAAGCATCGCGGTTGGCATCGCTGGGCATGCGCCAGTCGCCGCGCGGGCTGAGCGATACGGAACCCACCTTGGGCCCGTCGGGCATGCAGGAACGCTTGAACTGCTGGCTGAAAAAGCGGCTGAAGAATACGGTGAGCCACTTCTTGATGGCATCGATGGTGTAGGTGCGTCCGAAAGCCACTTGGGCCAAGTAGAATATCTTGGACGGACGGAAGCCCCAGCGCATGGTGTAGTAGAGGAAGAAGTCGTGCAGTTCGTAGGGGCCCACAAGGTCTTCGGTCTTCTGCAGGATATTGCCTTCGGCACTGGCCGGAAGCAATTCGGGGCTGATGGGTGTGTCCACGATGTCCAAAAGGATTCGGCTAACCTCGCTGCCGGAATGCTCGGGCGATGCGCACCAGCGCACCAGATGCTGGATGAGGGTCTTGGGGATGCTGGCGTTCACGGCATACATACTCATGTGGTCGCCGTTGTAGGTGCACCAGCCAAGGGCCAGTTCGGAGAGGTCGCCAGTGCCGATGACAAGACCGTTCACTTGGTTGGCCACGTCCATGAGTATCTGTGTGCGCTCGCGCGCCTGGCTGTTCTCATAGGTGGTGTCGTGCTTGGCTATGTCGTGCCCGATGTCCTCAAAGTGCTGTTCCACGGCCTTGGCGATGGATATCTCGCGCACGGTGATGCCCAGTGCCTTCATCAGCGACAGGGCGTTGGTATAGGTGCGGCCGGTGGTGCCGAATCCAGGCATCGTGATGCCCACGATGTCCTTGCGGCTGCGTTTGAGTAGGTCGAACGTGCGAACGGTGACGAGCAGCGCCAGGGTGGAGTCCAGGCCGCCGCTGATGCCCACCACGGCTGCCGGACAGTTGGTGTGGGTGAGTCGTTTGGCCAGGCCCTCGGTCTGTATGTTGAATATGTCCTCGCACCGTTGGTTGAGCAGTGGCTCGGCGGGCACGAAGGGGTGTGCGGAAATGGTGCGTGTCAGTACGAACTCGTGCGGGGTGAACAGCTCGGTATCGACCTCGCGGTAGGAGCTGTGGCAACACTCGGCCGCACAGGCCGAGAAGGTAGTGTTGATGCGGCGTTCGCTGCGCAGGCGCTCCACGTCGATCTCGCTGCTGATAATCTGGGCGTGCAGCGTGCGCTCGTTCTCGCGTGCCAGCAGCTGCCCGTTTTCCCACACCATGGCTTTGGGGCTGAACACCACATCCTGTGTACTCTCACCGAAACCGGCGGCGGCATATACGTAGCCGCTGATGCCGTGGGCACTCTGCTGCGCGATGAGTTGGTTCAGATAGTTGCGCTTGCCGATGGTCTCGTTGTCGGCGCTGAGGTTGAAGATGATTTCGGCGCCCTGCATGGCCAGCGTGGCAGAGGGTGGGATAGGAGCCCACAGATCCTCGCATAGTTCTATGCCGAAGCGGCAGGAGGGGGTGCGGAAGATGGTGCGGGCCGACACCGGAACCTCCTGACCGCACAGCCACACGGTGGCGTCCTTGGGCAGGTCGGTGGCTGGCGTGAACCAGCGTCGCTCGTAGAACTCACGGTAGTTGGGCAGGTAGGTCTTGGGCACCAAGCCCAGCAGACGTCCTTTCTGAACCACAGCGGCACAGTTCAGCAGCGACCCTTTCCAGGCCACTGGCAGACCCACAATGCTGATGATGTCCAGCGAGCGCGAGAAGTTGATGAGATTGATCAGCGCCAACTCGGCCTCGTCCAGCAGCAACTGCTGGGCGAACAAGTCGGCACAGCTGTAGCCCGTGAGGCACAGTTCCGGGAAGACGATGATTTCCACGTCCTGTCCGGCGGCCTGAATGATGAGGCTTTCAATCTGTTCGGCGTTGTATTTAGGATTGGCCACCTGCACCTCGGGCACGGCGGCAGCCACTTTAACGAATCCGTAATTCATGTGTAATTGTTTTTATTCGGCCGCAAAGGTACGACATTCGGCCGAAATAGCACCTTTTTTTTGCTTTGTTCTTTGATTCGTTTGGATAGATAGTGCAATCGTCCTATCTTTGCGAAGCCGAAAGCAACAAAACTAACTATACATTATTTATTAAACACAGTAAAACAAACAAGACGATGGTAAAGAAATTTGTATGTACCGTTTGTGGTTATATCCACGAGGGCACTGAGGCTCCCGAGCGTTGCCCGCAGTGTAAGGCTCCTGCAGCCAAGTTCAAGGAACTGGAGGCCGATGCCGAACTGGAGTTCGTTACAGAACATGAGATAGGTGTGGCTAAGGGTTGCGACCCTGAAATCTGGGAAGGCCTGAAGTCAAACTTCGAGGGCGAATGCTCTGAGGTGGGCATGTATCTGGCCATGGCCCGACAGGCTGATCGCGAAGGCTATCCTGAAATAGCCGAGGCGTTCAAGCGTTATGCTTTCGAAGAGGCCGACCATGCCAGTCGTTTTGCCGAGCTGCTGGGCGAGTGTGTATGGGATACCAAAACCAACTTGAAAAAGCGCATGGAAGCTGAGGCTGGTGCTTGTGCTGGCAAGATGGCTATTGCCAAGAAGGCTAAGGCTTTGAATTTGGATGCTATCCACGACACCGTGCATGAGATGGCCAAGGACGAGGCTCGCCACGGGCGTGGCTTCTACGGTCTGTACAAGCGCTACTTCGGCTAAGCGCCAAAGCATGCCAAAAGAAAGGCGTACGCTTTCAACAGGAAAAGCGTACGCCTTCTTCGTGTAAAGCGTACGGCTTCCTTGAGTAAAGCGTACGCCTTCGTGATGCTTACTCGCCGAGGTCGCGCCGGCGGCGGAAGTCGGCCCTTATGGCGTTGTAGTCAGTCTTGCCGTCGTCGCCTTCGGCCTGGGCCTTGTCTATGTAGCTGATGGCCTCATCGTAGCGCCCCATGGCAGCCAGCACGTTGGCGTGCTGTTCATAAATCATCTGTTGTTCGGGGCTGTTGCCATCGGCCAGGAGCTCGGCCTGCTCAATGGTCTGGCGGGCCTTCTCCACCTGGTCCATGCACAGGTAGCAGTAGGTCATGAAGGCCATGGTGGCCTCGTCGTCGGGCACTCTGTCCAGCACTTCGTTGTACAACTGCATGGCCTGCTCGTACAGCTGCATGTGCAGGAAAGCGTGCGCTTTCAGCTGTGTGGCACGCACGTTGTCCGGCTCCACGGCCAGGGCATAGTCGGCGGCTTCGACGGCTTTCTCGTAGGCCTCGCTGCCCGAGTAGGCTTCCGATGCCCAGTTCCAGGTTTCAATGCTGAAGGGGTCGGCATCGAGCATGCGGTTGATGTAGGTCAGTGCCTCCTTCCATTGGCTCAATCCCAGCAGCGCATCGGCCATTAGATGCCATGCCTTGTACCAGTCGGGTGCGTAGGAGCAGAGGTGCTTGGCAAGGGTATGGGCGGCTTCCCACTCGGCATAGTCGATGAAGATGCAGCCGCCGTCGTACAGGTAGTAGTCGTAGTCGTACTCGATGGTCTTGCCTTTGTCCAGCAGGTATTGCACGGCCGCCGACGTAAGTTTGCGGCGCACCATGATTTCGGCGTTGAGGAAGATTACTTCGCGGTCCTCCTGGTCGGGTATGGCATCGCACAGCTGCTGGGTGGTGTCCAGGTCGTCGTTCAGCAGGTGTTGCCTGGCCTGAAAGATGAGCGGCGATGTGGCTTGCGGGAACAGTTGCAAGGCGTAGTCGATGCATGCACGGGCACGTGCCTCATCGTCCTTCACGATGAGGTAGTACTCGGCCACGTCCGTCAGGTCGTCTGCATCCAGGAAGGCCTTGGGCCCGCCGGCTTCCATCTGTTCGTACTGGTTCAGGATGTGCAGAAAGTCGGGGTCGTTGAAGTATTCTTGGTTGTCCTCGTAGCGCATGGTGGGGTTGGTGGTGTCAGGCTTTTCGGTTCCACGTGTCCTTCAGCCCAACGGTCTTGTTGAACACAAGGTGCTCGGGTGTGGAGTCGGTGTCGATGTTGAAGTAGCCGATGCGCTGGAACTGTAGGTAGCTGAGTGGCGGCATCTGTGCGGCAAAGGGCTCTACGTAGCAGTTGGTCAGCACGTGCAGGTTGTCGGGGTTGAGCATCTGCGCGCGTGCCTCCTCGTAGGGCAGGCCCTCGTCCAGCAGTCGTGCCAGCTCGTCGCGTGGGTTCTCCACCTTCCAGAGGCGCTCGTACAGGCGCACTTCGGCCTTCACGGCATTGTGGCAGCTCACCCAATGCAGCGTCTTTCCCTTAATCTTGCGGTCGGCTCCGGGCTGTCCGCTGCGGGTTTCGGGGTCGTAGGTGCAGTAGATGGTGGTGACGCGGCCGTCGGCATCCTTGTCGCAGGGGTGCTCCTCGTTACATTTAATAATGTATGCGTTCTTCAGTCGCACCTCTTTGCCGGGTGCCAGTCGCATGAACTTCTTCTCGGCAACTTCCATGAAGTCGTCGCGCTCGATCCACAGTTCGCGGCTGAACTCTACTTCGTGCGTGCCGTCGGCCTCGTTCTCGGGGTTGTTCACAGCCTGCAGCTGTTCCAACTGGTCCTCAGGATAGTTGGTGATGACCACCTTGACGGGGTCGAGCACGGCCGACACACGGATGGCGCGTGCGTTGAGGTCCTCGCGCACGGCGGCTTCCATCAGCGCGAAATCGTTCAGCGCATCGTAGGTCGTGTAGCCGATCTTGTTGATGAAGTTGCGTATGCCTTCGGGCGAGTAGCCACGACGGCGGAAGCCGCAGATAGTAGGCATGCGCGGGTCGTCCCAACCGCTCACCAGGCCATCGGTGACCAAGGCGCGCAGGTTGCGCTTGGACAAGAGGATATAGTTCAGGTTCAGCTTGTTGAATTCGGTCTGTCGCGGACCGTCATACGATTGTATGTTCGCGAGCGAAGCCTTCAGCCGCTCGTCGGTCTCGTAGGCATCCAGCTTCAGCTTGCCATCGGCCAGTTCCTGGCCCCATTCCTTCATCCACGTCACGAACAGGTCGTAAAGGGGGCGGTGCTCCACAAATTCCAGCGTACACCACGAGTGGGTCACACCCTCCAGGTAGTCGCTCTGCCCGTGCGTGAAGTCGTACATGGGGTAAGCGTTCCAGCGGTTGCCCGTCTTGATGTGTGGGATGTTCAGCACGCGGTAGATGAGCGGGTCGCGGAACAACATGTTGGGGTGTGCCATGTCAATCTTGGCGCGCAGCACCATCGTTCCGGGTGTGGCCTGGCCGCTGTTCATGAACTCAAACAGGCGCAGGTTCTCCTCCACGGGTCGGTCACGGTAGGGGCTGTTGGTGCCGGGCTTGGTCGTAGTGCCTTTCTGTTGTGCTATCAGCTCGGCGCTCTGCTCGTCCACGTAGGCACGTCCTTTCTTGATAAGCCACACGGCAAAGTCCCACAGCTCCTGGAAGTAGTCGCTGGCATAATAGACGTGGGCCCACTTGAAGCCCAGCCACTTGATGTCCTGCTCGATGCTCTCGATGTACTCCGTGTCCTCCTTCTGTGGGTTGGTGTCGTCGAAGCGCAGGTTGCACTCGCCGCCGTAGCGCTCGGCCAGACCGAAGTCCAGGGCGATGGCCTTGGCGTGTCCTATATGCAGGTAGCCGTTGGGTTCGGGCGGGAAGCGCGTTTGCAGGCGTCCGTTATTCTTGCCTTCGTGCAGGTCGGCTTCTACTTTCTGCTCAATAAAGTTGAGGCTTCGCTTCTCGGCAGCCCCTGTGGGTTCAGTTGTTGTATTCATAGGTGTCTTGGTGTTTGGGTGGCGCCGTGCCCTTGTGCGTTTGGTTGCCCTTGGTGGGTGGGCAGGCACCTCGTTTTCGGCGCGAAGGTACAAAAATAATGAGAATGGGGCTACACACGTCACGTTTTTTTATAAAAAAGGTCGCGAAATTAGTCTTAGTTGACAAGAAATCGCTACCTTTGCACCCTCAATACACGCCAAGATGGCTCTTATCACAATGAATCCGAACAATCACTTAGTTATTATGGCTGGCGGCATCGGCAGTCGCTTTTGGCCGATGAGCACGCCGCAGTGCCCCAAGCAGTTCATCGATGTGCTGGGATGTGGCCGTTCGCTCTTGCAGCTTACTGCCGACCGTTTCAAAGGTCTTTGTATGCCCGAGAACACATGGGTAGTGACCAGCGCTGCCTATGCCGACCTGGTGGCAAAGCAGTTGCCCGACCTGCCTCAGGGACACATCCTGACCGAACCGTGCCGCCGCAACACGGCCCCGTGCATTGCCTATGCCAGTTGGCGCATCAAGGCGCTCAACCCTAAGGCCAATATTGTGGTGACCCCAGCCGACCATGTTGTGATGAACGTGGACGAGTTCCGGCGTGTGCTTGCATCAAGCCTTGCCTTCACGGCCGAGAACGATGCCATCCTGACGCTCGGCATGAAACCGACCCGCCCCGAAACGGGCTATGGCTACATTCAGGCCGACTTGAGCGAACCCAGTGCCCGCAACCGCGAGATATTCCGCGTGGATTCGTTCCGTGAGAAGCCCGACCTGGCCACCGCCGAGAAGTATGTGCGCCAGAACTACTATCTGTGGAACAGCGGCATCTTCCTGTTCCGCGTGTCCACCATTGTCAATGCATTGCGTATCTACCAGCCGGACATCGCGCGTATCTTCGAGGATTTGCTGCCGGTGTATGGCACGGCCGACGAGCGTGACGCCATCGATACAATGTTCCCTTCATGCCCCAACATCTCCATCGACTATGCCGTGATGGAGAAAGCCGAGGAGATTTTCGTGTTCCCTGCCGACTTCGGCTGGAGCGACCTGGGCACCTGGGGCTCGCTGTTGGAGCAGGGCACCCCCGATGCCAACGGCAACGTGTGCATCGGTCAGAATATAAATATGTACGAGAGCTCTAACTGCATTGTGCATACCACGGGCGAACATAAGGTAGTGGTGCAGGGCCTGGACGGCTACATCGTGGCCGAGCATAACGGGGCCCTGCTGGTGTGCAAGCTCTCCGAGGAACAGCGTTTGTGCAAGATGTAGGTGGAACGATGAAGAAACTCCTTTCCCTGCCGCCCAACCTGGTGCGAGCCTTTCATGCCGTGGAAGGACTGCCCGCGTCGGATTATTTCTGCACCTCCGATCCCGTTGGTCATAAGCTGGGGTCGGGTGGGGGAACCGCCTGGCTGCTCTGGCAGGCTTGGCAGCATGCGTCTTCACATCCCTCTTCTTCCGAACCCTCTTCTTCCGAACCCTCTTCTTCCGGACCCTCTTCCCAACAGGCCACCCCTTCGTCTTCCTTGCCTTCCCAACCCTTTTCCAGTCCCGCTTTTAACAAGTGGCTCTCGGCCGAACGCCGGGTGCTGATCCATGCCGGCGGACAGTCCCGTCGGCTTCCGGCCTATGCTCCTTCGGGCAAGGTGTTGGCACCTATCGATGCCGACGGGCGTAACCTCTTGTCTGAGGGCTTGCCCTTCTGTGAGGCACTGATGCAGACGGCTCCGGCATCCATTCACACGCTGGTGCTTTCGGGCGATGTCCTGATATCGTCGCCCCTGCCGGCCCAGCCTATGCCGCAGGCCGATGTGGTGTGCTATGCCTTGCCGGCGGCACCCGAGCAGCTGTCGCATCACGGTGTCTATGCCCTGTCGGCAGCCGACGGACTCACTCTTGATTTCATGCTGCAGAAGCCCTCCGTGACCGAGCAGCAGCAATATACATCTACCCACACGCTTTTGCTCGACATCGGCCTCTGGGCCTTGTCCGACCGCGCTGTCCAAGTGCTGTGCCGGCGGTCTTGCCAAGCCGATGGCAACATCGGCTTCTACGACCTGTACGGCCAGTTTGGCACTGCGCTGGGACGGCATCCACACACGCCCGATGCCGAGGTCAGTGCGCTCTCTGTAGCCATCGTTCCGCTGCCCGAAGGACGCTTCCTGCATTTCGGCACTACCCCCGAACTGATTACGTCAGTGGCCACCCTCACAGGCCAGCCCAATCCTGATGCTATCTGGGTAGAGAACAGCGTCACCGAGGGCTGGACCATGCCCGGCCGCAATGTGGTAACGGGTGTGCCGCGCCTTTCTGCACCGTTGGCCCTACGCGCCGGGCAGTGTGTCGATGTGGTTCCGGTGGGTGCCGAAGCCTATGCGCTTCGGCCCTATGGCTACGCCGATGCCTTCCGTGGTGCGCCGACCGATCCCGCCACCTTGTTCATGGGCCAACCGCTCGGCCAGTGGCTGGAAGCCCATCATGTAACACAGCCTGATATACTGGGCGCCGCCGATATTCAGGAGGCGCCGTTGTTCCCGGTGGTTGGCCTGGAGGATGCAGGCCCCTTGCTGGCATGGATGTTGGCACCGTCTGCCGATGCCTGCCACCCGCTTTATGCCAATGCCGAACGCCTCAGCGCCGACCAGCTGATGGAACGTGCCAACCTGCCGCGTTTGTACCGCCAACGCCTTGCCTTGCGCGAGGCCAGGTTGGATGAGCCGCGGGCCTTTGCACGGTTGCGCGCGCAGATTACCGAGCCGCTTTTGGCCGGTCACGAGGTCTGCCCGCAGATCGATGACCAGTATGCCGAAGTGCGTGCCACGGCTCCCCTCCGCATGGATGTGTCGGGAGGTTGGACGGACACGCCCCCCTTCTGCATCCAGCATGGCGGGGCGGTGGTCAATGTGTCGCTCCTGCTCAATGGCAATGCACCGCTCTCCTGCTTCGTTCATCCTTTGCCCGAGCCCCGCATTCATATCATCTCCCGCGACCTGAATCAGCAGTGCTTCGTCAGCACCTACGAGGACTTGGCCGACTATGCCCATCTACGTTCGGCCTTCTCCATCCCGAAGGCTGCGCTGGCGTTGGTAGGCTTCGATCCCCGCTTTAACGGCGGTCGATACGCTTCTCTTAAAGAGCAACTTAACGGCCGAGGCTTCGAGTTGGTTATGAATAGCCCTGTTCCGGCAGGTAGCGGTTTGGGCACCAGCAGTGTGTTGGCCGCCACGGTGCTGGCAGCGCTGGCGGCCTACTGCCATTTGGATTGGAGCCGCGAGGAGATTGGGTACCGGACGTTGGTGCTGGAACAGCTGCTCACTTCAGGTGGCGGCTGGCAGGATCAGTATGGTGGCATCATTCCGGCGGCCAAGTTGCTGGTGACCCAGCCTGGCACATTGCAGAAGCCAGCCATCACGCCTTTGCCCTCCACTCTTTGGACCCTCCCCGACCTGGCTCCTTGCCACCTGCTCTACTTCACGGGCATTACCCGCACGGCGCGGCAGATATTGGGGCAGATCGTGCGCCGCATGTTCCTGCGCGAGCCTTTGCAGCAGCGCCATCTCTTCGAAATGAAGCAACACGCCTATGTCATGGCCGATGCCATCCGCCTGGCCGATGTCAATCCGCAGCAGGCGCTGGAAGCCTATGGAGCTTGCCTGCGGGCCAACTGGCAGCAGAACCAGCAGTTGGATGCCGGCTGCAACCCACCGGCCGTGCAGGCCATCTGCCAGCAGATCGACGACCTCTGCCTGGGCTATAAATTGCCCGGTGCCGGCGGCGGCGGCTTCCTCTACATGGTGGCACGCGATGCCGATGCCGCCGCGCTCATCCGCCGTCGCCTCACTGCCAATCCACCTTCGCCCACAGCCGGCTTCTATGAGTTCGGCCTGGGCCGATATGGCTTGCATGTGGTGAAGGTGCCTGCCTCCGATAGTAACTCAAACACAACCCATCCATAAAAACACTCAAACCAGAAACACGATGAAACAACTTCTCATCTTGGCCGTAATGCTGACAACAGTTACGGCTCGGGCTGCCAATCGACCCATTCAAGAGCCACAGGAAAGTCTAACAACTGTCGCCGCAGAGGCTGCCTTGTTGCCTGCCGACACCCTTGGCAACCAGCTGCGCTCAACCACCCTTGGCGACGTCGTGGTGACAGGCACTCGCAACCACACAGATATCCGCCATCTGCCCCTGACCGTTTCGGTGGTGGGGCGCGATGCACTGACTCAGCACCAGCGCACCAATGTGCTGCCCACACTGACCGAGCAGGTGCCCGGCCTGTTTGTTACCTCGCGCGGCGTGATGGGCTACGGCGTTTCGACAGGCGCCGCCGGTGGCATCAGCATGCGCGGCCTGTCGGCCGGAAGCGGACAGATGCTGGTGCTCATCGACGGGCATCCGCAGTACAACGGCGTGTACGGCCACAGCATTGCCGACAGCTACCAGACCCTCATGGCCGAGCGTGTCGAAGTGGCGCGCGGCCCGGCATCGATGCTCTATGGTAGCAATGCCATGGGTGGCGTGATCAATATCGTAACGCGCGGCATGCGTGCCGATGGTGTGCGCACGCAGGTGCATCTCGGAGCCGGTTCCTACGGCACGGTGCAGGCCGAGCTGAGCAACCAGGTGCGCCAGGGCCGTTTCAGCTCAACCGTGGCCCTGCAGTACAGCCGCACCGACAACCACCGCCCACACATGGGCTTTGAGCAGTACGGCGGCTATGTGAAGCTGGGCTATGACCTGTCCAGCCATTGGAATGTGTTTGCCGATCTGGACCTGACCCACTTCAATGCCAGCAATCCTGGCTTGGTGACTCAGCCCAAGCTGGAGAACGACCAGTGGATTACCCGCGGCGCGGCCAGCCTGGTGCTGGAGCATCATTACGACAGGCTGAGCGGTGCCGTGAGCGTGTATGACAACTTTGGCCGGCACAAGATAAACGATGGCTATAACGCCGATGGCGGCACGCCGCAGACGGATTTGTTCCGCTCGAAGGATGCCGTGGCGGGTGTGTCGTGGTATGAGAGCGCACGTCTGTTCGAGGGCAACCGCCTTACGTTTGGCCTGGACTATCAGCACATTTATGGCCGTGCCTATTATACCGACCGCCAGACGGGCGCCATCGTCACCACGCAGCGACGCCTTATGCAGAGCGCGCATGCCCACGAGAACGAGGTGGCTGCCTATGTGGATTTCCGCCAGGACATCACCTCCTGGCTAACGGTGGATGCCGGCCTGCGCTACGACCACCATTCCACGGCCGGAGGCGAGTGGGTGCCGCAGGCCGGTCTGGTGTGGCGCCCGGTGCGCACAGGCGAACTGAAGGCCACGGTGAGCAAAGGTTTCCGCAATCCCACCACGCGCGAGATGTATCTGTATGGCACAGCCAACCACGATTCGCTCCGTGCCGAACGCATGATGAACTACGAACTGGCTTGGCGTCAGCGCCTGCTCGACGGCCGCCTCACCTATGGCGTAAACCTCTTCCTGATCAATGCCGACAATATGGTGCAGACGGTGGCTGGCAGGAACATCAACACCGGTTCGTTCAAAAACAAAGGCTTTGAGGTGGAGGCCTCCTACAAGATTAACGGCCACTGGACTGTGGCCACCAATCACAGCTATCTGGACATGGAAACGCCCGTGGTGGCAGCGCCCACCTACAAGGGCTATCTTGGCGCCACCTTCCGTCAGGCGGGCTGGCACGTAGCCGCGGGCTTGCAGCAGGTGAGCGGCCTTTACACAGCCACGGGCAACGCTCCGCAGAAGGAGAACTTCACGCTGCTCAATGCCACCGTAAGTTATCAGGTGCTCAAGTGCATGGGCTTGTGGCTGAAGGGCGAGAACCTCCTGGCCCAACGCTACGAAATAAACCAAGGCTATCCGATGCCCCGTGCCACGGTGATGGCGGGCGTCAACCTGAGTTTCTGACCTCTTGCTTATGGCCTCATAGCCCCTTGTCCCATCCCAGCGCGTGAATCATGCTGAAGGGCAGTTCGGGGTTCATCTGTTCCAGCGCCGCGACGATGTTTCTTGCATCGGCGCGGCGCGATGCGTCTTCGTAAGGGCACTGCTTGAGTTGCTTGCGGTAGCCCCGGGCCTCGGCCCAGGCCTGCAGGTCGCGTTCGCGCAGGCGGCACAGCGGTCTGATCAGCGTCATTGGGAACTTGTCCATGGGCATGGTGGGCCGAATGCTGCTGAAAGCGCCCTGGTAGGTCAGGTTCAGCAGGGCCGTCTGCATCACGTCGTCCAGGTGGTGTCCCAGCGCAATCTTGTTGCAACCCAGTTGTTTGGCTGTTTCGAATAATTGCTTGCGCCGATGCCATGAGCATAGGAAACAGTGTGTGTGCCGATGGTCGGTGTGCTCGTCAAACTGCGTCTGGACAATGTGCAGCTTCACGCCCAGCGTCTCGGCAAAGTCGTGCAGGTAGGCTTCGTCGGCCTGGTAGGGGATGTTGGCCATCCGCACGAAGGCCGCCTCCACACGGAAGCGTGGCACCCACACCCGCGAGCGTTCGGCCAGTAGTTCCAGAAGCGCCAGCGAGTCCTTGCCGCCCGAAAGGCCCACCAGGATGTGGTCGCCATCGGCCAGCAGGCGGTAGCGCTTGCAGGTGTCGTTAAACACGCGGCGTATGTGTGTCTCGTTGGGCAGCATAGGCGTGCTAATCCTCCTCCTCTGTGTAGTCCTTGGTGCTCAGTTCATACTCCAGGGCTTCCAGTTGGCGCAGCGTCATTCGCTCCACGGTCCTCTCGATGGTGCGAATCAGTTCCTCGCGCCGCCATTCATCGGGGTTGTATGCCATAGTCGGTGGGTATTAAGTCGGGGTGTTTATCTTACGATGGTGAAGGGTTCCGTCAGGTTGAACTTCTTTTCGTAGCCTTTGGTGCGGAGGGTGTAGCTCTGGCCCACCTCCAGTTGCGGAAAGCTGATGAGGCTCGAACTGTGTTGCAGGTCGAAGGGCATGCACACGCGTCCGATCTCCTTGGACTGGCTGTCAAGCAGGCAGATGGGCTCGTCCTTGGCTATGTTCAGCCCAATCAGCAGCAGTGTGGGCTGCTTGGCTGTCTGCGCGTTTGGCACCGAAGGCATGTCGCCCATGCCGGCGCCGGCCGAGAACACCGTGCCGCCGGCTATCTCGATGGGCGAGAAGTCGCAGTCCAGCCCTTCCTCTGGTGGCCCAATCTGACTCCAGGCATACACCGTGCCGCCGGTCACCACAATCATCGGCTGGGCGTCCTGTTGCTGTCCGGGCATGCCGAAGGGCATGAAGCCACGGCTGCGGTCGTTGGCATCGATGGCATCGTTGGTGGTGCTGCGGGCCGTCACGTGCGCGCCGCTGAAGCAGATGGGTGCGTTGGCATTGATGGCATCGTCCACGGCCACCACGCTGACCACACCGCCGTTCATCTCTATGCCCTGTTTCCCTTCGATGCCCTCGGCCCCGGGGCTGTTGGTTTGCACGCTGACGGTGCCGCTGCTCATGGTAATCTTGCCCAGTGCCTTGATGCCCTTGGCCGTGCCCACGTAGTTGCGTTTCATGGGGCCGCCGAAACCACCGCCAAAGCCACCGAAGGGACCGCCTTGGCGGGTGGAGTCGTTGGGGGTAAAGGGATTCGGTCCGAAGCCGCCACCGCCGAAAGGTGCGCCTTGGCGGGTGGAGTCGTTAGGGTTGAAGGGATTTGATCCGAAGCCGCCGCCGCCGAAAGGACCACCTTGTGGCAGTTCGCCCTTCTCGCGCATCTCTTCAAAGCGTGCCCTCATCTGCTCAAACTGCGCCCTCATCTGCTCGAAATGTGCCTTCTCCTCGTCCGATAGTTGTTCGGGGTCGAAGCCACCGGGCCGGCCGAAGCCGCCCATGTGAGGGCCAAAGCCGCCGGGCATACCGCCGCCGAAGGCCTCTTCGCCCAGGTTATTGCCCGTGGTCACCACGTCCAGCACCAGTTCCTCTATCTCCAGGTCGTCCTTGACATGGATGCCTTTGCAGCCGTCGCCCTTGGACAGCACATGCAGCGTGCCCTTGCCGCTGAGGCGCAGTTTGTCCTTGCTGAATATCACGGCCCCCTTCTGGTTGGCCGTGTCGCGGCAGGCCTCGATGGCCAGGGTGTTCTCGGTGCCTTTGGCGGCCACGATTTCCACCCGCTTCTTGTTCTTCAGCCAGATGGGAGCCCCCTCCTGGCTGGTCAGGTCGAGCCCTTCCAACCGCACCTGAGCCTTGCCGGCGGTTTTCAGGATCAGCTGTCCGTCGGTACTCTTGCCTTTCAGTACCACTCTGAGGCGGTGCTCCTTGTAGGTGCTGTTGATGTGTATGTGTGCGCCGTCGGTTTCCACCGTGACGCTGTCTGTTGCCGAGTGCTTCACCGTGGCGCTGTTGCCTTTGAAGGTCACTGTGATGTCGGCGGCCATTGTCAAGCCTTGGCACAGCAGTGCACAGGCCAGCAAGCATAGAGTTTTGGGTGGTTGCATGTGGGAATGGGGTGTTTGTTGGGGCTATGGTTTGCAAAGGTAGGCATTACGCCCGTGCTGCATGGTTTAGATGCCGAAGGGTGCAGGCAAGTTTAACGCTTCCGACCTCCTTTTAACGTTTATTATCACAGCAGCGCCGTTGTGCCACGCCGAACGACACGTGCCTGTGCCGCCCATAGCGGAAGGCTATCTGCAACGGCAAAACCCGACCAAGCACATACGGCAGGAACTGCAAAGCTACGAATTTCGGGGCCACGCCCTATTTCTTTGGCCGAAAATGCAGGAGGGATGCCAGGAAATGCTTACCTTTGCCCTGCCTACAAAACCTACCAACCCAACATGAAGAAGATTTCCTTTGCATGCATGCTGACGCTGGCCGTGGCAGCCAACGCTCAGACACAGCCCGCACAGTGGAACACACCTGGAGCGGGCAACCCCTTCATCCCCGGTTATTTTGCCGACCCCACCATACGAAAGTTCGGCGACACCTACTACCTCTACGCCACCACCGATGGCAATGGCTACGGCCCGGCTCAGGTGTGGATGTCGAAGGACTTCCAGAACTGGACCAACATGACTATGAGCTGGCCTGCCACTGAAGTGGTGTGGGCACCCGATGTGATGCAGATGCCCGACGGCACCTACCACTACTTCTACTGCCAGCCGTGCGTGCTGCACGAGGGGGTGGGGCAGACGCCCCGAGGCCCCTGGACCAATATCCTGGGCCCTGCGGATGCAGTGCTGGTGCCCGACCGCTTTGTGCACAACGCCATCACCTTGGACGGGCAGACGTTTGTGGACGACGACGGTTCCGTTTACATCTACTTCGGCACGTGGGGCATCTATGAGGGCTTTGGCTGCGGCGTGGCCCGGCTGGGGGCAGATATGAAGTCGTTCACCGACAAGAAACTGATTCCGAACACCGAGATCAAGGACTTCTTCGAGGCGCCGTTCGTGCTGAAGCGCGGCGGAACGTACTACTTTATGTACTCCAGCGGATCATGCCACGACGGCACCTACCGCGTGCAGTATGCCACATCGACAGCCGGGCCTATGGGGCCTTACGAGTACAAGGGCTGCATCCTGGAAACCAATGCCGACCAAACGGTGCACGGGCCGGGGCACCACAGTATCCTGCAGGACGGCGACGACTACTATATCGTGTACCACCGCCACAACAACCCGCGCAGCACTCACGGCTTTCACCGGCAGGTGTGTATGGACCGACTGGTGTTCGGCGCCGACGGACGCATAGAGAAAGTGGTGCCTACACACCAAGGGCTGCTGCCGCCGTCGGTGGCCCACCTGCCACGCATGCAGAACCTGGCCTACCGCGCCAAGGCTACGGCCAGCAGCTACTACAGCGACTGGTTCCGACCCGACTATGCCGTGGACGACAATAATGCCACACTCTGGAAGCCGGCCACGGCCACCGGACAGGACTATCTGGAGATTGACCTGGGCCGGCAGGTGCAGTTCGACCAGGTGTGGACGCAGTTTGAGTATGCCACCTATTTCTATCAGTACTGCATCACTACCAGCACCGACGGCCAGCAGTGGTACACCTATGCCGACAAGCGGCAGAACACGCTGGCGGCCAGTCCGTGTGTGGACCGCGGCATCTGTACCGCCCGTTATCTGCGTATCGCTGTGACCGGGCGGCAGAAGAACGGACACTTCGGCGGCATCTGGAACGTGAAGGTGTTCAACGGCGCCAACCAAGTGCCGCCCCAGCAACAGGTGGCGGTGGCCGGCGACGGCCGGTGGGACAACACGGCTGGCATGCTGGGCGGCTCCTTCAAGCCTGCATCCGGCGGGCGGCTGGAGCTGCAGGGTGTCGATGCTCGTTTCCTCTTTGCCAAGGGCCAGCCCTACTCGGTGGTCTATCAGCAGCAGGGGCGGATGTATGCCTACATTTCCGACGGCCACACACAACGCCTGTTTGTGGATGGGGTGGACCAAGGCAAGACCAAGCGCAAGTGGCTGCATCGGCACATGCTGACCGTGGAGCCCGACGTGCAGAACCTGCGCGTGCTGACCTACGCCCTGCAACCCTCGGAGGTGGACTACTATGCCCAGCACCCGGTGGAGCAGGCCCGCAAGGATGTTCCCGACGGAACGGCAGCCGGCGCCAAAGAGCCGCTGGTGGATGTGTGCGCCACGATGCCCGCCACCGACGTGGATCGGATGGACAACCACGGCACGCTGGGAGGTGCGCTGCTGAGCACCGTGCCGCTGCAGGTCAGGTACAAGCTGGGCTTGGCCGCCTACCGCTTCACGGGCCGACAGACATTCCGTGCCGACTTCAGCCTGCCTGCCAGCATGAGTTACAGTGCGCCGCACACCGTGAGCGTGTGGCTGCTGAACCCGCAGGTGGAGCGCACCGAGTGCGTGGCACAGCTGATGCCTGTGCGCAACGACCTCTCGACCGTTGAGCTGTGCAACGGATCCGACCCGCAAAACGGGCTGATGCGACACAACGCCTCGTTCGAGAACAGCGGCTCGCCACACATCGCACAGCAAGAAGGGCAGTGGCAGCACTGGGTGGTTACCTACGACGGGTACATGGAGCGCCACTACCTGAACGGACAGCTGGTGGCCGAGAAGAATATGATGCTGCTGTTGCGCCCGGTGGGCAACATGCAGTTGGGGGCGGCCTTCGGCGGTGCCGATGCCTTCGACGGGTACCTGCATTCGTTCCAACTGTACGACCGTCCGCTTGCGGCCGAGGAAATAGCCCGGCTCTATGCCACTACCGCTGCTGACGTGCAAACGCGCACGCAGGTGGAGCCCGTGAGGCAGACGGAGCAACTGGGATTCGGCTTGGTGCGCGTGAGCCTGCTCGACCCCGAGGGCGACCCGCTGCCCGGTGGGCAGCCCACCATCACGCACCAACCGGACAAGAGCATACGCGCCATCAAGCCCGAGTGGCACACGTTGAGTGGAAGCCTGGCGCGGCAGGCTTCGGCCAAGGCCGTGGGCGAGGGCGGTTTTGTGCTGACCTCGGCCGGCGCCGACTTCAACGCGCAGGCACAGCGCAACGGGGTGCTGCACTATGTGGCGGTGCAGGGCGACTTCCTGGCTACGGTGCAGGTGACCGACCTCTCGGCCGAGAAGGATGTGACGCAGTCGGGTTTGAAGCGACGCTCCACGCCGGCCTACAACGAGGGCGGACTGATGTTGCTGGACGATAGCGACCCTGCCAACCAACGGCTGGTGCAGCTGGGCGTGTTCCCGGCCTACAATTGCGGCAACATGCTCACCACGGTGAGCCACCACGGACAGCGGCCGCAGTACCAGCGCGGCAACGGCTGGCGCTTCGACCCCTACTTGCAGCTGCACCGGCAGGGCACGCTTGTTTATGCCCGCACCAGCCGCGATGGGGTGGAGTGGACAGACATGCCCAACTCGCCCATCGACCTTACGGAACTGGGCATCGACCCCGCACGCTCGCTCAAACTGGGCATGTTCCAGGTCACCTACACGGACAACCTGGCCTCCTTCAGCTTTGCCGACTTCCGCCTGTGGCAGCGCTGAGTAGTGTTGCTGCCAGCACTGGGCAGGCAACGAGACATCATACGGGATAACGTGGCGCGCGCACACTGTCAAGTGTGCGCGCGCTTTGGGTTAACCTGGGCTGGTGGAGAACAGCTGTCATTCGGGTGTAACACAGCTGTCGTTCGCCCGGAAAACAGTTGTCGTGCTGCCTGCGAGGCATACCTTGGCGGGCAGTGGGGTAGAGGTTGTTTTATTTCATGGATATGGTGGTCTTCTCTTCCTTGCCAGTGCGGCCGTTGATGAAAGTTATCTCAGTGCCTTTCGGGTCGAGGTTGAAGAGCTGGGTAGTGGTGGCCTGGCGCATATCGACCTTGTCGATGCGCTGCTGGCCGATGGCAACGATGCGGTCGCCGGAGCGGATGTTGCCCTTGGCATTGTCCCACACCATGCCGGCGGTGAGGTGGTCATCGGTGACGGTAATCACGACATCCCATTCGGGCCGGTAGGCGTTGATGGGTGTGGTCACGTCGGCATGTGGCTGGAAATAGAAGAACTGCTGCTTGTAGTCGATGATGACATCGCCATACTGCAGGAGCTCGGAGCCGATGCGCGAGTCGATGGCATCGGTGGTGATGGTGGTTACATTGGCAAAGAGGTTGTTGCCGATGTGGCACTGGGGGATGAGTACGCGATGTTTGACCGATGCGGCTTCGACACCGGCGGCACCCATGGAGAGGATGCCTTGGCCGGAGGCCAGGCGGCGGAACTGGGCAGTGTCGGCCTGTACGCGTTGGTACATGCGGTTGGACATCTCGTAGAGATCGACGGCACCGGAGTCGAACATGACGGTGTCAGTTACGTTGCCCAGGCGGATAGGCAGCATGACGGAGTAGGGATCCTCTGCCATGACGATGGCCTGGTTCAAGTCCATGCCGAGGCCGGTGGTGTCGTTGGTGAGGATGAACTTATGTACGCGGCCGTCGAACTTAACGATGCCTTGCTGGAAGAGGTTGTAACCGATGATTCCGTCCACGCCAAAGGCTTCGATCATGTTGCCCTGGGGCAGCTGCATGGCCTGCAAATGGGTGAAGCCGATGCCGCCCAGCTTCAGCTCGGGCAGGTTGATGATTTGTGTGCGGGCCACATTGCCGTTGGAGTCATACACCTGTGTGGACTGTCCGGCGGCCAGGTGGGCGCGCTGGGCAAAGCTGTGTGTAACGGTGCAGGGGGCGCCGGTATCAAGTATGAAAAGGCCTTTCTCGCCGTTGATGCTGGCGCTGACCACCATCTTGCCGTTGTCCATGCGGTAGGTGGTTTCCATGCGGAAGGCGTGGGCGGTGGCAATGGCGGCCATGGCCACAAGGAAAAGTAGGGATATGCGTTTCATTATTCGTTATGCTGCTTTCGTGGGTGGGGCATCGCGGGAAAACCGCGATGCACTCGGATAGGTGCATTCATCATTCTTTTATTCGTCATTCTTTTATTCGTCATTCGTCATTCATCATTCATCATTCATCATTTGGTCATCGCGGGAAAACCGCGATGCACTCGGATGGGTGCATTCATCATTCTTTTATTCGTCATTCGTCATTCGTCATTTGGTCATCGCGGGAAAACCGCGATGCACTCGGATAGGTGCATTCAACATGCTTTT
>JAFXQT010000100.1 GCA_017526905.1 Bacteroidaceae bacterium | reverse complement strand
TGTGCTGTATCTCATGGCCGATTCCGACTCGTTCTCACGTTGCTCTGCCCTGACGTAGAAGTTCATACGTTTCTGTTTTTTTCCCACATTGAATGCACCCTGCGCCTCCATGCTTCCGCTCCATGCCGTCCCCTCGTTGAAACCACGACTCAGCTGCGAGGCCGTCAGCGTGTCAGTCCACTGGTCGAACATGGAACTGAATGCGCCGTGATTCTTGGAATATCGGAAGTCGGCCACCGCATAGAGCCAGAAAGGCTTGGTCAGCGTGAACTCATCGTGCGCATTCCACGTCCGGCTGCCCGTGTGGTTGCTGCTTTCGGTCAGCGACGTGGGCGTCAGTCCTTGCAGGAATTGCTCATAGCGGCTCCGGCTCTCGCTGACGTCTGTTGTCGAAGTGTACGAGGCCGTCAGGTTGTTTTTCACCTTGTCCTCCTTGGCGTAGTAGGCCATCTCTCCGGCCACGCTTCTTGTCGTCAGCTGGTTCTTTGGCATTGAGGCTGGAGTCCATTGGCCCGACTGCCCGATGTGGCGGCTCTCGTTCACATTGTTCAGGTTTCCTAATAGCGTGAAGCGGTAATGGTCGCTGAAGCCGAGGGCAAAGGCACGGCCGAGCCATCTGTCCTCAGTTCCCACGGCACCCTCCACATTGGCGATGTAGCCGCGCTGGTACTCCTGTTTCAGGTTCACGTCCATCACAAACTTCTTCGGATCCACGTCGTAGCCCAGTGCTTTGCTCATGTCCGACTGCTTGTCGTAGACCTTGATGTTCTGCACGGTGTAGTACGGAAGATTCTCCATCAGCACCTTCTTGTTGCCCCGCATGAACGAGTGCGAACCAAGCAGCAATTCATCCACCTTGCGTCCGTTCACGAATATCTCGCCCGCCTCGTTCAGCGTCACACCCGGCATCTGGCGTATCAGGTCGTCAAGCATCGAGCCTTGCGGCAGTTGGAATGCCGTGGCATCATAGACGATGGTGTCGCCCCGGTAGAACATCTTTACACGGGTGGCTTTCACAACAACTTCGTTCAAGTTCAGTTCCCGCATCTTGCGCATCTCTATCGTCGGCACCTCCACCTCTGTCTCTTTGCTGCCGATGTTCACGCGTTGCCATACGTCGCCGTAGCCCTTCAGCTGGGCGTGCATCAGCAGCACTTTCGCGTCGGTCGTCACCTTCGCCGAGTATTTGGTAAACAGCGGTCTCAGGTCGCGGTTGTAGGCCGTGAACATCGCTGCCGAATCGACCAGCACACTGCTGTCGGCTCTGCATATTGACACATGGGCATCGGTCAGCGGAGTCTTCAGGAATCCGTCTTTCACGTCGCCCGTGATGGTTATTTCTCTCTGTTGCTGCGCCCATGTGCCGCATACGGCGGCGAGGGCGATGATGATGGTGATGATGTTTCTTTTCATTTCTTTTTAGGATTCTTGTTCCTGTGATATACTAAATGCGCCATGACGTAGTGCGGCAGGGAGCGATACCACGTTTCGGTGCGGCCCTGGGCGTTGACGGAGTACTGGGTGTTGCTGAGCTGATGTAGCAGGCGGAGTAGCCGTCGTCCCTGAATTTCTTGGTGACAGGGATGGAGTCGATGATCACGGTGCTGTCAGCTGCCAGCAACAGCGATACCTTTGCCTCGGGCAGCGGTGTCTTCAGGAATGCGTCTTGCACGGTGCCGAAGACGAGTCCTTGGGAGAAACTGTTCACTGACACATGAAGCATCAAGAGCAGACAGATGGTTCTTAGAGAATTAAACATATTGTGAAGTATTCGTTTATTCGCGTTTTGGGTGGTAGCTTGTCACTGAAAGGAGGGACGGAATGGGCACAAGAAGGGCTGTATCCTCACCTGAGAATCAAGCAAATTGAGCTGATTCACGAGAGGATGAAGGGCCTTGATGGGCTTTTTTCAGGTGGTTCGGATTCCTATCGTTTCTTCGGCTGTTTGTTGAAGCGCCAGACCGCGTGGAGCAGGACGTAGCGGGGCATGACGTTGGTGTAGGTCTCGGTGCGGCCTTGGGCGTTCATCACGCGGGTGACGTTCGAGAGCTGGCCGAGGATGTCGAAGCCGTCGATGAGGACGAGGAACTTGCCCTTGAAGAACGGACGCGAGAGGCGGGCGTTCCAGACGAAGTCGCTGGTGTTCAGCGCTGCGTCGGCATAACCTGTGCGGGTGTAGAGGTTGAGGTCGGTCGAGAGGTCCAGCTTCCACGGCAGCTTCAGGATGGCCGAGAGGGAGGTGCGGCAGGTGAAGGCGCTGAAGTCAAGCCCACCCCCATCCCCTCCCTGGGGAGGGGAGCTGCGGTCGCTGGTGAGGCGGTCCCACGCAGGCTGGCAGGTGAACTCAAAGTGCTGCTTGCCGATGTCGGCCTTGACAGAGGGAGAGAAGGAGAGGTTGAGGCGATGGACGGTGGAACGCTCCCCTCCCGTTATGTCCACACTCTGGATGAGGGTGAGGTGCAGGGGGAGGTCGATGCTCACCTTTTGGGCGGTGCCGAAGTTGTGGTGGAAGGTGTAGCCGCCGTCGCTGGTGTAGTTGCCGTTGACATTCTCGGGTCGGTAGGTGCGTGCGCCCGTCCGGGTGTCGTAGGTGTAGCCCATGGCCACTGCGTTGAACGTCTGGACGTGGTGCCATTCCCACCGCTGGAAGCCCTGCTTGGAGCGTAAGGCGAAGGAGGCTCCGAAGTCGGGCGTGACCGACGGGTGCAGGCGGGTGTTGCCCAGCCGAACGTTCATCGGGTCGGTGTCATCGCGCAGGTCGATACGGTGCTCCAGCTCGGGCAGCGTCTGACGAATGCCCATGGTCATCCCTATCTGGCCGTTCTTGAAGTCGAGGTAGGTGTTATCGTCCATGGTGATGCTGACGGCTGTGCGGCAGAGCGTGGTGTCGATGCTGCCGCGCTGGTAGTCGAGGTGCTGTTGGTGCAGGGTGATGTTGCCGTTGAGGAGCGTCCATATCTGGCCGTAGGATGCTTTGTTGAACTTGTAGCCGAGGTTGATGTCCAGCTTGTGGCGGTTCTCGTGGGAGTGGCTGTCGAAGCTGTTCGCGCGGTCCATCACCTGATAGTAGTCTGTGAGGGAGGGGAGGGGCCCCTGTAGCCCCCCGGCGGGGGGAGTTTGGAGGTCGCCTGCCTGTTCATCCCCCACCGGGGGATTATAGGGGGCCTCTTCCAGCAGATACAGCGTTGAGCGGTGATGCTGCCATAGGTGCTCGAAGCTGTAGGTGGCGTGGATGGAGCGCCAGCCTTCGCCCAAGGGGATGTTGTAGCCGAGGTTGAAGTAGGCCTTGCCGTCGCGCGTCGGGTGGTTGTCGCGGTAGTGGTGGAAGGAGGAAGACCCACCCCCCTGCCCCTCCCTTGTAGGGAGGGGAGTAGAATGTGTTGAAGGCAGCGTACCCTCATCCTCGAAGGTAACCGCTCCCTCCCTGTTAGGGAGGGCGGGGGGAGAGTCTTGAGAGTCTTGAGAGTCTTGAGGGTCTGCTATTCTAACCTCTTGCTTATCGAACATCCGTTCCTCGCTGCCGATGAGGTTGATGCCGGCGCCGAGGCGGAGGTTCTCGTTGGTGTGCGGGATCTTGATGGTGGCTCCGGTGTGGAAGGTGCCGTCCCAGGTGTGACCGCGGCCTGAACCTTGCCGCAGGATGCGGTTGATGAGGGTGTCGCGCAGGCTGATGCGTGCGGCATTGTGACTGAAGAGGTCGTTCAGGAGCTGGCGGCTGACGTCGGCCACGGGCGCGTTGAAGGTGGCCGAGGCGAGGTCGGAGCTGTTGTTGAAGTGGTGGTAGTTCAGGCTGGGGTCGATGTGCCAGCGCACGTTCTTGAAGTTGCGGTAGAAACTCAGCCATCCTCCCATGCGCAGGTCCTCGCCCGTGCGGCTCGTGAAGCTGTGGTCGTAGGTGTCGCCCGAGGATAGGTAGTTCTGGCGCACGGTGCGCGACGCGCCCTCGGTGCGCTGGTGATTGACGGAGACGTTGCCCGAGACCTCCCATCGCTGATTGCGGTCGCTGACGAAGCCGCCAATGTCTGCGCGCTCGGTGCGTCGCAGGTCGTTGGTCTTGCCGCGCTGCCAGTTGTCGCTCTCGCCGGGTTTGCTGTCATCGTCCAGGTTGTTGGCGTTGGCCACGATGGCGATGCGCGAGAAGTCGGAGTGGCGCATGGCGAAGAGGCGGGCGAGGTAAGGAGAGTTGAAAGTTGAGGATTTAGCGTTTAGAGCGGGCTGCGCTTGGTTGTCCCTAAGGCCACCTCCCGCTTCCACGTTCACCAGCCATCCCACCATGTACTCCTTCTTCAGGCGCACGTCGATGACGTGGCGCTGCGAGTGCTCGTCCTTGATGCCCAGCCACTCGTTCTCGGCGGTCTGCTTGTCGTAGATGGCGATGTCCTTGACGGTGTAGGCGGGCAAGTTCTCGAGCATGAGCTTGCGGTCGTTGCGGAAGAACTCCTTGCCGTTGAGCAGCAGATCGTCCACGAACTTGCCTTCGTGATAGATACGGCCGTCGGACTTCATCTCCACGCCCGGCAGCTGACGGATGAGGGCGTCGAGCATTGAGCCTTCGGCCAGGATGAAGGCGTCGGCGTTATAGATGATGGTGTCGCCCTTGTAATAGAACTTTACCTTCGAGGCCGTGATGGTCACTTCCTTCATCGTGCTGGCCTGTGGTGCCAGGTAGAAGGGAGGCAGACCGCGTTCGTACTCGCGCCGGCCTACCTTGTTGATGGCATACTCCACGTAGGTGGTTTGGAAGCCCATGTGGCTGATGCGGAAGAGGTATTTGGCGGGCCGGGCGGGCACGGAGAACGAGAACTCGCTGGTCTCCCACGAGAAGCCCTCGGCGTAATATTTCTGGTAGGCTTCCTTCTGCTCGATGACCGTGCTGTCGGGGCGCATCAGCACCACCGTGGCACCGATCAGGTCCTTGTGGGCACGGATGTCCTGTACCACGCCCTGCAGCTTCAGCTTGCGCACCACCTTCACCCCTTCGTGCTGTACGTAGATGCGCTTGCCGAGCACCTTCACTTTCACAGGCAGACCCTTGCATGCCTGCCTGACGGCCGTCACGGCGTCCAGCCCCCCGACCTTGGCCTTGGTCGTCAGCTCTTCAAGGCCGTCGGCGGCGATGTCGATGGCATAGTCCGTCTGGCTCTGCCGGATGTGCTGGAGCACGGCCAGGAGCGAAGAGGATTGGCCCTGCTTCTGCTCGTCGGCGGTCAAGCCAGCGCCCCCCTCGGCCATGGATGGGAGGCATGGCAGCATCGCCAGGACCATGAGCAACAAAAGTCGGTATCTCGTTTTCATTTCTGTGTGCATTGTTGTTAGTTCCTTTTGGGGTTGCGGTTCCAGTGCCATACGGCGTGGAGCATGACGTAGTGGGGCAGGGAGCGGTAGGTGGTGATGGTACGTCCCTGGGCATTGATGACGTAGTCGGTGGGCGAGAGCTGGTGCAGCAAGTCGAAGGCATCGAGACGGACGATGAGCTTGCCACTGAGCAAGGGCTGGCTGATGGAGGCGTTCACGACGAAGTCATCACGGTTGAGCGAGGCGGAACCGTAGCCACGACGGCTGTACATGCAGGCATCGGCGGCGAGGGTCATGCCTCCTACCTTCTTTCCGCAGAGGGCGGGGGTGGTATAGGTGGCTTCGAGGCCGTAGCTGAAGTCGAGGGCGTTGAGGGTAGAGAAGTCGTACATCCGGCCTTCGCTGTGCCGCCACTCCATGCTGCCCACGGCGCGGACGTTGAGGGTCTTGTAGTTGTAGCGGATGTTAGCACCGCTGTTGAGCGAAAGCGTGTTCACGGTGTTCACTTGGCTTTCTGTCTGCCCCTCCAACAGGGCATGATCCTTGGCATGGTTCCAGTCGGCCCCGGTGTTGACATGCCACGACCAGTAGCGCTTCTCGCCGATATTGTGGTCGGTGCTGAAGTTGGCGTGGGCTTGGTAGGCGCCGCTCACGTTCATGGGTTTGTAGGTATATACTCCGTTGTAGGGGGTGTAGGCGATGGACTGCGCGATGTCGCGGTGGTGGTAGTCGAAGGAGGCGGTGAGGTTATACATGCCTTGATTGCGCCCCGTGCCGTCGTAATAACGGGCGTCGAAGTGCGTGACAGCGGTGGACTTCAGGTCGGAGTTGCCAAGCTTGATGATAAGTGGTTGGCTGTCGTCGCGGAAGTTGATGCGGTCAATAAGGAGAGGCATGCTTTGTCTGAAGCTGGCGTGGGCTTGGAAGTCGCGCAGCGCACCTTTCCATGAGTGGCGGAACCAAAACTTGGGCTCGGGCAAGAACATTCTCTGACGGGCGAGGGTGTCGATTTTGCCGCGCTGATAGTGGAGCTTGTTGCTATAGACTGGTAGCTTCAGTTCCAAGCGCCAGCGGTCGTAGTTCACCCTCATGTGTACTTGCGGGTGCATGTAATAGGAGCTCTTACTCAGGTGGATGGTGAAGTCGTTCTGCCACGTGTCGCTGCGGCTCTCGTATGAGTTGGCGTAGTCGGTGATGGCTTCGAGGGCATCGAGTTGTGAGGGGAGGAGTAATGTGTCGGGATGATACAAATAGTCGCGGGTGTGTACGTGGCTTTTGTAGAGCATATTGGAGAAGCCCAGGTGAAGGTCTTTTGCAATCTCATAGCCATAGCCAAGGTTCACAACTCCCCACGTATTGTGATTGAAGAGTGAGGAGGAATTTAAAGATGAGACAGACGCCCGCTCAGTACATTCTGCTCCCTCCCTAACAGGGAGGGCGGGGGGAGAGTCCGTGGTTTGGTAGTGGCTGGCACTTTCCCCCTCGTCGCTGTTATGACCCATCGAAACGTAATAGTCGATGTGACTTTTCTGTTTACCGGGTCTCACGCTGCCTTGGACATCGATTTTGGCATTCCACTTCGTGCCCTCGCTGATGCCGACGGTGCGCTGCGCGATGCTGAGGCTGTCGGATTGCTCATCGAAGGCGGAATGGAAGGAGCCGTCGCGCTGGGCATAGTCGAAGTTTGCATAGACGTCCATCCATGCGGGCAGTCGCATCGCCAGATGGTTGTTGAGCGTCCAACGGCGGTTGCCGGCGCGGTTGAAGGACTCGGTTACGGACGTTGGCGAGCAGCCTTCGATGAAGCGCTCTGTGCGTTGGGTGATGGTCTGATCGTCGGTGGTGGAGGTGTACTCGGCACGGAAGGTTTCTTTGATTTCCTTGTTCTTCCCGTTCTTGGCCTCATAGTTCAGTTCCCCGGCTACGCTACGGGTGGTGAGGAGTGAACGGGGCTGACGGGCGGGACTCCACTGGTCGGACTGTCCGATGTGGCGGCTTTCATTTACGTTGTTGGCGTTGGCGAGAAGCGTAAACCTCAACTTGTCGGTGAAGCCCAACAAGAAGCCGCGCCCCAGCCATCGCTCGTCTGTTCCTCCTGCCGCTTCCACATTACCGATATATCCTTGATTGTATTCATCTTTGAGAATCACGTCCATGACGTAGCGACGGGGATCTACGTCGTAGCCAAGAGCTACACTGCGGTCGGTCTGCTTTTCATAGACCTTCAAGTGCCTGACAGTGTAGTATGGCAGGTTCTCAAGCAGCACTTTCTTGTTGCCACCGAAGAAGGAGCGGGAACCGAGGAGGAGCTCATCGACCTTGCGCCCGTTGACGAAGATCTCGCCGTCGGCGTTCATCGTCACGCCCGGCAGCTGACGGATGAGGTCGTCGAGCATGGAGCCTTCGGGCAGGCGGAAGGCCGTGGCATCGTACACGAGTGTGTCGCCGCGCCAGAACATCTTGATCTTCGTGGCCGTGACGGTCACCTCGCGCATGGTGCGGGCTGTGCTCTTGCGCATCTTCAGCGAAGGCACATCCACTTCATCCTGTGAGGGGTCGTTGATGGCGACGCGCTGCCACACGTCGTCGTAGCCATCCATCTGCCCGCGCACCAGATATTCGCGTTCGGCAGCGCTCACATCTAAGTTGAACACAGCCTTGTCAATTCGCATATCACCCCTGTAGAAGACAACCATCCGTAGGGAATCGGCCACCAGAGTGCTGTCGGCCTTGAACACGGAGATGCGGGCATGAGGCAGCGGCATATCCAGGAAACCGTCCCTCACCTCGCCCGAAAGGTGGATCTTCTTGCCCGTGAAATCCTTCTCCGGCTTGTACTGCACGAAGATGTGCCGCCCCTTGCGCTTCACTTTCACCGGCAGCCCTTTGCAGGCCCGCTCCACAGCGTTCCGGGCGGTGAGGTCCTTGGGTATGCGTCCGACCGTCAGGTGCTCCAGCTCGTTGGTCATGAAATGGATGGTCTGGTCGGTCTGCGCATCGCGGATGGCGGCGAGGACCGAAGCAAGCGAAGAGGATGCCTCCTGTGCGTAGGCGAAGGCTGACAGGTGCATAAAGATAATAAGGAGAAACGCGCGCGCTTTCATTGTGCTTCCTCCCCTGTTTCAGATTCAACGAAGATGGTGTCGCGCTCGCGGCTCAAGCGCAACCCTTCGAACTCATCAAGCGTAGTGAGGAATGAGTCGATGGGCTGGCTGTCGTCCCAAGTGGTATAGAAATGCAGGGCGCGCAGGCTGCTGTCACGGAAGCATACGGCGTGGTGGTAGTGGGTAGCCACCACAGAGAGTATGCTGTCCAGACGCATGTCGTTGAAGGAAACAGGAAGCACCCCCTCTCGCTCCCCGTCAAGGCGTGGAGTGGTCGCCTCTGCGGATTTGGGGGCATTGGCTTTGGGGGTTATGAAGCGAGGAACGAACGCCCAAGCCAGGCCGCCGAGAAAGACGGCGGTGAGGAGGACGGCGGCAATTTTGGGGAATGACGAATCTCGCTTCGCTCGGAATGACGAATGACGAATGACGAATGACAAATAAGAGTTACCTTCAGGGTTTGAAGGTGATTTGGATTCGGCATTCTGAGCGAAGCGAGATTCGGCACTTTGGACACAACGAGATTCGTCATTCCGAGTGAAGCGAGATTCGGCACTTTGGGCACAACGAGATTCGTCATTCCGAGCGAAGCGAGATTCGTCATTCGTCATTCCCTTCACCTTCTCCCATTCGGCGGCGATGTCTTCTTCCGTCATGGCGGCATCGGCCTTGGCGACATTGACGCTGCCATGGGTCATGGCCATCAATGTGTAGAGCTCGCGACACTCGCTGTCGCTGAGGATGTCGCACCATTGCTCGTCGGTGTATAGCTCCGGCTGCTCCATCATCCGCAGCAGGAGGTCGGTCTTAGGTTCGTTGTTCATATCTCGTTATTATTAAGGTGTTGACGTAATTGCTTCATCGCGCGCCGCAAGTGCTTATACACAGTTGTCTGGCTGGTGCCCAGCAGGAGCGCAATTTCTCGGAACGTCTTCTGCTGCTCGAAATGCAGCCTGACGACCTGCCGGCACACGGGCGGCTGCAGCTGCACGATGCCCTGTTCCAGCAGTTGTGCCTCGCGGCCAAGCTGTTCGGCACTCTTCGTCTCGCCCTCAAGCTCCAGGAGGTAGAGCCGACGTATGCGTTGCTGGACGGAGCGGTTGCGCATCACGTTCAGGCACCGGTTGCGCACCGCCGCGAGCAGATAGCTACGGCCCTCGGTGCGTCCGGCCTCCATCATCCGCGCGAACACCTCGCCCACCACGTCCTTGCTCTCTGCCTCATCGTGCAGCAGCGTCATGGCCAGACGGAACATCGGGCGGTAGTGTTCATGAAACAGCTTCTCGTATGTAGCCTTGTCTTTCATACACCTTAATAACACATGAATCGCGGTTTACTAAACCCTCATGGCCTAAGTAACCGTAAAAAAACTAAAAAAGCCCCACCTCATCATCATGACAAGGTGGAGCTGATGGCGCGCGTGTGTGAGCGTGAACGCAATCAGCGGGCCACATCCAGCAACTTCTCCACAGCTGGCTGGATGTCCTGCTCCCAGTCCGTGCCCACGGCCTTGATGCGGTGATGGCTATCGGCCAGGATAAAATAGGGGATGGTGCGCACCGATAACTGCTGCACCACGGGCGTGTCCCACGAGCGGCGGTAGCAACGGGTCACCCAGTCCACACTGTCCTGACGGAGGAACATGCGGTACAAGGTCGGATCGGTGTCCAGGCTGATAGAGATAGGTTGGATGCTCTGCTTCCCATACTTGCGCAACAACCGCTTGATGCGGAAATTCACGTTGCTGCCCGCACGCCATGTGGCCCAGAAGGTCATGAGCACAGGCTTGCCCTTGGCCAGCGAGTCGGTGCGGTAGTTATCGGTGAGACTGTCGGGCGGAAGGGTGATGACCGGGAGCAGCGAACCCACCTTCTGGCGCGAACTGCCGAAGGTGTTCTCGTTCATCTGACGCTGTAGGTACATGGCAGCACGGCTGTCGGGGTACTGCTTCACGAATCGCTTCATGGCCGCCACCAGACTGTCGCGCTTGTCGCCGTTGTGTTCAAGACGGAACTGTGTGAGCAGCTTGTTGTCGTCGTTACCGCTCACCTCGATGCTCTTGAGCTGACCGCCGTCGCCCTCCAGCTTGATGTCATCGCCCGGAGAGGCAAACACCACCTGTTCGCTCATATTAGGATAGACAATAAAAAAGGTGGCATCGGCACCGAGCGGATGCTGCCAGCTGAACTTGCCACCCACCACATGCAGGGTGTCCAGATGGTCCAGCCCCCCGTCGGGCGAGTAGAGGTACAGCTCGGCCTGCTCCATGTGGGTGAACGAACCACGTATGCGCACCTCGCCACCACCCAGGCAGGAAGAGAAAGAGATAAGAGTAAAGAGTAGAGAGCAGAGAGTAAAGAGTAGAGAGTAGAGAGCAGAGATGGGAGACCGGGATGGCTTATGTGCATACAAGCCATGCCACCCCTCCGGGCAGCGGAGAGATTTAAAGCCTGTGGCATGGCTATGTCCGGATGTAACAGCTATCATAATGTATCTTTACTCTCTACTCTTTACTCTTTACTCTCTACTCTTTACTTAAACTCCAAGTCCTTGGCAGCGCGTGCAGCCAGGACGGGGCTCTGTGCAGCCACAGCCTGCAGTGCGGCAGCCTTAGCGGCAGCGTCGCCGGTACGTGCAGCCAGGATGGCCTTGAGGTAGCTGGTGTAGGCATCGGCCTTCTTGATGGCAGCCAGCGTCTTGGCGGCAGCGGCGTAGTCCTTGTTCAGGATCTGAGCCAGGGCTGCGCTGTTGGTGTTCACGCCAGCCAGGTTGGCAGCGGCGGCAGCGTAGTTGCCCTTGGCGATGTTCAGGTTGCCCATCACCTCGTTGTAGGAGTTGGCTCCTGTGCCCTTGCTCAGCAGTGCTTCAGCCTCGGCCACCTTGCCCTGTGCCAGTGCGATGAGGGCCTCGTTGGTGGCCACCTCGGCGCTGTTGGCATTCAGGCTCTTGGCCTTGGCCAGGTAGTTCTGTGCCGAAGCCAGGTCGCCGCTTTGGAAGGCCAGGTTGGCCAGGTTGTTGTAGGCGCGTGCATCGTTTGCAAACAGCTCGGCAGCTTTCTCATACCAAGCCTTCTTGGCGGCATTGTCCTGCTGGAGGTTGGCTCCATACAGCACCTCTTCCACGCTGAGTTGCTTGGCATCGGCCTGGAACTGCTGCTGGATCTGCTCGTCGCTGCGGCCAATCACGTCGTAGTTGGCAATGAGGCGTGCGCGGCGCAGTTCGGGCAGGATGCCTTTGGCCAGTTCGTCATATACCACGCTCATGTTGCGTATCTGCTGCTCGCGTTCGGCGGGATCCTTATACATGGACAGCACACGCAGGATGACATCCTTGTCCTGGATGTTGCTCTCGCTGACCAGCTGCTGGAAGCCTTCCCAGTCCTCGGCGGTGAACTTGGTATCCACGTCGGCCTTCATCTTGTTCTTCTTCAGCTGCTGAGCCACATACTCGGCACCGCTGTTCTGGCGCTTCTCGGCCAGGCGCTCGTTGAAGTCGTAGGAGCCTTCGGGCGAAGCGTAGGCGCTCACCTCGATGTTGTTCAGCTTGCGTGTCTCCTCGTTGTCGTTGATTTCCTTCAGGATCTTCACGAAGTCCTGCACGCTGTTGGTGCGCAGCTCGCTGGCGCGTACGTTGGCCTGGTTCACCAGATACTTGATCTGTGCCTCCTGCTTCTGCTTGATCACACGCTGGTAGGCATCGGCAGCCAAGGCGGGGTTGGCGCTGGCGACGGTGCCACGAAGCAGGTCGCTGGTGGCCAGCACGCCATAGCCCACCTTCACAGCCGGCACGGCCACATATTTCTTGCCCACCTTGGCGGTGAAGCGCAGGTAGAGGTCGCTCTGCTGCATATCCTCGGTGTAGGGGAAGTTAGCCTTCATGGTGTAGTTGCCGCCGGCCTTATATTGCACGGTCGTTCCGTTGCCTTCCACCTTTTCGCCCTGGAAGGTAGCGGGCTGCGATGTAGTCTCGCCGCCGGCATATTTCAGCACCGGGGTAACGGTGATGCTGGCCTTCTTTTTCATGTACTTCTGCGGGAAGGTGGCATTGATGGTGGCAGGCACCTCGCCGGCCACGGCCTCCAGGGGAGTGGGGTTGACTGTGAAATTGTCGGCACTGAGGGGGCCGAGCTTGCTGCACGACGTGAGAGCCAGGGCAGACACAGCCGTGAGCGATAGGCAAAGAATCTTCTTCATTGTTCTTGTTTGATTGGTTTGTTTGGTTGATTTTGCACTTTTTCGGCGCAAAGATAGTAATTTTTGATTCCTTCTTACTAACTTTGCATCAAATATCATCAAAAAGACGAAGAAAATGAACATAAAACGCATCCTGTCCCTGCTACTGATTGCCCTGATTACCGCCTTGCAGGCCCAAGCCGTGCTGAAAGAACGCGACCTGGCCCGCACGCTGGGCGTGCTCCGGGCCGAGCTTGCCTCCGACTATGAGAAGCAGCAATTGTTCATTCAGATGTATGAGCAGCAGGGCGCAGCACAGCATCAGCAGCTGGTGTCGTACATGAACCAGTGCGAGCAGATCGGGCTGATGCTCTACTCGCAGTCGGCCGACAACACCTTCGACATGGCCTATGCCTGCCAGCAGGCCGTGAACCTGTACCGAAGCCTGGACGACCGCCACGGACGCACCTTGCCCTACGACAAGATTATCAGTCGCATGCAACAGGAGATCAAGCGGTATGATGCGTTGATAGCCTCGCTCAAAAGCATGCCGCCCGTGCAGAAGGCCGATGCCGAAGAGGTGCTCACCGAGAGCGACAGCATCCTGCTCAACGCCATCGACTCGCTGGAAAACCGCATGGACTCGCTGGCCACGGCCGGCAAACCCATGCCGCCCGCACCGCTACCTACAGCCAAGGAAACGCCCACCGAGCCGCTCTACCTGAGCGGGCAGGAACTGGAGGACCGCGAGGCTTGCCTTAAATATGCACAGACGCTGCGCGACAACATGGAGCACTTCCTGGAAAGCATGGAGGCCGAAAGCACCTATTACAAGAGCGTACGCGAAAAGGTGAAGGAACTGAACACCTTTGCCCAGGCGCGCTATCGGATCATCCAAAACCACATCTTCAAGGAGGGCGGCACCAACTACTTCACAATCCTGACCCACCTGCCGCGCTACATCCGCCAGGCCAACCGTGCCGCCAGCACCAAGTACCGCCCCTTCCGCGGCCACAGCCACGACTACTCCGAGTGGCGCGGCGTGCCGGTGCTGTTCATCAGCCTGTTCATCCTCATCTACCTCTCTGGGGCACTGGCACTGGCCTTTGTCATTCTGCACTGGCTGCTGCCCCGCCGCTGGCGCGGCGACGACTTCCGCGAGCGCCGTCGCATGCTGGTGTGCGTGGTGGGCATCGGCCTGTTCGCCGTGATGGTGATGGTGGTCCGGGCCGTGGTGCACCGCAACTTCATCCAAATGGGCACGGGCCTCATCATCGAAGTGGCCTGGCTGCTGGAGGCCATCTTCCTGTCGCTCTACATCCGTCTGAAGAGCTCCCAGATGCACCACGCCGCCGTCATCTACACGCCGCTCATGGCGCTGGCCTTCGTGGTCATCCTGTTCCGCATCATCCTCATTCCTAACAACCTGATCAACCTCATCTTCCCGCCCATCCTGCTGTTGTTCACCGCATGGCAAAGCATCGTGATACGGCGTCACCGCAAGGCCCTGCCAATGCTGGACACCATCTATTCCTACATCACGCTGACGGCAATGATCGTGTCGTGCGTAACAGCATGGGGAGGCTACACGCTGCTGGCCCTGCAGCTGCTGGTGTGGTGGATATTCCAGCTGGCAGCCATCACCACCATCACCTGCGTTTACGACCTGATGGAGGTTTACGAGCAGCGTCACCTACTCTCGCGCATCCGCCCGGACCTGAAGGCCGACATCCGCGCCGGCCGTGACGTGGCCATTCCGGCCGCACCGGTGCTGAGCGATATGAAGCGGGGCAAGTACATCACCAAGACGTGGCTGTACGACTTCGTGAACCGTACGCTGGTGCCCATCCTGGCCGTGCTGTCCGTGCCGCTGAGCATCTATTGGGCGGCCGACATCTTTGAGATGAGCAGCGTGTGCCAGAAGGCCTTCGTCTATCACTTCATCGACCAGAAGAACCTGATTCGCGTGTCACTGTTCAAGTTGTTGGTCGTGGCCGAGCTGTTCTTCATATTCCGCTACGCCAACTACCTCGTCAGCAGCCTCTATTCCTCCTACCGCAAGCGGCTGGCACAGGCCGACGAGGTGCTCAACCTGACGCTGGCCCGCAACATCTTTGCCATCATCATCTGGGGCCTGTTCATCATCATCTGCCTGGTCATTCTCGACGTGCCCAAGAGCGGCATCTCCATCGTCACGGCCGGTCTGGCCACCGGTCTGGGTTTCGCCATGCAACACCTGATAGAGAACTTCTTCTACGGCCTCTCGCTCATGACGGGCCGCCTGCGCGTGGGCGACTATATCGAGTGCGACGGCATCAACGGCAAGGTGGAAAGCATCACCTATCAAAGCACACAGATCATCACGGCCGACGGCTGTGTCATCGCCTTCCTGAACAGCACGCTCTTCAGCAAGAACTTCAAGAACCTGACGCGCAACCACAATTACGAGCTGGTGAAGATTCCCGTGGGCGTGGCCTACGGCACCAATATCGACGAGGTGCGGCGCTTCATCACCGACGCCTTGAATGCGGCCTGCCAGGGCGAGAATGCCGCCGGGCAGCCCTTCGTCAACCCGCGCCAGCCCATCACCGTGGCCTTCAGCGATTTCGGCGAGAGCAGCGTGGACCTCAAGGTGTGTGTGTGGATGCTGGTAGAGGAGAAGATCCGTCTGACCAGCCTCTGCAAGGAAGCCATCTACAACACGCTGAACCAGCACCGCATCGAGATTCCGTTCCCGCAGCGCGACATACATGTGATTCGCGCCGAAGCATAAGCTTTGTCACTGCACTTTTTGCCGCCTGCAGCCGTATGCACAACCATGGGCGCGGCCTGCAGGCTTCAAGCCACACGCCCTTAACGCCGCACCACGGCCCGCACCACAAACCACAGGTGAGCACCGATGGCAGCCGGCCACCCGTAGTGGCGGCCCATCAGGCGCAGCCGTTCCATGAGCGATGCGCGGTGGTTGCGTGTGGTCATCCCCTCGGAAAGATAGTCTGTGAGCACCAGCCCCGTGTTCAGCATTGCCAGCCCACGCCGCTCGCCACGCCGCATCAGCCGGATGCACCAGTCGTAGTCGGCCGAGTAGCGGTAGTGCAGGTCGTAGGGCTCCTTTTGGGCGATGTCGGTACGCACATAGAAACTCTGGTGGCACACCAGCATGCCCTGCAGAAAACTGCGTGAGGTGAGGCGTTCGGGAGCCTGCAGCCGCCGGTGACGCAGGAAACGGCCTTCGTCATCGACCAGGTCGGTCTCGCCATAGACCACCACCGGCCGGCGCGCCTGTGGGTAGCGGCGGATGCACTCGGCCACCTGCTGCAGCGTGTCGGGGGTGTGCAGCTTGTCGCCGGCATTCAGGAACACGATATAGTCGCCCTTGGCCAGGCCGATGGCTTTGTTCATGGCGTCGTACAGCCCGTTGTCAGGCTCGCGCACCAGCCTTATGGTGTGCTCGGTGGGCTCGTCGGCGTTGCGCTCCACATAGCGCTGTATCTCCTGCATGGTGTCGTCGTCGGAACAGCCGTCTATAATCAGGTGTTCCACCCCGTGGTAGGTCTGTTCCTCTACGCTATGCAGGGTTCTGCCAATGGTCTGACCTGCATTCCAGGTCACGGTGGCTATGGTAAAAATGGGGTAGGTCTTCATAGATAGGTAAAAGGACTCGTCGGCACATCAGTTGGTGCGTGCCTCGGTGGCCGAGTCCTGAAGGGTGTATTCGTTTATATACTGCTGTGCCACCACACGTTCATTCCATGTGGCCAGAGCCTTTTCAGCCGCCAGTTTTCCGGCCGTGGCGCCATGCTGCAGCGTCCAGCGGATGCCGGCAGCCAGGTCCTGCTCGTTCTTGTAGTCGGCCACATAGCCGTTGTGCTGGTGGTCGATCATCTCGGGGATGCCGCCCACACAGAAGCCGACACACGGTGTTCCGCAGGCCATGGCCTCCATGATGGTGTTGGGCAGGTTCTCCTCCAGCGAGGGGGTCACAAAGAGGTCGGCTGCCTGATAGATGGCGGCCATGCGGGCCTCGTCGGTCACGTAGCCCATGCTATATACGGTGAAGGGCAACTGGCCACGCACCTGGTCGGCCATCTGTCCCACCACGATGAGACCGATGTTCTGGTCGGTCAGGTAGCGGAAGGCGCGCAGCAGATAGTCCAGCCCCTTCTGCGCATTGGTCACTTTGTGCGAGGCAAACAGTAGCAGGCGCTTGTCCTGGGGCAGCTGCAACTGCTGCCGTGCGGCGGCCTGGTCGGCCGGGTGGAACAGGTCGGCATCGTAGGTGTTGGGGATGCACACCACCCGGTGCCCCTTGGTCAGGCCACTGGCCTTGGCCTGTCCGGCCAGCCACTGGCTGCATGCCACGAAGGTGATGGGTGCGGTGGCATACACCTTGGCTTTCTGGCCGAACACCGTGTTGGAGAGGTCGTCCTGGCCGGGACGGCACAGCAGCGCGCAGTCGTGGCAGTGCTCGTGGTATTTGGTGCAGGTGCCGGCGTGGTGGCACACACCCGTCACGGGCCACATGTCGTGCAGGGTCCACACCACCTTCTTGCCGCTGCGCAGAATGCGTTGCAGCTCGGTCAGCGAGAGGAAACCCTGGTTCACCCAATGCAGGTGTACGACATCGGCCTCACGGAAGGCACCGGTCCGGCTGATGGGCAGACCTGCGTTGGCCAGATCCACCCGCCACAGGCCGTTGCGGCTCAGGCCATTGGCCACCCAAATGCACAGCCGCTCCCACAGGAAGGCCAGGCGGCCACGCCAACGGCCGAAGGGGGCCTGCTGGGCCACAGAGCCCGACGCATCCGGCCCGCCGGCCGCGTCGCGCACCAGCAGCCGGGCATCCACGCCCTGACGGCGCAATGCCTTGGCCAGCCGGCGGGCGGCAATAGCGGCTCCGCCTGCGGTTTCGCTTGTATTTAGCAACAGTACTTTCATGTGCGTTGTTTACGCTTCCGCCCGGCTATGCGCCGAGGCTTTCCAGGAACTGCACGGTGCGTTGTCCCAGCGCGCTCTTGCGCTGAATGTGTGCCTGCACCTCGGTCACGAAGGGGTTGCTGTCGAAGGCGCCGCGCACTTGCTCAAAGTCGGCCTCGGCCGTGCGGTTGGAGCCGTCAAAGCCGAAGCCGGTCTTGGCCGAGAGGGAGAACTCCTTGCGCGCATCGGCATACAGCATCTCGTCCAGCGCCACCACGCTCTCCTGCCATTGGCGCACGATGGCCACCAGGTCGTCGATGGTGATGCGGTCGGGCTGCAGGCCGTAGTATTCCAGCATCTTGTCATAGGCCCACGTCCACTCGTAATCGTAGTAGTTGCGGTGCAAGTCGGCCAGGCGTGCATTCAGCTCGTCGGTAGTGTTCACAATGCCCTGCTCCACCTCGTCGAGCAGCTGGTTGATGCACGTCTTCGGCGCGATGAGTCCGGCCAGGTCCAGCCATTCGCCCCGCCCTGTGGGGCACTCGGGCTTCAGGTTGTCCAGCACCTCCTGTGCGGTGTTGCCGCCCTTCTTTTCCAGACGGCTGATGAGCGAGTTGCCCAGGAATTTCTGAATGGCAATGCGGTACAGGCGTATGCCCTTGTGCAGCGCCGTGTTGCTGATCTTGGCGCTTTGGTAGGCATACACATCGCTGGTGGGTCCGCTCAGCCGCTCCATATCCTCCAGGATGTGCAGTCCGCGCAGCATCTTGTCGATGGTGTAGGGCGACAGCAGGTTGAAGTTCACCTGGTCCAAGCGCCCCTCGGCCTGACGCTTGTCGCGCCGCGGCCACTTCTGTGCATCTCGTATGGTGCCCACCGAGCGCAGGTTCACGGCCGGCGCCAGATAGGTCTCGCCGTTCTTCTCGATCAGGTAGGAGAAGGGCAGTGCGCTGGTGTCGGGGTTGCTGGTGTGGCGGCCCATCACCAGCGAGAAGGCTCCGATGCGTGCCGGCCACAGGATATAGGAGTCCGATGCCGTCTTGGCCCCGCGCTCCATGGCGCCCTGATGGATGGGGCCCAGCTTATACATGTGGTTGCTCTGGTTGGAGCCCGAGCCGGCGTTCATGAACGAGAACATGCCGGCAATGAGCAGGGTGCTCTTGTGGTGTGTCACCGTGAAGGGGCCGGCAAAGATGGCGCAAGCCTCGCCGTTCTCCTCCTGGCAGTTGCAGAAGAAGAGGCTGTCCGAGGCCGAATAGCCGTGGCCCAGCACGCACGACTGGCCCACATACACGCGTGTGAGAGTGGTGCAGTCCTCGACCGAGGAGCCGTCCTGCACGATGAAGTCGTCGGCTATGACGCCGTAGCCTATGTGCACCGGAGCCTCGCGCCGGCTGCACAGCGAGCCGTTCTTCAGCCGGCCGGCACCCTCCACCTTGGCATAGGGGCCGATGTACATGTTCTTAATATAGCCCGTGTCCACGATGGTGGCATGGGCACCTATGGTGCCGCGGCCGGTGGCGCAGGCCTCGGCACGCTGGGTGGCAAACTGCTTTACGCGGCGTATCAACTCGGGGCGGTGGCGGTAGATGGCCTGGATATAGGCCTCGTGGGCAGTGAGCCCGTCATGAATGGTCACCTCGCGGCCTCCCGTCTCGTTCAGCACGGCCACCTCCACCCCGTTGCCAAAGGCCGAAGTGCCGTCGCACAGGATGATATCCACGTTCTCAATGAAACAGCCCTCGGCTATGTCATAGCGGGCTATGTAGTTCTTGATGTTCTCAATGCAGCACTCGTCGCCGATGGTCACATCGTGCAGCGTGGCATTGAACAAACCCGTGTGCTTGTGTATGCCGCCGGGCATGTCGAAGCTGCCGGTGAAGCGTCCCAGCTCCACATGGCCGGAGAAGCGTGTGCCGCGTATGTACTTCAGGCTGGCGGCATCGGTAATAAGCACATCGTCCCAGTTCTCGGCGCTGTTGCCCTGGGCTTCCAGTCGTTTGCGTTCTTCTGGTGTAAGTTGTCGTAGCATGGTGATATCTGTGTTGATTCGTGAAAATCGGGCCAAAAATATTACTTTTTCCCGAAAGGAGGAGAGGGGATTACATTTTTTATCATATCTTTGCATCGGTTATTTAACATTCGTCAAGCCTCCCGCCGCACACGGCATCGGGAGGAAACAAGCCACCCAGCCCTGCCATGCAGCTGATTCGCAACCCCTTCGTCTGGCTGTGGCGCATACGTCACCGCCGCGGCTACGGCATCCACTCGCCGTGGGCCTACAGTTTCGTGCGCAGCGTGCTGCTGGAGCCCGCACACTACTACGCCTATGCCGAGTTGGACAGGCACTACCCGTGGCACCAGCGCTGGCTGCTGCGCTACCCCCTGCAATGCCACCGCCTGCTGTTCCGCCTGGCCAACTATGCACAGGCCGACACCTTCGGTATCTGCGGACAGCCGGACGCTCTCGCCGCCGCAGAGGAGGCCAGCCTGCGCTGCGGCAACAGGAAAGCCACGCTGGTGGACCCCGCAACCGAGACGCCACAACTGTGCCTGGTCAAGCCCGACGCCCTGCCCGGCTACCAGCTGCAACCCTGCCGTATGCTCATTCTGGAAGGCATTCACCGCGACAGGGCCTGCCATGCCAAATGGGAAGCCATCAAGGCCGACCCCCGCACCGGCTGCACCTTCGATGTCTATACCTACGGCATCGTTTTCTTTGACCTGCAACGGCACAAGCAGCACTATATCGTCAACTTCTGAGGTCCCCGCAAACCTTGGTCGCCACACCCCAAACGCCACGCTGAAGTAGTGGTAAAACGGCCTTGAAGTGGGCTCTATTGGTTAATAATCCTTAAAAGACGATGCTTTTAGCGCGTGCGGGCGAGCGCATGTCGGAATATAAACGTATATTTGGCCGCTTAAAACCTACCCATAGGCAAAAACTCTCAGTGAATACCACACTCACCGGCTCGGCCAAAGCACGAAAGGGCGACTGATCATTTCACCCACTGGCTCGGCAAGGGCACGAAGCGGCGGTTGATACGCCTGCACCACATCTATCCTACTTACACACGACTCTCTATCAATTCATATTTTACTAACTTAACAACCAACCCTTATGAAGAAATTTTACCTATTTCTCCTAACGGCGGCCGTGATGCTGCTGAACAGCACCACAGCCACTGCAGCTGAAGGCGACCGCGTACGTGTGGACCTCAGTGTAGATAACATGGACTGGGTGTACTGGAACTCCAATGCCGACAAGACGCTGGCTTGGGGCCGTCAGATCAAGACCATCGACGGCTACGACATCTACCTCAGCGCCGTGTCCTACGAGGCAGCACCCAACAACAGCCAGAGTCCTAACAACATGGCCTTCTGGGACCGTGAGCACCTGCAGCTGTATGCCCTGTGGGGGTCGCGCCACCCGCTCAACTATGAGCTGAACTGCATCAGCGGCAACTACAAGATTGTAGAGATCGGCATGGACTTCGTGGTGGGCACCCACCCCACTTATACGCCCAGTATAGCCGAGTACGGCGTATCCGTTTCCATTGCCGGCGAGGAGGCTGTGGAGTGCTTCAGCAAGACCGAGCCCGTACACGTTGAGGCCACCGACCTGGACGGCACCACCGCTGTCATTGCTGTTGACTATGTGGCCAACGAAGCCCTTAACGGCAAGAACAACGGCCTGTTTGCCAACACCACCGGTTTCTATGTGGTGCTGGAGGAACTGGACGACTGGACCAAGGCCAACAACGCCCTGAACAAGACGCTGGACGAGTACCGCGCCTATGAGGATGCCCTGCGCGACATGCAAGGCGACGAGCCCGGCATGTACAGCCCAGAGGCCTACAACGCCTTCTCACAGGCCATCCTCTTTGCCGACGAGCTGTTCGACCCCGGCAAGGACGACCCCACTGCCGAGGAGATCGCGGCTGCACGCCAGAACATCATCGACACCTACAACGCTCTGATAGCCACCAAGATTGGCCTGACCCTTGAGGACGGCTACTACCGCATACACTCCAGCCAGATGTTCACCAACAAGGTGCCCACTGGCGAGAAGGACGAGAACGGTGTGGACATCACCGAGGACGTATCGATGTACAAGTACCTGAGGAGCTACGAGTATAACAACACCTGGTACAACATCTGGGACACCCGCGACGAGAACAATCCCACCGGCGAGGCCATGAACCTGTACAAGCTGACCAACAAGGAAGGCGGCCTGTACGACCTGTACAACATGGGCAGCGAGACACGCCTCAACAGCGTTGTACTCAGCGCCAACGTGACCAGCACTGCCGACAGCGACAAGCTCATCTGGCTGGAACCCGCCAAGACGGAAGCCGGCGAGACATCGGTGTATATCTGTATGGCCGACCAAAAGAGCAAGCCTGTGGCACCTAACGGCATGCTGGCACTGCACCAGAAAGGCCATGGCAGCGGTGCCGGCGTGAACGGCTATGTGATTGGCTGGTGGGCTGCCGACGGCAGTGGCCCCGTGTTGCCCACCATGTGGGTGTTCGAGCCCGTGAGCGACGAGGAGGCTCAGGCCGCCATGGACGCCTGGCTGCCCGTGAAGGCTCACAACCAGCTGGTCAAGGACTACAACGCCATGAAGACCGATGCACAGAACAAGCTGCTCACTGCAAAGGACTACCTCGTAAGCGACGGGCTCATCACCAGCGCTGACCAGCTCAGCTCGCCTTGGACAGAGACCCGCGAAGGCAGTATCGAGGCACTGATCGACGGCAATGCAAGCACCTACTGGCACTCTGACTGGAGTAACAACGTGGCCGCGCACACTCACTACCTGCAGGTGGCACTGCCCGAAGCAGGCTATGACATGATGCAGATGCAAATCACACGCCGCGCCGTGGCCAACGACCACATCATCCTGTGGGGCGTGATGGGAAGCAACGATCCCGATGCAGCCGACGAGGCTTGGACCGACCTGGGCCAGCTCTCGACACCTTACGGCAGCAACACCGAGACCATTAAGAGCGACCTGTTCCACGTGCAGGGCTTCCAGTACCTGCGCTTCTACATCGACGACACCACGACCAAGGCCAACGGCGTGACCCGCGGCTACGGCCACGTGAGCGAGTTCCAGCTGTTTGCCGTGACCGACAACCCCAACTCGCAGTATGCACAGCTGGGTGTCATCGCCACCAACCTGGAGGATGTGCTGGAGAAGCAGAAGGACATCGAAGCTGCCGACCTGACACAAGCCAACTATGACGAGCTGAAAGCCGCCTACGACGCCTTCATGGCCGAGGTGGTGGATCCCACCGAACTGCGCGAACTCATCGCCCAGTGGGACGGCAAGGAGAACATGGTGGTGAGCGGCACCAACCCGGGCTTCTGGACCAACACCGCTGCCGGCGATGCCTTCAAGCAGGCCGTTGCCGATGCCAAGGCTTACAACGAGGCCGGTATCTACACACGCACCCAGACGGAGAAGTTTGTCGAGGACATCAAGGCCAAGTCGGCCAAACTGCTGGAAGGCGCCATCGGCATCCAGACGGGCAAGTGGTACAAGTTCCGCTTTGCCACCGAGGCCGAATACGAGAAGTATGGCTGGGACAAGACACCTGCCAAAGCTTCCGTGAACGCCTTTGAGGATGTGATTGACGAGGCCCTGTTCGGCAAGTATGTGACGCCCGCCAACGTCGAGACGGAGAGCGTGGAGCGCACCAGCACCAACGACGAGGGCGAGGAAACCACCAGCACCTTCACCCTGAAGACCGTGGTGCCCGTGGACGAGAGCGAAGTGGCCCTGGGCTTCGGCATCTACGTGGATGCAGCTGACGAAATCGCCATGGACGACCTGGCACAGTTCCGCTTCATTGCCGTGGGCGACAGCGCCTACATCATCCAGAACAAGGCTTCCGGCCTGTTCATCCGCACCACCGGCGGCACTAACTACGCATCGCTGAGCCTACACCCGTCGCTGTTCAACGTCAGCGCCATCGGCTATGGCCAGAACGTCATCGCCGCCAAGACCTTCGACGGTGTGAACCATAACTACCTGCACATTGCACGCTCGTACAACGCCCTGGTCACCTGGAATGCCAACACCCCCGGCAGCAACAGCGGCCTCTTCATTGAGGAAGTGGGCGATGTGGAAGCCAACTACGATGGCACCACCTTCAACATGCCCGTGGTGCACGGCGCCCTGAACGCCCTGTGCTACCCCGTGGAGATCTCGGCTGAGGACGGCATGTACGGCATCAGCTCCATCGAAGGCACCGAGATCACCCTCGCACCCATCACAAAGGCCGAAGGCGGACGCCCGTTCCTGTATGTGGATGGCAACCTGGAGGACTACGTGGCCGATCAAGAGGCCGAACTTGTACAGCTGAAGCACGGCTATGACCTCACTACCGAGGCCGACACCACCAGCTGCCTCATCGGTACCTTCGTACAGAAGGAACTGAAGACCAACGATGTGGTTGTGGAGGGTAACACCTTCGTGGTGCTGAAGGACGTGATGCAGGGCGGCGTCGTGGCTGCCAACTCGGCCTACATGACCGCCGAGGGCACCGGCTTCAAGCGTTCCGACCGTCCGACGGTGACCATCGACATGGATGCATCCGACGGCATCGGCGAGACCCTGGCCAAGGTGGCCAAGGTGGGCGAGCTCTACACCATCGACGGACAGCTCGTGGCCAAGAAGGCCAACCTGAACACGCTGCAGAACATGCCTAAGGGCGTGTATATCCTGAACGGCGTGAAGGTGGCCGTGAAGTAAGCACACTTCGGCACGACACCGACAACAATCGGCAGGAGAGGCACAAACGCCTCTCCTGCTTTTTTTTGCCCAAAACCTTTGCCATGTCAGCCGAATGCTGTACTTTTGCCTCGAAAACATAAAGTAACACGAAAACCTTATGAATATGAGAAAGATTTACCTTACACTGATGGCTCTCATCGCGATGATGGGCAGCCTGACCACACATGCACAGGACCTGCCGCAAGGCGTGCTGAGCGTGGGCAACGACGTGACTAACCTGGAAACCGGCAAGTGGTACTTCCTGCACAACCGCGCCACAGGAACGTACATCTACGAGAACAGCAACTACTCGCTGAAGCAAGGCTCCGTTCCAAACGGCATCTCGGCCAGCGGCAACGAAGGCTACCTGTTCTGCCTGGAAGCCACCGAAACGGATGGCAGCTTCTACCTGAAGACCGGACGCGGCAACTATGTGAAAGGGCCTTCCGGCTCGGCACGCGGCACCGGCTCGCCTGCCACCGCCGCATGGGCACTGACCTTCCCGCTCATCGACGCCACGCCCGGACACTTCCTGATGCAAGGCTCGACCTATGTAATGATAGCACCCACCAACGGAGGCGACCCGAAAGGCGGCACCGACAAGAGCCTGGACGGCACGGGCGACTGGGGCTTCAAGGAGGTGAAGACCGCCGACCCGGACAAGCTGACCGGACGCGACCTTTATAACTACCAAATGAGCCAGCTCAGCCTGTTCCGCCTGAAGAACAAACGCTCCAGCACCGCCTACCTGACCAGCACCGCCGCCGGATCGGCCGTGGGAGCCACCAAGAACAACAGCAACAAGTTCTGCCAGGTGTGGCTGGCCACCAAAAACGGCACAGGCTACACCGTCCGCAATGCACACACGGGCGAATTCCTTGCTGCCACATTCAGCAAGCCGACCGCCGCAGCCACCACGCTCTACTTCCAGTTCAGCCCCAACAACACAGGCACGGCAGCCTACGTAAACATATCATCAAAGAACGACTTCAGCGGCAACAGCTGCCTGAACCTGGGCAACGACGGGACAACACTGCACGAATGGGCCTACAAGGGCGATGCCGGATGCGACTGGACCATCGAACTGGTCGAGGACATGACACTGGACGACGTGAAGGCACACGTGAACGAGGCCAGCGGATTTGTGGGACAGCTCCAGGACGGCCTCTACTACCGCGTGTACAGCCCCAAGTACGGTCTGTACATGACCGAGGTGGAAGGCAACGTGGCATCCATCAAGGAGGACAAGGACAACTTTGCACAATACTGGCAGCTGAAGAAACGCGGCTCGGGCTACGCCTTCCAGAACGTGATGACCGAACGGTACATACAGGTGCAAGGCTCGACCAGCAACATCTACAAAACAGGAAACAACCAGGCCACCCTCTACCCCAGACGCACCAGCGATGAGTGGAACTACAAGTGGTACATCACCAACGCCGACGGGGCTGCCGCCGGATGCCACACGGACGCCAACCACAACGTGGTGATGTGGGCCGACACGGGCAACGACGGCAACCTCTGGCAATTCGAGAACGTGCAGCTGAACCAGGCCGACATCGATGCCGCACGCGGTGCCCTGCAGATCTTCAACGACCTGGTAAAGAACCAGAGCACGCTGCAGGAACACCTGGACGCACTCTTTGCCGACAAGGCATGCACCACCCTGCTGCCCGCCATCCAGGCCATGACGGATGAGCAGTTGGCCGCCAACTACGACTTCGCCGCCCTGAATGCCGACATGCAGGCCATGGTGCTGAAGGTGAAGAACAACACATGGCAGCAGTTCACCAACAAAACAACCGGCTACACGGCCGGCTACGAGAAGTTCTTCCGCATAGCCGACTACAAGATATACAGCCACCACCAGGAAATGGCCAACGGCAACAACTTCACCATGGCCAACTCCTTCGGCCGCCTGTCCGGACCCACCGGCATCGTGGCCAACCCCGGCGATATCATCTATATCTATGTGGACGAGGCACCCAAGAGCGAATGCACGCTGGCCTTGGAAACCATCACCACCGACGGCGTGGCCGGCAACCACCCCACCGGTACACAGACGCCGCTGAAGAAAGGCCTCAACCTGATCTATTCCGGACAGCAGGCTTTGCTATACATCTTCCACCAGCTGAACAACACCAGCAAATACCTGGCCGACTATCCCGACATCAAGATACACATCGAGGGCGGACAGCTGAACGGCTACTGGGATGCTACGCGCGGCATGACCAATGCCGACTGGAAACTGCTGCAGCAGGACCTGCTCAAGGCTCCGTTCGTCAACCTCAAGACCAAGCACCTGGTGTTCCAGATGGACACGAAGCTGGTGCTGGCCGCAGAACCCAACGAGATGGAAGGCCTAATGCGCATCTGGGACATGATCCCCGAGAATGAAGAACGCTACATGGGCGTGGAGGACTTTGAAGGCCGCTACCGCAACATCTGGAACGCCTTCAGCGGTGCCAGCTCATACATGCACGCATCAACCTACGGCACCTGGTACAGCGAGGGCACCATCTCCCAAATCATGAACTATGCCAACATGCGCAAGGCCGGCAGCCTGTGGGGTCCCAGCCACGAGATGGGACACAACCACCAGGGCAGCATCAATGTGTGCGGCACCACTGAGAGCTCCAATAACATGTTCTCCAACATCAACACCTTTGAGCAGGGCATCCAGACCTCGCGCCGCCAGCTGCCGCCCGACGTGTTTGCCGACCTGGCCACCTCCAAGCCTTGGGTGGGACGCGACATCTGGAACACCACCAGCATGTTCTTCCAGCTCTACCTCTACTTCCATGTCATGCATCACGACGACCAGTTCCTGCCAAACCTGTTCCGCACCCTGCGCAAGAACCCCATCAACAAACGCTCGGGCTGGGACAGCACCACTCCGTTTGTGGATGGCGGCGAAACCAAGACCGGCGCCAACATCACCTACGGACGCCTGGACTACCTGCACCTGGCCAAGATGTGCTGCGACGCGGCCCAGGCCGACCTGTCGGAGTTCTTTGAGGCATACGGCATGTTCGTGCCCGTGGAGAACCACTTTGTGGGCGACTATGCCAACTATCTGGTCACCACGAGCAAGGCTGATATCGAAGCCGCCAAGAAGTACATGAAGAAGTACCCGAAGAAACTGGGCAACATCATGTTCATCGACGACCACATCCTGCCCATGAAGGATGCCGACCCGAACAACAAGTTCGAGGGCATTCCCGCCGCCAACGGCAAGAAGAGCAACAACACCTCGCAACGCGGCAACGGCGGCAACAACATCGGCGACGTGGGCGACTATGAGGACTTTGACGACAACCCCGACTTTGAGGTGGACGGCGACTACTTCACGCTGAGCGGAAGCACGATCACCTTTAAGGGTAAGGGCTATATGGGCCACAAGTTCTACGACCTGAAAGGCAATCTCATCTGGGCCACCAATGCCAAGACGGCCACCCTGCCCACATCGGTCAAGAACCTCGGCGTGGACAACTTCCGCGTAGTGGCTGCCGAAGCAAACATGAGCGACGTGCCCTGCCCCTACTACAAGAGCAGCACCAACAAGGTGTACAAGGCCAATGTCTATTTCGGCAAGGAGGACAACGCTAATGTGTGGTGGACCGGCAGCACTACTGACATCGACACCTATCTGCCCACCAACGCCATGATGGTGATGGAGGGCGAAGGCGCCCCCGACAATGTGCTGAAGGCCGCCAACGTGATCAACACCGACGGAACGGCACAGCAGGTCGTCATCGACGGCACGCAGCCTTGCTTCATCCCCACCAACGCCACCGTGGGCACGCTGAAGTTCACGAAGCCCTTCAGTGGCTATGCAGCCCTGTGCCTGCCGTTTGCTGTGACCGACGCCGACGTGGACGGACTGCAAACCGCCACCTACGAGAACAACACCCTCAACGTGACCAGCGCCAACCGCGTGGAAGCAAACTATCCCGTGGTGGCACAGAACGGCCTGAACCTGACACTGACCAACGTGCAGCTCAAAGCCGGCAACTTCCAGACACAAACCAACATCAGCGTTCTTACAGCCGACGGACAAAATGTGGAGAATGCCGCCGAGGCAGCACCCTTCATCTATCCGATGGAACAGGCCGTTGGCATCAGCAACCTGAACAGCACAAACCATCATACGACAACAAACGCCCCCGTGTTCGACCTGTCCGGACGCCGCATTGACCACGTGCAAAAGGCCGGCATCTACATCATGGGCAGCAAGAAACTACTGAAGAAATGAAGAAACACCTCTCAACCCTACTCTGCGCGCTGGCACTGATCGGTGCCGGCGCCGTTTGGGCTGCCACAACTCCCGAACTGGCCACCACCGACATTCACGACGGCCAGCGCATCTACCTCTCCGCACAATGGATAGAAACTGTGTCGGAGGAAAACCCCGACGGACTGGTGGGGACGCCCTACTATCTGGGCGTCATCACACCCAGCTCCACGCCAGACACCCTCGCCTTCAGCACATTCACCGATGCGACTCCCGGCGACTCGTACACCTTCACGCTTGAGGCTGCAGGATTCAAGATTCAAGGCATCGATGCCTACTACATCCGCAACGACTTCAGCGGCAAATATCTGCACAAAACGGAGAACGAAGTGAACGACTGTGCCGACATCTGGCTCACAGACAAGAGCCAAGCCACGGCGTGGGCCGTGTTCAAGGCGGCCGAGCATACCGACCTGACGGGCTACAGCGGGCGCGACATTCCCGATGAAGCCATTCAAATTATGGCGTTGGGAGCCGACGGCACACCTTATTATATTACATATAATGGCGTCATCTCTGTCATGTTCAAGAAGATGTATCCAGACATGTTCTATTACATCGACGAGACCATGGCAATGACAACATGCACCGCTCAGACCTGGTTCATGATGGAAACAGTGGCCACGCAAGAGGATCCGTATGAGGACATGCGCGCCGCAGTGGCTGCAGCACGCGCTGCCGAACGGCCAGCCGGAACAGACCCCGGTTTTTACAGCCCGGAACTCATGGATAACCTACACGCACTGATTGACGAGGCCAATGAACTGATGGATGCCTGGGAGGCTACGGACGAACAACTACGGGACATGACTGAACGCCTCAACGCAGCTATTGAGCAGGTGCTCAGCGCTAAGCCCAACCCCGTGAACGACGGCTATTACTACCTCGTGAACGGCGCCTACGACCTCAATGCTCTCGGACTATTGCCACAAGAAGAGATGCCTGTGACCAAACTGGCTATACGCGATGACGAGCGCGGTGTGCCCACTTGGCACCGCCTGGACAACGCCGACCCGGCATACGTGTGGCACCTGACCAAACGCGCGGATGGGCGCTATGATTTCCAAAACATGCTGACAGGACAATACCTGGACTTGGCTGAGAACAGTACAACCATTGCCATGACATCCAACAGTACAATGGGTATCGACCTGCAGCTGTTGGGCACCAATGCCACCTTTGCCTTGGCCATGTACGATGCCAGTGGAAAGACCTTCACGCCGCTCTATGCAACCAATTACACACAACGGGCACTCTACGATGGCAACGGATCCACGTTGATGCTACGCAGCGCAGGCGACCGCACAGCCGGTTCGTGGTATCTGAACGCCATTCCCGAGGAGGAGCTGGCCACACTTCTGGCAGATGCACCTACCATTCAGCTGCGCAACCAACTAACGAGCCTCATTGCCCGCGGAAGCGGACTCTATGCCACAGCGGTAGAATACCTACCTGGGGCCAACCTCATTACCTCCGCATCACAACTGGAAAGCAACGCTGGCATGGGGCCGGAAAGCGAATGGGGTGAGGATGGCGACGGACTGGCCGCCCTGATCGATGAAGATGCATCCACCTACTTCCACACAGCCTGGACCGACAACATCCCCACCGAAACCATCACCGATGCCGAAGGACTGGAACAAATCGTTGCCCAGAAACACTGGCTCGCCATCACGCTGCCTGAAGCCACGGACGAGGTGAGCCTGGTGTTCACCCGGCGTGCTCCCCACAACGACTGCAGCCCCGCCGATTTCGACCTGCTCGGCAGCAACGATGAAGTGAACTGGACCACCATCCTGACCGGGTACAACGACTTCGACCCCACACAGGCCGATGTGACCATCATCCCTAACCTAAAGCTGGGAACCAAGTACCGAATGCTGCGAATGGTGGTGAACCACACCAGCGGCACACTAGGACACGACCGCAAGTCGGAAGGTGGAGCCATCTTCTGGAACCTGGCCGAACTGAAGGTGTGTGGACCGGTACAGCTTGCACCCAACTGCCAGGCAGTGAACATGCCACAAGATGTGGTCAGCGGGCTGGCACATGCCTTAGGCCTGGCACGCAATGCACTGGCCAATCCCACCCAGGCCGACATAGAGGCACTGCAACAAGCCATTAACGCCTTCCTGGCCGAGTATGTCGATGCCGAACCCCTGCTGGCACTCATCCGCGAAGCCGAGCAAGTGAACAACAACTTTGAAACCGGCACCGGACTGGGCTACTACACTGAAGGCACCACCAACACGCTGCCGCAACTCATCGAACAGGCACGCACCGTGGTGGAGACAACGGCCTACACCGCAGCCACACTCGACCAGCAGACTACACTGCTGAGCAATGCACTGGCCACCCTCCAGAGCGCCATGCAGCAGACCCCCGATCCCACTAAGTATTACACCATTCACTTCCCTGGCATGGAGGAATACAGCGAGTACGGCTGGGAAACCACCGAGGCTAACAGCGAGGCCACAGGCAACTACCTCTTCGGCAAACAGGCCGTTATTGCCACATCGGCCTACGAACAGCCAGAGGCTAACGCCGTCCGCAGCGGGGCAATGCTCTATTTCGTGAATCCCGAAGAGGTGGCCGACGAGGAAATGGCACAATTCCGGTTCGTGCCTCAAACCGATGGCACTTATCTGGTGCAGAACCGCGCCACAGGCCTCTATCTGCATGGCAGCAACGGCGGCTACGCACCGCTCACACTGGCCTATGCACCCTCGCTCGTCCGGGTGAAGGGCCTCGGCCATGGCAAGATCCAATTGGACCTTTCCAACCCCGATGGCACCGCTGTGGGCAATCTCTATGCACAACTCTACGACACACGCCTCAGCCTGAGCACACTGCAGGGACTGGGCAGCAACGGTGCCCTGGAACTGCATGAGGTAGAGTCTGAAACGGTGAACGAGGAAGACATTGAGACGGTGCCCATGGACATTCAGATAGGCAAGTACTATGCCATGTGCTATCCGCTCAACGTGACCAGCACTGAAGGCCAAATGTACACCGTGGCTGGCCTGGTCAAACAAGGCGATGACACCTATGTGGGCCTGAAGGAAGTGGACCACGTAAAGGCCGGAGAGCCCTTTGTCTTTGTGATGCACCTGAACGATATAGCCTATACCTCGACCCCAACGGCAGAGGACAGCCTGTCCGTGGAAATCAACTTCGGACAAGAACTGGCAGCCCAGCCCGCAGAAGTGGGCGGCCTGCAAGGAAGCTATGTGTCCAGGCTGGCGGCTGAGGGCGAGACGGTACTGCTGATGAACAAGACCAACAGGCGGCCCCAATGGACCACCATTCAGAAGAAATCGACCTATGACGAACGCCTGCTCAACACATACAGCGCAGTGCTGCCCGACTGGAGCAAGCTGCCCGTCATAACCGAAGCCGACCTGCTCATTGCACTGACCGGGGCTGATACCAACGGCATTGAGGACATCGCGACCAACGGCCCCGTCGTGGTAAGCAATGGCATTTATGACCTCCAAGGCCGAAAGGTGTCTGAGAATACCGTGCTGACGAGAGGCATCTACATCAAAAACGGCAAGAAAATCATCCGCAAATAAATGAGCAAGCACAACCGGACAAGAGCAAACAGCCAGCACAAGGAACAAAAGAAAGCATCGCCGCGCACCATACAATGGCGCGTGGCGGTGCCACTGCTCATGTTCCTGGCGGTATGGTGCTGGGCATCCTGGTGGATGGGCGACGTGTGGCGTGTAGCCCGCGAGCGCTCATTCTTTGCACCCGACCTGACGCTGATGGGCTTCCTTTGGCAGCAAAGCTACGGTTCGCTCTGGCTGATAGGGCGCGCCTGGCTCACTCTGTTCCGCTGGCCTTGGCTGGGCGGCTGCGTCGTGGCGTTGGTGCTGGCACTGGGTTCATGGCTGGTGGGCTATTGCCTGCGTCTCGGCCCACGCTGGCGCTGGCTGCAATACCTGCCGGCCGGCGTCTGGATGCTGTGGGTGTCGTGGATCGGGCTGGAACTCTACTATCAGCATGAGAGCGGCCGCGCATTGGGCATCCTGTTCCTGGCCTTCCTGGTGGTGGCTGTCGATGGCTTTGTCATCTCCACCTTCTCACGAAAGCCGCTGCCGGCCATCATACGTATGCCCAAGGACGAAAGCCTGGCGCAAAACCTGAGCCAAGTGGCCTTGGTGCTGGCCTTGGTTGTGGGCACGGCTGCCATCGGTGCGTGGCGCCATCCCTATCTCCGCCCGCTCACACGCATGGAGGTGCAGCTGCTTCAGAAGGACTATCAGGGAGCCGTGCAGACGGCACAGGAACATGCCACACTGAGCTACCGCCCGCTGGCCGCCTACTACGCCATTGCATTGGTGCATACAGGCCGCCTCACCGAGGACCTCTTCCAAATCCGGATGGACTATGACTCGCTGAAAGTGAACAACCGGTCGGGCTTCCCGGACAACGGCAACAAATACTATCTGTCAGACTGCAACTACCACGCAGGTCTGTTTCGTGCCGCAGGCCACAACGCCATGGAGGACCTCACCATGAACGGCCCCACACTCTATTCGCTGAAGCACCTCACGCGTCTGGCACTGCTTGACGGCGACTGGGCCTTGGCACGCAAATACCTCTTTATCCTGCAGAAAGAGCCCTTCGAGAAAGCATGGACCGAACCCTACGAGGCCATGGTCGGGAACGACGAGGCGGTGGCTGCCGACCCCGAGTTCGCCCTGCTGCGCCTCACCGAACCGCTGCATGACAGCTTTGAGAGCCAGTATGAGCAGCCCTGCTTCCTCGGTTACACAGCCACACTCATGGAGGGCCGCAGCATGGAGGCACTCACACAGAGCCTCATGGCCAACCTCTATTCCAAGCGAATGCCCGACTTCCTCATGCGCTGCCAGCCGCTGGCCGGACAGGTGCCGCCCACACTCATCGGGCAGGGGCTGACCACACAAATCAAAAAGAACCCCGCCATCCTACAAGCCTTTCCCTCGCTGGAAATGGACATGCGCCGCTATGCCACCTTCCTGCAAGCCGTAAGCCCCTATATCAAAGACAGACCTGCACACGCACGGCAGCTCTTCGACCAGTTCCAAGGCTACTACCCCTACTACTACTTCTTCGGCAACCTCAAGGCCACACGAAAGAAGGAGGACAACAAAGCACAGGAAACATCCAACGCAGGAGTCAATTAGTTTGCAACGATAAAACCACGGAGATGAGAAAAAGCCTGCAATACATACTACTGCTATTGAGTTTGATGATGATGGCCTGCAACAGCAGCCCCACCATCCCCACGGACTATAGCCGCACCGACAAACAACCGGCCATCTATCCCGACTACCGCAACATCGTCATACCCCCCAATATCGCCCCCCTCAACTTCATGGTGCAGGACGATAAGGCCGACGCCTTCGTGGTGGGATATGCGCTGCATGCCGACGACTACCTCCTGATAGCAGGTGCCGATGCCGACGGCAAAATCGACATGGACACCACCGCCTGGCGACAGTTGCTGGCACAAGCCAAAGGAACAAACATCGGCGTGGATATCTACGCACAGCACAACGGCCAGTGGCAGCGCTTCCCGCGCTACACACTCACCGTGGCACAAGAAGCCATCGACCCCTTCCTGAGCTACCGTCTGATCGAACCGGGCTATGAACTCTACCGTCAGGTGGGACTCTACCAACGCAATCTCACCAACTTCGACGAACAGCCCATCTACGAGAACAACCGCACCTTCGACGACGATGAGAACCACTGCGTGAATTGCCACAACTACCAAAACTACGACACGCGCCACATGTTGTTCCATGTGCGTGGGGCCCATGGCGGCACCATCATCGCCGATGGCGCCGAGGCACACAAGATATCCATCCGGCATGACAGCATCCTGGGTGCCGGCGTCTATCCCTCATGGCACCCCACACTACCGCTGGTGGCATTTTCAACCAACCTCACCGGCCAGGTGTTTCACATGCAGCATGCCGAGAAGATCGAGGTGCTGGACGAAGCATCGGACCTGCTGCTCTACGACGTTACGAACAACACCGTGAGCCGCATACCCGGAGCAGACAAGGGCGACGCCTTTGAGACTTTCCCCTGCTGGAACCCGGCCGGCGACCGTCTCTATTACTGTTCGGCCAACATGCATGCCATGCCCGACTCGCTCTACGGAAAACGCAAAACGGCCGAATGGCTGCTCCCACACTACGACAGCATCCGCTACGATGTCTGGTCAGTGCCCTTCGACACCATCACACGCCGGTTCGGACAGCCGCAGCTGGAAATAGACTGCGCCTCGTCAGGCAAGAGTGCCAGCGTGCCGCGCATCAGCCCCGATGGCCGCTATCTGCTCTACACCCTTGCCGACTACGGTCAGTTCCACATCTGGCACAAGAGCGCCGACCTCTGGGTAGCCCCCCTTTCACATGCCGACCCCTATCCCCTGACCGCAACCAACAGCCCGGATGTGGACAGCTACCACACATGGTCCAGCAACGGCCGCTGGATTGTATTCTCCTCGCGCCGTGACGATGGCAACTTCACCCGCCCCTATATTGCCTATTTCGACAGGAAAGGACAGGCACACCGTGCATTCCTGCTGCCGCAAAAGGATCCAGAACAGAACCTCCTGCTGCTGAAAAGCTACAACGTGCCCGAACTCACACGCAACGCCGTGCAGGTAGGCCACGAGGCACTTATCCACACCGTCAGGCAGACGGAAGCACAACCCGCCACCTTTCAACACAAAGAATAGCCTTAACGTTACACCCTAACACAAAAAAACAATGAGAGTAATTATCGAACCCAACTACGAGCGGATGTCCCAATGGGCAGCCGAGTACATCATCAACAAGATCAACGCCGCTCAGCCCACAGCTGAGAAACCCTTTGTCCTGGGCCTGCCCACAGGCTCCAGCCCCATCGGCACCTATCAGGCATTGGTCAAGGCCAACAAAGAAGGCCGTGTCAGCTTCAAACACGTGCTCACCTTCAACATGGACGAGTATGTAGGCTTGCCCGAAAGCCATCCCGAGAGCTACCACTCCTTCATGGCCACCAACTTCTTCAACCACATCGACATCCCCAAAGAGAACATCCATATCCTGAACGGCAACGCCAGCGACCTCGAAGCCGAATGTGCCCACTACGAGCAGATGATACAGGAGGCCGGCGGCATCGACCTGTTCATGGGCGGCATCGGACCCGATGGTCACATCGCCTTCAACGAGCCGGGCAGCAGCCTCAACAGCCGCACCCGCCAAAAGACCCTCACCACCGACACCCGCGTGGCCAACAGCCGCTTCTTCGGAGGCAAACCCGAGGATGTGCCGGCCACCGCACTCACCGTGGGCGTAGGCACCGTGATGGATGCCAAGGAAGTGCTCATCCTCTGCAACGGCCACAACAAGGCCCGCGCACTGCAAGCCGCCATCGAAGGCCCCGTAACCCAGTGGTGGACCATCTCTGCCCTGCAGCTGCACAAGCACGGCATCATCGTATGCGACGAGGCTGCCACCGAAGAGATCAAGCACGGCACATACAAATACTTCAAGGATATCGAAAAGGATAATCTCTGAACATACTGCATGGCACATACCATCTATACCCGCACCGGCGACCACGGAGAAACCTCCCTGGTCGGCGGGCAGCGGATACCCAAAACGCACCCCCGCCTCGAAGCCTACGGCACCATCGACGAGCTGAACTCGGCCATTGGCCTCTTGGCCACCTATCTGACCGAGGAGGCCGATCGTGCCTTCGTCATCGAAATCCAGAACCGCCTCTTCAGCGTTGCATCGATGCTGGCCACCGACACCTCTGACGGACGGCACTACAAGCATGTGATCACACCAGCCGACGTTGAACAGATGGAACAGGCCATCGACCAGGCCGGCGAGGGACTGCCCGGCTGGCGAGGATTCATCCTGCCCGGAGGTGGGCGCGGAGCTGCCGTTGCACACCTATGCCGAACCATCTGCCGCAGAGCAGAACGGCGCATCTATACCCTCGCCGACGAGGTACCGGTCGAACCGACATTGCTGGCTTATATCAACCGCCTCAGCGATTTTCTGTTTGTCCTGGCACAGAAAATGAACCATAACGAAGGAATCAGTGAAAATATTTGGCGAAAACGTTCCACCGAATGAAATAAAGTAGTATCTTCGCGCCCGATTTCAAAGAAACAGCACACTAAACCTTAAATATTCATCATTAAACCGCATACCATATGTATTGGACACTAGAACTGGCTTCGAAACTTGAGGATGCACCTTGGCCCGCCACCAAAGAGGAACTGATTGACTATGCTGTCCGCAGCGGAGCTCCTATGGAGGTCATTGAGAATCTTCAGGAAATTGAGGACGAAGGCGATATCTACGAAACAATCGAGGACGTATGGCCCGACTACCCTACCAAGGAAGACTTCCTTTTCAACGAGGATGAGTATTAAGAAACAAGCGAAGTAACTCAAAAGCTACTTCGCTTGTTTTATTAGATCCTCAATGAAGAAATCGGCTGAATTCAGCTTTTTGGACGTGAAAAAATAAAAAAGTGGCGATAATGCTTCCGTTTTGAAAAAAAAAACGATGTTTCGGAAGTAGTATCGCTGTTTTTTGTATTTTTGCAAAAAAATCGAAAACGATGAAATATAAGACATCAATCCTTGGACGTAAGCATGAGCAGGACTTGATAAGAGAGTACTACCTATCTCCCAAAGCAGAACTTGTGGCTGTTTATGGACGCAGGCGTGTTGGCAAGACTTATTTAGTCAAACAATTTTTCAACAATGACTTTGATTTCTACTTTACAGGTTCTTTCGAGACATCTCGAAGCACACAGCTGACCCTGTTCAAGAAAGAATTGGAAAGATATTCTGGCAGGAAACATCTTAAGCCAAAAGACTGGTATGAGGCATTTGAAGCTTTACGAGAGCATCTTTCTTCGCTTCATAAAGAGCGAATAGTGGTGTTTCTTGACGAACTCCCTTGGATGGACACGCCAAAGTCTGGTTTTCTCTCTGCTTTCAGTTATTTTTGGAACAGCTGGGCATCGTCTGTTCCTGGATTGAAACTATTTGTCTGTGGCTCTGCCACTACATGGATGCTTTCAAAACTCATCGGTGACAAGGGTGGGATGCATGGTCGTGTGAACCGTCATATTTACCTTCGTCCGTTCACACTCTTCGAAACAGAACAATTCCTAAAGAGTAAAGGTATAGACTGGGAGCACTATCAAGTAACAGAAGCATATATGACGATGGGAGGCATTCCTTATTACCTGGATATGCTGGAAGGAAATCTTTCACTGAACGAAAATATCGATCATCTTTTCTTTGAGGAGGGAGCAGCATTGAGTACAGAGTATGACTTTATATTTCGGTCATTGTTTCGCGATTCCAAAGTGTACCGCTCTGTTGTTGAGTTGCTCGCAACCCGTTCTTCGGGAATGAGCCGCAAGGACATCCAGGAGGCATTGAAAATGGACGATGGTGGACTGCTTACGGAAGTGCTGGACAATCTGTGCAAGTGCGACTTCCTCAGGCAATATGCGGCTTTTGGGAAAAAAGAACGTGGTCAGATGTACCAGCTGGCAGACCTTTTCTCTCTTTTCCATTTGCAGTTCGTAAGCAAGTATAGCGGGCAAGACAACCATTTCTGGAGCAACATGCTGGATAATCCCAGGCGGACGACATGGCAAGGATACGCTTTCGAGCAGGTTTGCATGCATCATATCCCTCAAATCAAACTGAAGTTGGGAATTAGCGGTGTGTTGAGTGAAGTCTGTTCCTGGTCATGTAAGGCATTTAAGGATAAAGATGGCACACAGTATAAGGGGACACAGATAGACTTAGTCATTGACCGTCGTGATGAGACTGTCAACCTCTGTGAGTGTAAGTTTTCCATCGATTCATATTCCATCAGTCAGGACTATGCAGAGCGCCTGAACTCGCACAAGGAAACCTTTCGTGCTGTAACCGGTACATGAAAGTCGCTCCACACCACAATGATTACAACCTACGGTTTGAAACGCAACAAATATTCAGATACAGTCCAGAGGGAGGTTACATTGGATGACTTATTTAGAGACTTAGAATAGAGCTTATATGCCAAAGGTCAGTGGGTTAATTGTTCCCAAAATGTTCCCATATAGCCAAGGTGGTGATGATGTATAGATGGTATATGGCGCAATATTTTATTAATGGATTTCGGGAACTCTCATATGATAAGAACCATTTGTTTGTCCAATTTGGCTTGTAATCGCCCTGCATCGCCTCTGATGGTACGGTTTGTTTGGATAAAAATAGCTAAACGTTTTACAAGTACTTGATAATCAATATAAAATCGCCAAAAAACAAGTTTTCAACGAGGATGAGTATTAAGGCTTACGTCTAAGCCTAAACAAATTAACACCAGCGAGATGAACAACAACCACTTGTTCGTCTCGCTGGTGTTCTTATGATATCGCAGGCCAACAATTGTTGGCCTGCTCGTTCATTCCATCATTTCCCTTGATACACCTTGCGGCCCTTGCCGTCCTTCACCACGATGTTCACACCCTTGGTCTGGTTGCTCTTTCGGATGCCGGAGGGGTCGTAGTAGAGCGTGTTGCCGCCGGAGGGTTCCAGGCCGGTGGCTTGCTCCTGATCGGCGGGTGGCAGCTGATTGATGGAGGTGGCGATGCTCTTGCCCGCCACCTTCACCGGCAGCACGTTGTTGGAGGGGCGCACGTCCTTGACCGGCTCGCTGCCCTGCATGGGCGTGGTACTCAGGTAGAGCACCTGGTCGTATTCCTGCTCGGGGACGGTCAGGGTGACGATCTTCACCTTGTTCTTCTGCTCGGCAGCGGCGTCGTAGAGGTCGGCGGCGCTCACCGTTGTCTCGGCGTAGCTGACCACGTTCTCGTCAACCACCGGCGAGTTGTACAGGCCCACCTTCACCTTCATGCCGCTGGCCAGGGGCAGCAGCGAGGCGTTGTTCACCTCGGCCACGATGGTCGTCATGCCGTCGGTGTCGGTCTTCTTGCTCAGCACCTTCAGCGCCATATCGACCTGGCGCACATCTACCTGCGTACCGCTCTGGCTGACGGTGCGGCGCGGGGCCTTCGACATGGCGCCCCTGCGGCGGATCCTCAGCGCATTGCTGTTGCCGGCAACGAAGTTGGCCGTCACGTCGTAGTCGATAGTGCCGTCGAAGCCGTCGGTGACGGGATAGTAGGCCGTCAGCTCGGTCTTCTCCTGCGGCATGATGAGCACGCCATGGCTGGTCGTCTCGCCGTTCATCGTCACGTCGACGCTGCCGATGGGCTGGAAGCCGTTGTTGGCAATGGTGATGGTGACGGGCACCAGGCTGTCGTTCTTCACCTCGTAGGCGTTGAAGCGGGCCTTGTGGTCGATGGCGTTGTCGAAGAGGATGCTGCTCTCCAGCACGGCACCGCCGTCTTCCTCGTTGGTCACGCAGTAGGCCACCTTCATGTCGCGGTCGCTCAGGTAGCCGTCCATAGAGGCGAGGCTGACGTCGTCGGGCATCGTGGCCACCTCAATAGGTGCCGAGAAGTAGAGCATCTTGTCGTGGCTGCACAGCTTCGAGGCATACAGGCGGTTCTTCATGTTGACCGTCGTCGTGCCGTCGCCGTTGTCTGTCGTCTCCTGGTCGCTCTGGCTCCACAGCAGGCCAACGTCCTCCAGGTCGGCGGCATCGTCCTCCGCCACAAGCTTAAAGTCGTTCACCGTGCGCTTGTCCATGCCTAATGAGCCGGAGAGTTTTCCTGTCGGCTCACCCTTCATGTTCACCGTGCTCAGCACCACGTCGCGCCCGCTCTCGTTCGTCTTGATGTAGCCTACGAGGTTGGCGCCATTCACGCTCGCCATCTGCGGCTTCACGCCCTCCACCTGTGTATAGCGCTCGCGCACCTTGTCGTCGGGCGAGATGCTGACATAGACCACCGACGCCTGCTTCTGCTCGTTCTCCACGTCCTGCTGCAGGGTCATCATCACCAGCACCGAGTCCTGCTTCATGCTCACCTGATAGTCGGCGGGCACGCTGCGGCGGTGCAGACGCTTAATCTCTATCGGCTCGCTCCAATAGCTGCCGTCGTAGCGCGCGAGCATCAGGCTGCCGTCGATGTAGCGGCTGCCCTGCTCGTTGAACTTCGCCACGCCCTGCTGCCAGACGACGGCGGCTTTGCCGTCCTGCTGCACGGCCACGGCGGGCGTCACGGCACCGATGTTGCCAAAGTTGGTGCTGACCGTGGCGTCGGTCCACGAGCCGCCGTTCTGTCGCACGGCCACGTGGATCTCGCTCCGCTCAGTGACGCTCTTCGTCTGGTCGTTCTCCGACATCGTCTCTAATGCCGAGCCGTCGATGGCCTCCTTCACCTGTTCGAAGGCCACCACCTCCAGTCCGTCGGCGTTGTGCGCCTCGGCAAAGTCGTACATCGGAGCCGAGATGCCAGTGCTGACGAGGTCGTCCTTGCTGCCGCCACTATATAATTGCAGGCGGTCGTCGTTGTAGTTGCTGGCTGTCTTCAGGTTGTTGAACAGCAGCGACTCGCCGCCCAGCAGGTAGGTGGGCTGCGCCATGCCGTTCACATTACTTATAATAGGTGTGCCCAGGTCGGCAATCACCTTCCGCTTCAGTTTCTTGTAGCTCTTCGTCACGTTCCGGCGACTCATCGAGAACAGCGGCTGGGCGTTGGCCGGATGGAAGGGGTTCGACGGGTTGTTGGGCACCAGGTATTCCTTATAGACATTGAAGATGGGCCACACCTTCTTCGCCGACCAGAACATGAAGCGGGCCTCGGCGAAGGCCTCCATCTTGGCCTGCAGCGTGGTCTTCATGCCTGCCTGACCCTTGCCCACGTAAGCACGGTGGTGCAGGTCGACGCAGGCACCGCCGCGCACGCCGGCCACGGCCTTGGCTATCCAGAGGTCGATGCCGGCGTAGGCCCAGGCGCACACCTTCAGGCGGGCCTGATAGTCGAAGAAGAAGTCGATGGTGGTCGATTTGAACGACACGTCGCCCATCTCGGCCGCCGTGTTCACCAGTCCCAGGGTCATGGCCATCTTGGCATCGATGGACATGCCGAACGAGCCGATGCCGAAGCTGACGGGAACCGAAGAAACTGATGCCGAGGCCTCGAAGACGATGCCGCCGTCGTAGAAGTTGAACTGGAACTTGTTGTTCTCGCGGTCGTAGTAGCCGATGCCGGTGAGGTAGCCCTTGATGCCGACGAAGGCCGAGGGGAAGCGCGGGATGTCGTCGAAGAAGTCGTCGTCGGCCGGCTTGCCCGCGTTCACGGCGTCCATGCATGCCTGGAACTGGTCGTTGAAGTAGGCCAGGTCGCCCACTTGGTCGAGTGCCGTCATGATCTCTCCGCCGGGCAGGAAATTCTTCTCCATGCAGGCGCGAATGATGAAGTAGTCGCCGTCGCGCTCGATGTTTACCGTGAAGGGCAGCACGGGCGGCAGCTGGAAGTTGAACTTGTCGAAGGCCTTGCCCGAGTCCTTCATGTCCACGCCCTGTGCCGATGCGTCGTCGTCGACCTCGGTCAGGTCCGGGCTGTCGAAGTTCAGCGACACCCGGCTGGCCTCGTCCCTGGCAGCCAGGTCGAGGTCGTAGTCGTGCAGCGTGGGCAGGGCGGCCAGCGTCTGCGTGCCGTTCTTCAGCGTGAACTTGGCGTCGCCCTCAATCTGGTCGGTCAGGTCGAAGTCGAACAGGCAGTAGTTCCGTGAGAAGGGGAAGGCGTCGGTGGTGATGTACTTCATCTCCGGCTGCAGTTGTTTCGAGCCGTCGGCCGTCGCCAACGTCAGGCTGGGCGTGTTCTCGTAGGGCATCATGCCGGTGACGTGCATGTACTTCTGGCCATTCCAGCCCTCGGAGCCAAATCTCGGGTCCCTAATGTGCTTTGTCACAGTGGGGCGTTCGGCGGTCTGCGAGTAGTTGATTGTCTCGCCCTCGTCCCTCGTCAGCAGGTCGTCGGCACTAAAATAGGCTTCCATAGCGTTGTCCTTCACTACGCCATTGCCCTGCGGTGTCTCAAGCGTCAGGTTCTTCAGCGGGTTGTCCTCCTCTTCCAGCACGATGACGTGGCGGCGCGGCTTACCTTTGTTCGCCCAATTGTTGTAGTCGTAGCTCCACAAGTACATCGTGGAGAGCTTCGGCACATAACCTGGAGCCACCACCTCGAAGAATTCCGCATACTGGTCGGACGAAGTGGGGACTTGATAGATTTTCGATGTCGCATCGTATTCAGCTGTTCCTTTTGCACCCGACTGAGCCATGGAGGCATCCACACAGGCATAGTTGATGGTGGCATTATTGATGTGCTCGCCCTGGCTGTTGACTACCTCAACTTGCGTGTTGCTGGCGCATAGAACCTCCCATTTTATCGAATTCGAACGCAGCCACAACTCATGGTCCTCTAAGAAAGAATACGGCTGGTAATAATCCCAATTTAGGGATGCTTGCCAACTTTTGACGTCTGTTACTTTCAGCTCGGGCTTGACATCATAGTGAAGAGAATGCAGGCCTTGATGTCTGTCCATAGAGAACTTTAATTTTGTCCCTCCCTTATTGGAGAGATAGCAGTTGGCGGGGTCTTCAAGATACACAAAACCATATAAGGGATAATCCCATGCCTTTCCACTATTATTTATTGGTATGACATGTTCCTGTCCGTCGATGAAATGGCTGAGATAGAACTTTCCATTAAGACAATACGTATTATTACTTGTACCTGGCACTACTCTTATACAAGCGTAGTAGAGACGGTGGAGGTCAGCATTGACGAAGGTGCTCTTGAAGCGCTTGTTATATCCGGGATAATAGACCTCTACCTCGTAAGTAAGCCCGTCAAAAGGTGGCATGAAGGTGAAGGCTCCTCTGAAACCCTTCAAGGTCTGAATCACCGTGCCTTCGCAGGAGAGGGTAACGTCTGCTCCCTTATAAAAGAAATCGTCTGATATTTCAAAGTATGCCTTTGACTTATTCGTCGGATCCACCACACAATTCATGCCACCCACTTCCTCGCCATCTATTATCGCGAATCCTCGCTTTTCAATGGTAGCTGGATAGATTCCGTCCGTTTTACTCGTATTGATGATTTCTTGAATAGTAGCAGTATTGTCGAATGTCAGGTCGCCCGTCACATCCACTCCGTTTACACGATACTTAAAATCGTCGTCGGCATCCTCATAATCCAGATAGGCCATACTGGTCATTTCGTACCGCCATGTCTCCTCAGGATTGTAGCTGCGCTGAGCCATCGTGTAGAAGTAGTACAAGCGGTTAGTCTGGTCTATCTCGGGCTGCACATTGATTTGTGCCGTGTAGTATAAGCCATCCTCCTCCAGCGTCAGCCAGTCGGGTACAGGGTCGCCACTCAGGTTGCTGTAGGTCTCGCGCAGATTGAGCTGCGGAATCTCGTAGCCCACGGTGAAGCCTTTCTTCGGCAGATACATCACCTCTGAAGTAAAGGTGGCGGGAACGTATTGGTTATAGTAGGCTTGATATTCCCGATAGTCGCTGAACGAAGGCATCTTCAGGTCGGGCACCAGCTTTGCGGTGGACTCCACGGTAGTGGTGTTGCCATTAGCGTCCTTCGTCTGCATCAGCACCTGGGCGGTGATGATGGCCTGGCCTATCTCGCTGACGTCGGTCACGTTGGGATGCTCCTCGGTGAAGCTGAAGGGCAGGTCGTACAGCATGACCCCTTTACCCATAGCTTGACTCTTCAAATCGCTGAGCTTGTAGGTCTCCGTCCACTGGGTGCCGTTGAGATGGGTGTAGTTCACGGTGACGGGGGCATCTACTGCCAGCACGTTCTCCATCTCAAACTGGAACAGCGGGAAGGTGGTCTCGGCCAGATAGGTGCTGGTGTGCTCCTTGCCTCGCGGCGCCGTAGCCCACACATAGAAGGAACGCGAGGTGCTGAGCCCGTTCTTCGTCGTGGCCGTGACGGTGACCTTGCCGGAGGTTTCGCCCAAGTACATCATGTCATTGATGGGTTCCCCAGAAAACGCTTCGCTGTCAAAATGTGCCGTAGCCCCTTTCTCGTTCGTGATGCTGTAAGTGACGTTGTTGGCATCGGTGGCGTTGGCCGGATAGCAGGAAACGGTCAGGGGCATTTTTACCATGTCAACGTAATTCCTCCACCCATAGCCATCCTCATCCGCTTCATCGCCCCAACCGATGAAAGTCCAATAACGGTAAGAACCCAATGCGACGACACTGCCTTCGGCGGGCAAGCCCTCGAAGGTCAGCGACTGGGCGGGGACGGCGGTGGCCTGTGTGGAAGCGACGTTGACGGCGAACGAGCAGCCGGGGTCGACAATCGGCTGAGTACCGAGATAGAAGTCCGTCAGCTTGCTGCACAATGCCACATCGACGGTGCCTGCCTCAGTGGGGGCATTGAAACTGCAGGTGAGGCGACCCGTAGCCTCGTCGAAGGTAGCACGGCATGGCACGGAGGTCTCGCCGCCATCGAAGCTCACGCCGAACGACTTCATGAAGAATTCGCGCTGTGCACGCTTCACGAACTGCCAGTTGTCCATCGTGGCGGTGATGGTCAGGGCCTCACCGCCGTTGACAGTCGTCTTGTTGATGCTGGCGCCGGAGAAGTGGGGCGTGAAGCTACTACGGCCACCATAGACGTAGAACGTGGAATTCTCCTCGGGCAGGTCGTTGCGCGAGAAGAACATATACCGCACGGCTCCCTCGGCAGGATTGGCCACTTCAATAGGGCCTACCTCGCGGATGGGATAGGCGATGCACTTGTCGTCGTCAATCTTGTTGTTGCGGGTGTCGTTATAGGAATGCAGGTACTCGTCCTCAGAGGGCTTGTAGAGATACCACAGCTCGTCGCACACGGAGCCTGCGTTGATAGGCGTCAGCGACACCTCGCGCGTCTTCGACATGCCGTAGTCGTCGGCATCGTCTGAAAGTCCGTCGTGGTCGGTATAGCGGACGTCCATCACCAAGCGGCTGTCGGCAGTCACCTTCACCTCGGTGGACATCTTGAAGCGAATCAGGCAATATTCGCCGTAACGACTGAACTGAGCAAAAGCGCGGTCAAACCCTTGCAGGCTCTGCAGACACTCCAGATGCGTCTCGAAGGTGCATTCCCTCGGTTCGGCGGC
>JAFXQT010000099.1 GCA_017526905.1 Bacteroidaceae bacterium | reverse complement strand
TCGTCTTCTTCGTATGCATTCGGTGATAATTCGTACATGCGCAGGTTCCGCCCTTCGTTCTGTATGGTATAGATACGCACCACTTTCAGTGTATTCCCGTCAGATGTGATGATATCTCCTTCTCGGCAGTCGAAGTCATAAAGGATGTAGGCTTCCCCCTCCAGATCAACATGATAGACCTTCTTGTTCTCCTCATAGAGTGCCCCTACATAAGATGTCTTTCCGCCATTAAATCGGTTTTCAACATACATCTTCAGGCATTTCTTTCCGCCTATCACAGTATCGCCTTGAAGGTAATACCCGTAGAAGTGATTATACTTTTCAGGGCGAAGCGCGAGGTAGTTGTCGTAAGTCCACCGCTTGCCTTCTTCCACTAAAGGACGGTAATTATCCTCTTGCTGGGCATGTAGGCCAAATATGAAAAAGGAAAGAATGTAAAATAGAATTAAGCGTTTCATTGTAGTAAGGTTTTTGATTAGTGTGACAAATTTAGTTATTCTTCTTCTATGCACAAAGAAAAACCGAAGAATTCTTATTGTATTTCTCCTTCGTACATGTCCAAGGATATTCCAGGCCCTCGCGTCGTCCGTGTATTTAGATGTTACGTAAAAGTGACTGATGATAGGTGATGGCTGCTGCCATGACCTCATCCATGTTGAGGTAACGATAGGTGGCGAGCCGCCTCTTAGAGAAAATTTCCATAAATATCAATCACTCGATCACTAATGCGTCCTTAACCGTTGAACCTGTGCGGCTTACATCAGTGATTGATGGTCGAAAATGCAGTCACAAAGTGATTGATTTAATAAAAATTAACGCAGTTATCCTGAATTTGGCCCTTCTTTTTAGCAGCATCGCAACACTCTTACGTCAGTATGGCATCACCAATGAGCAGCACTACGACAGCGTTACCGCCGAATACTATTTCCTTAAGTCGCAGGATACACACAGGACTTCATGGTTTTCCAAGTAGTTGGAAAACCATATAAGCCTACGTCTTGTCGGTTTTCCACCTAATTGGAAAACCGCACACAGCCAATCAACACAACCGTCGAACTGCGCCGACACTGCTTGGGCTGATACAATTTACCGAAATTTCTAAGGGTTAACTCCGAGGTAACTCCGAGTTTGCTCCGAGTTTACAATTTTTATAAGTTTGTACATTTTTTGTACACATTTCGCCCCAAAGTTGCCTCCCATAAAGCCGCTCGGGCGGCTATGCTGCGCGCAGGGCACTGCGCTTGAAAATTGGGCCGCTTTGACATTTAGTCAAAGCTGTGAACACCCAATTTTGTGCTGGAGATCCGACAGGTGATGAGTGCCGAGGCGCACCCGCTGCAGCATCAAAGAAATCCAATGTAGGGTGCCTCAATATCGCCCGCGTATTCTGCGTCCGACCCCGTTTTTGACCCTTCATCAATCACTAAATCACCTATAAATCACCCCATAGATCACTCCTAATCGCCTGGTACTCAATACTAGTGATTGAGTGATTGATGTTTTTAAGGAATTTAATAGAGTAGAAATCCTAATTAGCAGACCCTATTTACTTTTCCGCGCTTTCCGTGTCTTTAGATGTTACCCTTCGGCCGGGCATGCTTCACTGCAGGACACGCTCATAGACGGCAGCCAGCTGCTGGGCCGACTGCTGCCAGGAAAAGTGCTGCAAGCGCTGTCGTTGGCGCTGCAACAGGGCATCGCGCTGGGCTGGCGACCACGACAGGAACTGCTCCAGACAACCGGCCACATCGCCGCCATCGGCACCGAGGTGGAAGAACAGGGCTGCATCGCCCGCTATCTCGGGAAAGCACGAGGCGTGGTTGAGCAGAACCGGACAATCGTGCTTGTAGGCCTCAAGGATGGGTATTCCGAAGCCTTCGTACATAGACGGGTAGATGAAGGCTGTAGCATCGCGGAAAAGGCTCTGTAGCTCGGCATCGCTGACGTAGCGCTGGTGTACACGCTCCGACAGGCCCAACGTGGCAATCAGCTGCCGCTCGTGGCTGCTGAACTGGCTGCCGGTGCACACCACATGCAGCTGCGGATGGCGCTGAAGAACGGGGGCTATCTGCCGCAACATGGGCTGGAAGAGCTTGTAGCCGCCGCGCTGGCCCACATAGAGCAGGTAAGGGAAGGAGAAAAGGGGCTGGGCGGGAAGGACGACATCGTCCGGTGCGGCATGATAGATGACGGTTATCTTCTCCTCGGGCACGCCCAGCAAACGGACGATGTCACGCTTGGAATTTTCCGACACCGTGACGATATGCGCAGCCAAGGGTGCCAACTGGCGTTTCCAGCGCTTCTGAATGTTGTGGTCGTGCACAATCTCGGAAGTCATGTCGTGAATGGTGATGACAAAGGGGGTACCACCCACGTGCTTGAGGAAATAGGGATGGAAATAGGTGGGGTGGAACACATCGAAACGGCCGGAAGCCAGCAACTGGAGGGTGCGGTTGATGTTCACGCCCTCGGAAGTGCGCAGGGGGAAAAGGCGCTTGTAAAGGTCGTAAAGATGGCCCTTGAAGGGGAAATGGCGGGGGCTGATGAAAGTGCGGCGCGACAGGCGCACGGGCTGCAGGGGCACAAGGCCTGACTGGCGCAGGTGGACGTTGTCACTATCGACCACGCCTATCTGCCAATGCACCTGGGCAGGCAGATGGCGGATGAGCTGGACAAAGCAGTTGGAAATGCCGCCATAGGCATCCATGAAGCATTGGTAGTCGTAGAGTACATTCATCGGCGTGAGGGACGGAGGTGACACATCAGGATTTGGAAATAGAGGCGCGGCAACAGGCGCAGACGGTCGCAGAAGCCATCGACCTCGCGGACGACGGCGACATTGTCCCACAGCCCGTCGGCACGCCTGCGGTTGGACACGCCGTTGGTGTCGAACAGGGCCACGGCCACATCGCTGCGGCGGAACGAGCAGCCCTCGTGGAGCAGCTGCTTGAAGAACTTGAAATCGGCCGACATGGGGTGGCCGATGTCGAAGGGGTGGGCAAGCAGCAGTTCGCGACGGGTGAAGGCACACTGGTGGCAGAAGAACATGCGGTGGCTGTTGCGGGCCGGCTGGGCAGGGTGCACCTGCAGCCGGCCGGCGCGATCGCGCTTGGCCACGGCACCATAGATAACATCGGGCACGGAGGACGATGCCCCACTGGCACCCGGGGTCTGTGTGGAAGGCTGGGCGGAGCCTTCAGGCTGGCCACTGCCAAAAAGGGATTGGAGCACGGTGGGCGAGGCAAAGCAGTCGCCGGCATTCATGAAAATGACATACTGGCCTGTGGCCATGCGTGTGCCCTTGTTCATGGCATCATAAATGCCACGGTCGGGCTCGGAAACCCAACGCATGGGGCGGTGTTGCTGCGACTGCAACCAGGGCACGGTGCCATCGGTCGAGGCGCCATCGACCACGATGACCTCGACGTCGGGATATTGCTGCTGCCAGGTGGCTTGAAGGGTGTACTGCAAGGCGTCGAGCACATTGCGACAGACGGTGACGACTGATATCTTGGGATACTGCATAGCTGAGGGCGTGGAACAGGAGTGACTAAGGATGGGCCGCAGTGGCGTGGCCCAACACACGGCGGTAGCAGCCAAGCAGCTGGTCGGTGAGCCGGGCGGGCTCGAAACGCTGTGCAAAGTCGTAGCCGTCGGCTATCATCCGGGCACGGAGCGTGGCATCGGAGAGCACGCGGTGGATAGCCCCGGCCAGTGCCTGTGCATCGTCGGGGTGTACGTAGATGCTGGAGGGGCCGCCTGCCTCCTCCAGGCAGGAGCCGGTACACCCGATGGCCGGCGTGCCGGAGCACAGGGCCTCGAGGAGGGGGATGCCGAAGCCTTCGAAACGCGAGGGATAGACGAACAATTCGGCCAGCTGATAGAAGGCGGGCAAATGGGCCACAGGAACGCTGTTGAGCATGTGGAAACGAGCGTCCAGGCCGTTGGCCTGGAGAAAAGCGCCGATGCGCTCGGCCTCGACGGTGTGGCGTCCCACGGCCACGACATGAATATCGGTGTCGGACAGCAGCGCCAAAGCACGTGCAAGGAGGATGAGGTTCTTGCGCTCCTCGATGCTGCCCACATACAGGATGTAACGTGCGGGCAGGTGGTAGTGCGCGCGCACCGCTGCCAGGATGGTTTTGGGAACCCGCTGGCGGAAGCGCTCGTCGCAGCCCTGATAGATGACTTCGATCTTATCGGCCGACGTGCCGAAATAATGGACGATGTCGCGCTTGGTACACTCGCTGACGGCAATGATGCGGTCGGCATTGCGGCAGGCCCGGCGGAACTTATAGGCATAGATCCACCGGTCGATGGGCTTGTAATAGCGAGGGTAGCGGAGGAAGATGAGGTCGTGGATGGTGACGACCGACTTGACGCCACGTGCCCGCCGGATGTTGAGGGGCAGTTCGCCCGTGAGGCCATGGTAGAGGGCCACGCCGTCGGCTTTCAACCGGTGTGTGACCCCCCACACGCGCCATAGCGCCCGAAAGGCGTGCCAGCACCGCGCGGGGAAGCGCAAGGTGATGCCGGCCTCGTCCTGCACGCCATCCAGCGCATCGCGCCTATCGGGGTTGGGCAGGTAAACGAGCAGCTTGCCAATCTGTCTGGAACGGCTCAGACCACGCAGGATGAAGCGGCTGTAATTGCCCAGCCCGGTGCGGTTCTGCGCCGCGCGTTTGCCATCGAACCCGACCGCCGGGAGAGCCTCGGTTTGCAGTGATTCAGTATGTATATGCGCCATGCCCGTTATTTCATTACTTCCCGCAGACGCTTGGCGGCTTTCTCGATCATGTCCTGAGTGCCACTGCCATCGCTTACGTACTTCACTACCATCTCGGCATAGTCCACGGCCTCTTGCAGCGCCTTGGATCCGCCGGCCGTTTTGCTGCGTGCCTGCTCCAGGAGCGGGAGGAGTTCGTTCAGATCCTCCAGCTCGGGCAGGTTGCCCGGACGCATGGTGTTAATGGCAGCGTTGAGGGCCGATGCCGCACGGTTCACCGCCTCCTGGTCGGCACTGGTATCGGGATTGTCCATGATGCGCTGGGCGTTGGCCAGTTCGCGCATCATACGTCCGAAGCCATGCTTGGCCCAGGGGGCATACTCGGGCACCTTCACCTGCATGTCGTTCCAACGGCCCTGTGCATCGCGACGGCTCTTGGCCTCGGCCATGGCCTCGCGCAGTTTGGTCAGGTCAACGCCCTCGTCAGCCTCGGTCTGTACAGGCAGCGGTGTTCCGGGCAGTTCCAGGCGGAAGTAGTGGGTAACGTGGCGGTCGGCCTCGTAGTCGGGCAGCAGCTGCAGCTTGTCCAGTTGCCATTTTCCACCGGCCATCTGCAACGTTGCTTCCTGCCAGTTCTGGATGCCCTTGGCGGCCATGACCAGCGGGCCGTTCATCACGGCACCCAGCCAGCGCGGCTCGAAGGGCGTGCGTGTCTCGTTACGTCCGGTAGCGGCAATCTCCATCTTGTCCGGTCCGTAGTCCAGGTGCAAGCCGAAGGGCATGTCCACTTCGACCACATCGCCCTCCTTCCACAGGCGCTCGCTGATGGTGACATAGGTGCTTGGCGCGCAGCCTTTGGCCACCGTTTCGCCGTTCAGGCGGATGGCAAATCCGTCGGTGGCCCAGTAGGGCACGCGCAGTTTCAAGGCGAAGCGTGCCTTGCCGCCGGCGATGCTGATGCGGGTGGTCTGTGCCGGCCACTCGCACTCCTGCCTGATGTCGATGCCCTTCGCATCCCAGCGTGCCTCGGTGGGCAGGTACAATCCCACCCACAGGGTGTTGTCGCTGACGAAATAGGCGGCCTCCTGGTACTTGACGTGATTCTCGGCACCCGTGCCGCCACAGCAAGTGCTCTGCGGCGTTTCGTTGCCCCAAGGCTTGGAGGCATTGAGGCCCACGGCATACTGATAGAGCACGGCATAGTGATCGGGGTGCAGCGAGCCTACAATCTGGTTGTAGAGCACACGCTCGTAATAGTCCATGTAGCAAGCCTTGTCGGGGCTGAAGCAGTTCAGGTCCTTGGTCAGCTTGGCCAGGTTGTAGGCACAGCAGGTCTCGTTGATGGTGGGTTCGGGGTACTGTGAGCGGTCGCGCCAGTCGCTGCCCACGTTGGTGTTCATGCTGAGCATCTGCGTGTAGGGCTGGCGGAACATCTCGCCATTGCCCACGCCGCCCATGGCATAGCGGTAGCGACCCTGGATCATCGTCCAGAAGTTCTCGGCCAGGTTGTAGTAGTAGGGATTGTGGTTGCCGCGGTAGCTCCACAGGGCACCCGTCACCATGGGGATGTGCTGGTTGGCGTGGCGTGTTCGGATGGCATCGATGTTGCGTGCCAGGGGGTCGAAGAATGCAGGGCTGTCAAAGCAGTTGGCCGCTTCGAGCAGCCGTGCCTTCTCGTCCTTGTCCTTGACCATGGTGGATAGGCGCGCCAGGCTCTCGGCCATGCCTCCCACCTCGCCGGCTATGTACATGTTCCACATCTCGTAGCGGTTGCCCGGACGGGCACGACGCTCGGCCTGGTCGCCGTCGGCCTTGACGAAGGTGCGGTAGTGCATGCGGTTCCACACCCACAGACCCATGTCCTTGGCTATGAGCAGCGCTTTCTTGGCAATGGCCTCATCGTCCACATAGTTGGCTATGTCGATGAGTCCGGCCAGCTGTTTGTGCACGCTATAATAAGGTGCCCACACCCACTGTTCGTTATTATAGGCGCGGTACATCTCGATGAGCACACAGTGCTGTGCCGGGATGGCGTTGATGTAGCCGTAGCCGTAGTGCTCGTAGTCCTGCTTGTAGCGATCGAAGTCGGCCCACGAGCCCTTCATCTGGCGCAGTTCGGCCTCGGGCGCGAAGTCGCGTGCCTCGCGGTAGCGTCCCAGCTCCTTGTCGAACACGAACGTGCGCTCCTGGCACTGGCGCAGCTGATCCACCATGAGCTGTATGCGCTCCTTGAGCTGGGCGCGTTTCGACTGGTCCGGGCACGAGGCATAGGCAAAGGCCAAGGCACTCATGTAGTGGCCGGAACCGTGGCCCTTGAGCTTGGTGGTGGGCGAGTCCCACCCGTCGGCCTTGGGATAGCCGTCGGTGGGCAGACCATAGGTGTCGCGGTAGTTGTACAGTTGCTGTTTCACATCCAGGCTGAGCAGGTTGTCGATATCCATGTCGCGGTTGTGGGTGAGGCGGTTGTTGCCAATGAGCATCACCTTGTTCAGCGGCAGAGGCTCGGCCACGGGCTGGGGCGACGGGACGGCAGGCGCATCGGCCACGACCGACACGTTGGCCACTACGGGGAAGCCGGCCGTGGTGGTGTTATCGCCGATGATGTAGCCCTGCACTTCGTAGCGTGTGCCCACGGGGGTGGCTTTGGCATCGGCCTGCTGCTGTTCCACGCGCAAGCTGGAGTTGTTCCATCGCACCTGACGGTATTCGCACTGCCCATTGTCGTAGCGCACATACAGGCGGTAAGGCAGACGGGGAGCCGTGCCCACCGGGCACTTCACATCGACGGGCTCGATGGCTTCAATGACACGTTGGGCCATGGCGGCAAAAGGCGTGATAAAGAACAGGAGGAGCATTAAGACGGTACCCCTCCTACCCTCCCTCAGGCTGAAGGAGCGATTGGTATGACCTATGTTCATAATGGATGTTGGATGTTGTATGAGCGCTTGCTCAAGGATAGCTGAGTTTGAAAGACAAGGTTCCCCTCCCACCCTGGGGCTGGAGGGGAACCGTACATCTGTATTTTATAAGGGGTGATACTCGACGAAGGCTTCCATGGCTTCGTAGGCAGCCAGGCCCAGGCTCTTGTATAGTTCGGCCGTGGCGTGGTTGCGATCCTCGGAGCGCTGCCAGAACAGGCGTTCGTCGTTGCCAAGGAAGGGTGCCGACTCCATCTGGCTCTGGTGCTTGAGGATGGCGTTGCGCTTGGTGCGCAGTTCCTCGGGGCTGATGGGCACCACCATCTCGATGTGCTCAATCTCCCACTCGGCCCAGGCGCCGCGATACATCCAGATGCGGCAGTCCTTCAGCCACTTGGCGCCGGCCTCTTTCTCCAGGTCGATGGCGGCCAGGACGGCATCGGTACACACACGGTGGGTGCCATGCGGGTCGGCCAGGTCGCCGGCCACGAAGATCTGATGGGGCTGCACCTCCTGCAGCAGCTGGCGTACAATCTCCACATCGGCCTCGCCAAGCGGGTTCTTCTGTATCTTGCCGGTTTCGTAGAAGGGCAGGTTCAGGAAGTGTACGTGGTCCAGTTTCAGCCCGCTGTAGAGCGATGCGATACGTGCTTCGCCACGACGGATGAGGCCCTTGATGGCCAGGATGTCGGGCGTGTCCATGTCGTCGGCGGTCTTCTTGCGGAGGAAGTCGCCTATCTCCTTGTCCTTCTGCGCGATGACCTCGCTCTTCGACTCGTTGAACAGCTTGTCAAAGCCACGCATGAAGTGCATGAAACGGAACACCTCTTCGTCGCCCACGGCGATGTTGCCCGAGGTCTCGTAGGCCACGTGCACATCGTGCTTCTGGGCCACCAGGCGCTGCAGCGTTCCGCCCATGGAAATCACGTCGTCGTCGGGGTGGGGCGAGAACACAATCACACGCTTGGGGAAGGGCTTTGCGCGCTCCGGCCGCATGGAGTCGTCGGCATTGGGCTTGCCGCCGGGCCATCCGGTAATGGTGTGCTGCAGGTCGTTGAAGATCTTGATATTCACATCGTAGGCCGAGCCGTAAATGGCCAGGAGCTCGCCCAGGCCATGCTCGCTGTAGTCCTTATTGGTCAGTTTGAGGATCGGCTTGCCCGTTTGCTGGCACAGCCACACGATGGCCGAGCGGATCAGTTTGTCGGTCCAGTCGCAGGAGGTGACAAGCCACGGGCGCTGGATACGTGTCAGGTGTGCGGCGGCACTCAGGTCAAGCACCACCTGCACGTTGCTGTGCATCTGCAGGAAGGTGGCGCTTTGTGTATCGGTGATTTCGCCTTCCACTGCGCTCTTGATGACATCGGCCTTCTCCTCGCCCCAAGCCAGCAGGAAGATCTTGCGTGCGGCGCGGATGGTGCTCACGCCCATCGTGATGGCACAGATAGGCACATTGGTCTCCGTGCCGAACACCTTCACGGCTTCGTTGCGGCTGGTGGGATCCAGCAGCACCAGGCGTGTGTGGCTGTTGCGCTGCGAGCCAGTCATGTTCATGGCTATGTTGCCCATGCGGCCGATGCCGAGCAGCATGATGTCGATGCCGCCCATCTCCTCGATCATCTTCTCATAGGCCAGACAGTGCTCGTTGACACGTTCCTGCGGCGTGGTGCCGTCGATGGGGTAGATGTTCTGAGCGGGGATGTCCACACGGTCGAAGAACTGTTCCTTCAGCACCGAGAGGTTGGAAGCTGTCGATTCGGGCGGAAGCGGGTAGTACTCGTACGTGACGAACACCACCACGTTGTGGAAGCTCAGTCCTTCCTCCTCGTGCATGCGCACCAGTTGGTTGAACACCTCGGTGAGGGTTGCCCCACCGCTGAAGGCCATGGTGCAGGCGCGTATCTCCTTCTGCTTCTTCCGAATGGTATTGGCTATCTTCAGTGCGACATCGGCTGCGCCTTCTTCGGCAGTGGCATAGATGTCGGCAGGCAGTTTCTCAAAGCGCGTCAGCACCGAACGTTCGATGTTGCCACCCGGGCGATAGTAGCGGGGCGAAACGCGATCCAATGTGATTTGCGAACTCAGGTTTGTTTTCATAGGAGTTTTCTCGCCCCCTCACCACGGAGGGGGCTTGATTATGTTAATGGTTAGTAGTTAGTTTCGGCAAGGTTATACGAGTAGCAAGAGCGGCGGCGTCAGAAGTACCAACCGAGACCAATCCGGAGGCCTACGGTGGAGGCATCGGAGAAGTCGTTCAGCGACATCTTATAATAAAGGGCCGGCTCGATGGTCAGGTACTGGTTCAGGAAGAAGGTGTAGCCTATCTCCGGAGTGATGAACCAGTTGTCCGTCTTCCAGTTGTAGTTGTGGCCGTGCTCATAGCTGATCAGCGCGCCCAGCGAGAGGCCGTTCTGCTCAATGTAATAGCGGCCGCCCAGACCCAGCTCGAACTTGTCCTGGTGGCGACCCGGATGTGCATAGCCCAAACGGCCCATCACCATCCAATCGTCGGCCAGGAAGTAACCGCCTGTGGCATCGAGGTTGAAGCAGAACTTGGTGTTCTTGCTGTAGGACAGGTTAAGACCTGATAACGAGGTGTTCACATACTTCTTGCCTGCTTCGAACTGTGCGTTTGCACTGAGGGTGCAGAGGGCCAGCAGGAGGCCGAGGATTGTTTTCTTCATTGTGTATATACTTTACTGATTTGGTTATGTCGTTCCCTATTTTTCGTGCGAAAATATACACAAAGCATGGTTTGACCAAAAAGGGTGCCCAATTTTAGGGATATTTAACGTGCAACGCCTCCGTCGGCGGCCAATCCTGCGCCCTCACCGCCGTCACCGCCGGCCCCCTGAACCGGAACCGACATGCGCTGGCGGTGGCACCTGTTTTGCCTTTTTTGCCGCCTGTTTGCAGCGGTTTGGCAGCACAAAGTAGGGCAAAAAAGCAAATAATACATCATTTTTCGGCTGTCAGATGAAAAAATCCTTGCAAAATGCGCAGGGTAAAGTAAATTAATTCCTATCTTTGCACCGGTTTTACGCCCACTTATCAAAAAGAAACGTTCACTATTACCAGAATCTAAAACTACAGACATAATGAAGAAGTACGTCCTGATGCTTGTTTCGGCCATTGCGGCCCTCTTTTACAGTACTCCCGCAGCCGCCTATGACTGCGAGGTGGATGGCATCTATTATTATCGCACCTCTGCCACCGAACTGGAAGTGGCTTGCAAAGTGTTTTCAGACAACAACCGAACCGCCTACTCCGGCGCTGTGACCATTCCCGCCACCGTCACCTACAACGGCAAGACATTCAACGTCACTTCCATCGGCGAGTATGCTTTCCGCGACTGCAACTCGCTGACCAGCGTCACCATACCCAGCAGCATCCGCGAAATCAAGAGTTTCGCCTTCTACAACTGCAGCTCGATCAACGCCATCAACATCCCCGCCACGGTGGCTGCCATCGGCGCCGGCTGCTTCGAGGGCTGCGCATCCATTGTGTCCATGACCATCCCCACGGGCATCACCGAAATCGAGGACGAGCTGTTCTACGGCTGCACGGCACTGAAGACGGTAGTGCTGCCTGCCAGCATCACGGCCATCGGCGAGAACGCCTTTGCACGCTGCACGTCACTGCTGTCCGTCTATCTGCTGGCCACCACGGCACCCACCTGCGCCAACAACGCCTTCGACAAGGTGGACCGCACCTGGTGCACACTCTATGTGCCCAAAGGCAGCAAGACCTACCAGAACGAAAGCGTGATGCGCGACTTCTTTATCGAAGAGTTCGAGGGTAAGATCGAGCAAGCCAACATAACACCGCAAATCAGCAAGTAGCATGAAGCAGCTACTACTTCTTGCAGCAGCCATCACACTTGCCTGTTCGCCCGTCGGCGCCGTGACCAAGCTGGCCAAGGCCGGCCCGTGGGACAACTGGTATGTGGGTCTCAACGTAGGGTTCAACTCCAAACTGACCCACAACACGTTCATGTCCCACCTGAACCCGCACCTGAGTCTGCGCGCCGGGCATGACTTCCTCCCCGTTGTGGGTGTGATGGTCGAGATAACGCCTTTTTTCAACGACCAGCGTTTTCCTGCCAGCAAGATAGGAGCTCTCAACATCTATAGCCACACAGGCATCAAGGCCATCGACTTCGACCTGTTGGGCGACGTCAACCTGAGCAATTTGTTCCGCGGCTATCCTGGCAGCCCGCGTTTCTTTGAAACCCACCTGATCGCAGGCGTCGGCCTCAACCACGTCTGCGGCATCTCCACCGGAAAGAAAAACGACCTCATCTCCAAGGTCGGCCTCGACTTTGCCTTCCACCTGGATCCCGAAGGGGCCTGGGAGGGCTATGTGGAACCGGCACTGAACTACAACCTGACCCGCTACTCCGACCACGTGGCATTCAACCCCAACTATGCCGCATGGCAGTTGGCCGTGGGTGTAAACTACCACTTCCGCAACCGCGACGGACGGCGCCATTTCCGCTATCGCAGCACAGAAGACATCGTACACGAGGAGATTGTACTGCTCACCAAGGAGACGGCCGAGAAAGAACAGACCTCCCGCCCTGCCGTGAACGTGCGAACGCTGGACACTTCGGCCGCAACCGCCCAAACCAACAAGCAGAAGGCCAACGAGCCGACGGGTATCGACCACCTCTTCGACGAAGAGGAGCAGGCCATCCTGTCCGAACCTGAGAAGCCCGTGCAGGCCAAGAAGCCCAGCGCCAAGCCCGTGCAGGCCGAGAAGCCCACCGCCAAGCACGTGCAGGCCGAGAAGCCCACCATCAGACCCGTGCAGGCCACGACCGCACAGCCTGCTGCTGCGAAAGCCGAGACGAAGAAAGCCGTGCAGCCCAGCAATACGGCCGCCAACACCACCGCCAGCACCACGGTCAAGACAGCAGCCACTGCTGCGGTGCCGGCAGCCACGCCCAAGCCGGCAGCCACGCCCAAGAAAGCCGCCGCCAAGAGCACTGCCACCGGCACCGCATCGGCATCATTGCCCACGCTCCATTTCAAGGCCAACGAGAACGGCCTCAACGACGAGCATCACAACCAGCTAATCCAGGTGGCCAACGAGATGAAGAACCGTCCGCGCCTGCACCTTGTCATCCGCGGCCAGAGCTCGCACACCGAAGCCGTGAGGAACGCGCTGATCCGCCGTTTCGGAATCAACGCTTCACGTCTGACCACCGCTTCGGGCACCGGCGACAGCGTCAGCTTCAGCGAGAAATAAGCACGCCGGCGCACCCTGTGTACCCCTCCCCCCATCCCTCCGCTGCTGGTCTGGAGCACGCGCACGTAGATCTTTATCGTTGCCCCTGCACGCCATTCCATTAAAATAATAATGTACGTACGTGCGTACGCGTGTTACTGCGTCACAGCATCTCCATGCCCGTCAGTCGGCCGCCAAGCTGGCTGCACTGGGCGAACAGGACGACGGCGACGGCGACGGCAGCGGCGACACGACCGAGCCGTAAATTCACCCCCGACTCTCCCTCCGTGAGGGGGGGGGGATCACGAAAAACACGAAAAACGCGAAAACAAACGCGAAAAGTGAGACCACGAAAAAACACGAAAAACGCGAAAACAAACGCGAAAAGTGAATGCTGAAAACGGATGATATCCACCCACACAAACGGGGATATCATCCGTTTTCAGCTGCGTATAACGGGGTTATTATCGAGGAATGCATGCCTTTAGGTATGCGACCGCAAATAATATCGCGTACCTACGCCGCCTGCGTTAGCCTACAGGTAAGTCTCCAGCAGGCGGAGGGGACGGTTGCCGACGGGCGTAATGACGAACGATGCCTGAACGGCTGGGATGAGAAGCGACGAGCGAAGGGGGAACGTGGGGCCAGAAGCGGTGGTGGCGGCTGTGCCGGACGGCACCGCGAATGAGCGATTCTGGCTTGTCGCCGTGGGAGGGGCAGCTGGTGAGGCATCCAGCGTGACGATGCCTTCGCCATCGAGCAGGGAGAGCAGCACAAAGGACTCGCGTGCCGCCAAGGAGCGGTGCAACGGGGCATCCAGCTCCAACAGGTTGACGTTGAAATAGGGGCAGCTGACGATGGGCACCGCCTGGCCCAGTGCCGGCGTGTAGCGGGTGAGATAGTCGGGCAGGACGCGGAAATCGATGGCATCCAGCGCCTCCTCCACATGGAGCTGCCGCGGCTGACCGTCGAGCCCCAGACGGTGGTAGTCATACAGGCGGTAGGTGATGTCCGAGCTCTGCTGGATCTCGCACAGGCGCACGCCGCCGCAGATGGCATGCACACGGCCGGCGGGGATGAAGAACACATCGCCCGGATGCACCTCGTGGCGTGCCAGGTACTGCACGATGCTGCCGTCGGCCACCCGTGCCGCATACTCTTCGCGCGGGAGCGGCTTGCTGAAGCCGGCCAAGAGCGAGGCGCCGGGCTGGGCATCCAGCACGAACCACATCTCCGTCTTGCCGTGGCAGTGGTGGCGGCGCTGGGCCAGCGTCTCGCCCGGATGCACCTGTATGCTCAGATCCTGCTTGGCATCGATGATCTTGGTGAGCAGCGGGAAGGTGCCCCCGCCCTGCTCCAGCCCTTTACGGCCCAAGAGCTGCTCGCCCCACAACTGCACGGCCATGGAGAGGGTACGTCCGGCCAGCTGGCCGGCGGCGATGATAGATTCGTTGCCAGGAACAGCACTCACCTCCCAGCTCTCGGTGCCCCACACCAGCTGGTGCAAGGACGGGTGGAAGGCCAACGGTGAAAGAGTGATATCGGTTTGTTGCATACGCGTTGGGACTATTTGTCTTTTGCCGCTGCAAAAGTACCTATTTTCATTCATACACGATGACACAAAGGTTGCAAAAACTGCTCATTTTGCACAAAAAGCGACAAAAATGACGTTGTTTCGGAAGAAAGGGTTACCTTTGCACGGAAATATGGATAAAAGGATAGCTTTGATTACAGGCGTAACGGGCCAGGACGGCTCGTTCCTGAGCGAGTTCCTGCTGGAGAAGGGGTACGAAGTGCATGGCATCATCCGCCGCTCCAGCGTGGACTACCGCGAACGTATCGCACACCTGGAGGGTAAGCCCCACTTCCACCTGCATTATGGCGACATGGGCGACTCGATGGCCATCATCAAGGTGGTGGGCACCGTCCGCCCCACGGAAATCTACAACCTGGCGGCCCAGAGCCACGTGCAGGTGAGTTTCGACTCGCCCGAATACACGGCCAACGTGGATGCCACCGGCGTGCTGCGCATCCTTGAGGCGGTGCGGGTGTGCGGGCTCACGGACACCTGCCGCGTGTACCAGGCATCGACATCGGAACTGTACGGGAAGGTGGAGCAAGTGCCGCAGAACGAGCTGACCCCCTTCCACCCCTACTCGCCCTACGCCGTGGCCAAGCTCTACGGCTACTGGATTGTGAAGGAATACCGCGAGGCCTACGGGATGTACTGCTGTTCGGGCATCCTCTTCAACCACGAGAGCGAACGGCGCGGCGAGACCTTCGTGACCCGAAAGATCACGCTGGCGGCGGCACGCATCGCACAAGGCAAACAGCAGAAGCTGTATCTGGGCAACCTGAGCAGCCTGCGCGACTGGGGCTATGCCCGCGACTATGTGGAGTGCATGTGGCTCATCCTGCAGCAACCGCAGCCGGACGACTTTGTCATTGCCACCGGCGAACAGCATTCGGTGCGCGACTTCTGCCAGCTGGCCTTCCGCCGCGTGGGCATCGAACTGGAATTCGTAGGAGAGGGAGCCAACGAGAAGGGTGTGGTCAAGCGGCTCGCTCCGGAAGTATCCGCCACCAGTCGTCCCGTGTCCGTCGGGGATGTGGTCGTTGAGGTGTCGGCCGACTTCTACCGCCCCACCGATGTGGTGAACCTCTGGGGCGACCCGACGAAAGCACGCCGACAGTTGGGATGGGACCCACAGCGCACCACATTTGAGCAACTGGTGAACCTGATGGTGGATGCCGACATGGCCAAGGTAGCGGCCGAAGGGGCAGCGGCCAAGGTGCGGACGAACCTGGCGGAATACCTGGAAAAGGGAATCGTGAAATAGAAGACTCACCCCCCGCCCCCCTCCCTTTCAAGGAGGGGAAGAGACTCACCCCCCAACCCCCTCCCTTTCAAGGAGGGGGAGCTGGCAGACGCCATTGCGTACACTCAAGCTTCGGAAGTAACTGCCCCCTCCTTGAAAGGGAGGGGGATGCCCGGCAGGGCAGGGGGTGAGTCCGATTATGACATAAAACTGAAGGCACTATGATGAAAAAGGACCTTGATGAAGGACATATAGGAGATAAAACCACAATAGCCCCCAACGGCGCAGCCTTCTCCCCCTCCTTGAAAGGGAGGGGGTCGGGGGGTGAGTCTTCCCCCTCCTTGAAAGGGAGGGGGCTGGGGGGTGAGTCTTTGGAGCATCATTCCAAGATTTACGTTGCCGGCCACCGCGGCATGGTAGGCTCTGCCATCGTGCGCGAGCTGAAGCGGCAAGGTTATGCCAACATCATCACACGGACACATGCCGAACTGGATCTGACACGGCAAGATGCGGTGGAAGCATTCTTCGCCCAAGAACGGCCGGAGTATGTGTTCTTGGCGGCCGCCAAAGTGGGCGGCATCGTGGCCAACCAAAGCGCGCTGGCCGACTTCATGTACGAAAACATGATGCTGGAGATGAACGTGATTCATGCCGCCTGGCGCAACGGCTGCAAGAAACTGGAATTCCTTGGTTCCAGCTGTATCTACCCGCGCATGGCACCCCAGCCCATGACCGAGGATTGCCTGCTGACAGGCGCGCTGGAAAAGACCAACGAGGCCTATGCGCTGGCCAAGATAAGCGGCTTGAAATACTGCGAATTCCTGAACCGCCAATATGGCACGGACTATATCTCGGTGATGCCCACCAACCTCTACGGCCCTGGCGACAACTACCACCCTGAGCACTCGCATGTGATGCCGGCTCTGATACGCCGGTTCCACGAAGCGAAGGTCAGCGGTGCCAAGAGCGTTACCTGCTGGGGCGACGGCTCGCCCATGCGCGAATTTCTCTACGTGGACGACTTGGCCCAGCTTTGCGTGCTGCTGATGCAACGCTACTCCGGCAACGAGACCGTCAACGCCGGCACCGGCAAGGAACTCAGCATCAAAGCGCTGACCAAACTGGTAGCGAAGGTGATTGGCTATGAGGGCGACATACGCTGGGACACCTCGCGGCCCAACGGCACTCCAAGAAAGCTCCTGGATGTGTCGAAAGCCAAAGCCCTCGGATGGACCTACAAGACCGAACTGGAGGACGGTATCCGGTTGGCGTACGAAGATTTCTTGAACAACCCGATGCGGGCGGAGCGGTAATGGCTAAAAAAGTATTCGTTTCGGGTTGCTACGATTTGCTGCACAGCGGCCATGT